>NZ_JBFIGP010000126.1:0-10193 GCF_041602235.1 Paraconexibacter sp.
CCGACGAACACCCAGGTCCGGTACCAGATGCGCTCGAGCTCGGCCGCGTAGACGTCGGGATCGGTGTAGAGCGACCCGTGGACGCGGTCGTACTCGATGAGGGCCCCCCAGTCGGGGGCGTCGCGTTCGACGAGGCTCATGAGGCGAAAGCCTAACAGAACCTACGAACTGACCGGACAGTTTGTCCGATCTCGTGTCGTGCGTCGAATCCGGGTCAGAAGAGGTCGTGCTCCGGCCAGTCGATCTTGTCCAGCACGGAGACCAGGCGGCCGACCGACTCGGCGTCACACGTCTTGGCGGTCTGGTTGCCGATGACTGCGAGGCTGTAGCCGCTGTCGAGCTGGAACAGGTTGGAGAACGCCCCGGTGAGGCCGCCGTTGTGGCCGTGGGTGATAGGGGCGGTCGTGCCGCACCAGTCCCGGTCGTCCAGGATCCAGCTGCGGCCGTACCCGGTCTCTTGACCGTTCGCGAGGGTCGAACGCGTGAGCATGTCCTCGATCGAGATCGGGCTGAGGATCTCCCGCTCGGGCCGTCCGTCGACACTGACGAACCACCGCAGGAGATCCAGGGCGGACATCGCCCAGCCGCCGGCGCCGGTGCCCGGAGGCTTCGACTCGCAACTCAGCGATGTCGGCCACTCGTGCATCGCGCCCGTGTTCGTGTAGTGCTTGGACTCCCCGCGCTTCGGGTCGTAGGCGCCGATCTTGAAGAGGCGTGGCGCCTTGATGCCGGACGGCGCGAACACGCGGGCGCGCACGTAGGTCTCGTACGGCGCCTTGACGATGCGCTCGATGACCGCCTCGGCGACGATGTGGCTGAAGTTGGAGTAGTCCTCCCGCTCACCGGGCGCGCCGAGGAGGGGCGGGCGCCCCATGGCCGACGATGCCTTCGCGTGCTGATCGAGCTCGAATGCGATGCGCTGGTTCAAGTTCCCGGCGGCACAGTCGATCGGGTCGTTGACGTTGTAGCCGCTGTTCTGTCCCGGAAGCCCCGCGGTGTGCGAGAGGAACTGTCCGATCGTCGCGTCCTCCAGCGGCTTCATCGAGGCGGGCACCGGGACGTCTGACAGGATTCCCCCAGGGCCGAACACACGCCGCCCCATTCCCCCGGGCAGACGGCCTTCCTCGATGATCTTGTAGACAGCCACCGCAGTGATCGACTTCGAGATGCTTCCGATCCGCAGACGGTGGTGGACGTCCAGAGAAGTCTTGTTGTCGCGGTCGGCGAGGCCCAGCCCGGCGGCGTAGAGCAGACGACCGTCCTTGGCGATCGCCACGGACAGGCCGGCCACGTCGGCCTTCTTCAGGAAGGCACCGACCGTGCCTCGGATCGTGGCCAGGTCCTGCGCGCGGAACGGGCTCTGCCAGACGGTGTTGAAGCGGACGGTGCTGCCGGACGCGAAGCCCTGGACGAGCGTGGGCGCATACCCCTCGTAGCGATCGACGTCGAATACGCGCTGGTACCGCGCGGCGGGGATGCCGTTGCGCGCACGCGCAACAGGCCCGGGGACCTTCTCCCAGATGGCCGCGTAACGATCCTTGCCGCTCACGTGGTAGCCGCTCACGTGCTTGAGGCGATACCCGGCCTTCGCGTACTTCGTGTAATGAGCCTGGTACTGGGAGGCGGTGAGCGCGTGATGGGTCACGCCGGAGGGGCCCGTCGACTTCTCGAAGATCGTTGCGTACCGCGGCGCGCCGCCCACGGTGTAGCCGCTGATGTGCAGCAGGCGGTAGCCCTGCTTGGTCAGGTCGTCGAACGTCGACTGGTACTGCGAGGGCGTCAGCCGGTGACGCGCGATGAGTGGCGGTCCCGTCCGCTGCTCCCAGATCGCCGTGTACCGGTCGCTCGATCCGGCTGCGAAGCCGTTGACCGCGACAACCCGCCACCCGGCTTTCGCGTTCTGATCGAACGCCTGCTGATAGGCGGCAGCGGTAAGCCCGTGACGAGCGGTCTGCGGCGGACCCTCGCCCTTGCGCCACACCGCGGCGTAGCGGACTCTGCCCGCTGCGACGTAACCGCTCACCGAGGCCAGACGGAAGCCTGCGCCGGTGAACGTCGTGAACGCCGCCTGGTACTGACCCGAGGTCAGGTTGTGCCGGGCCACCCACGGCTCGGACGCAGGTGCCGCGTGCGCCACGGTGGGAGCGACGACGGAGGCCAGGGCGACAGCGGCACACAGGGCGGTTGAGCGCATGCGCTCACCGTAGACCGGGAGGACGCACCCGTCATCAGGGCTCGCACTGAAGTCGTCCGACGCGCGCCGCACTTGCCAGAGCCGCCGCGAGGGCGCACACTCGCAACCACCGAGTCCTACGAAGCCATGCCTGATTCTCCCCAGTTCGCCGCCCCCGCCGAGCACTACGACCGCTTCATGGGGCGCTACACACCGCCTCTCGCCGCGGCGCTCGCGGACGCCGCCGGCGTCCGGGAGGGGCAGCACGCCCTCGACGTCGGCTGCGGCCCCGGCGGGCTGACCGCCGAGCTCGTCGCCCGCACCGGCGCGGAGCGGGTCGCCGCGGTCGACCCGGCGGCGCAGTTCGTCGCCGCGTGCGCCGCGCGGAACCCCGGGGTCGACGCCCGGGAGGGCACGGCCGAGCACCTCCCGTGGGACGACGGGACCTTCGACGCCGCGCTCGCCTGCCTGGTCATCGGGTTCATGGCCGACCCCGACCAGGGCGTTCGCGAGATGGCGCGGGTCACGCGGCCCGGCGGCACGGTCGCCCTGTGCATGTGGGACATCCAGACGGGCGGCATGACGATGCTCCGGACCTTCTGGACGGCCGTGCGCGCGGTGCGGCCGGACTCCGCGGGCGAGGATCGGCGCGCCGGGACGTGGGAGGGCGACATCGCCGACCGGCTCGAACGTGCCGGGCTGACCGAGGTCACCGGCGGGACGCTGACCGTCAGCGCCGACTACGCCGACTTCGACGACTTCTGGCAGCCGTTCACGCTCGCGGTGGGCCCGGCCGGCGTCGCGCTCGCCGGCCTCGACGCCGACGAGCAGACCGCCGTGCGCGAGGGGTGCCGCGCGCAGCTCCCGGACGGCCCGTTCTCGCTCGACGCCCGCGCCTGGTACGCGCGGGGCACCGTGGCCTGACCGCGGCCCCGGTGCCGTCGGCGGCCCCCGCCCGGACTCAGCCCGCCATCCCGACCGACAGCCCGCCGCTGACGTTCAGCGTCTGCCCGTGCACGTAGTCCGACCCCGGTGAGCAGAGGTAGTAGATCCCGCGCGCGGCCTCGTCGGCCGTGGCGCCCCGTCCCAGCGGGATGTGCTGGGCGAGGCCCTGCCGCGCGGCTTCGGGGAGGTCCGCCGTCAGGCGGGTCTCGATGAGGCCGAACGCCACCGCGTTGACGTTGATCCGGTGGCCGCCCCACTCCTTGGCGAGGGCGCGGGTGAGTCCGACCGCCCCGCCCTTGGCGGCGGCGTAGGCCACCTGACCCGCGTTGCCCATCACCCCGGCCAGCGACACGACGTTGACCACCTTGCGGAAGACCTCCCGCCCCTCCGCCCGCTCGGCCTTCGCCGGCTCGCGCAAGTGCGGCGCCGCGGCTCGCAGGACACGGAACGGCACCACGGTGTGGATGTCGAGCATGGCCTGGAACTGCTCGTCGGAGACCTTGTGGATAGGCCCGTCCCAGGCGTACCCCGCGTTGTTGACGACGATGTCGAGGCGACCGTAGGCATCGACCGCCGACTGCACGAGGTCCTCGCAGACGCCGGGGGCCGTGAGGTCGCCCACGTGGGCGATACCCGGCGTCGCGAGCGCGTCGACCACGGTCGCGGCCTCATCCCCGTCCCGATCACTCACCACGACGTGCGCCCCGGCGGCGGCCAGCTTGCGAGCAGCCTGCTCGCCGATCCCGCGGCCCGCCCCGGTGACGATCGCCACCTTCCCGTCCAGCTCTCCCGTCACAGCGCCTCCACGATCGTCGCGTTCGCCATACCGCCGCCCTCGCACATCGTCTGCAGTCCGTAGCGACCCCCGGTGTCGCGCAGATGGTGCACGAGCGTGGTCATGATCCGGGCGCCGGAGCCGCCGATCGGGTGCCCCAGGGCGATCGCCCCGCCGTTGGGGTTCAGCTTCTCGCGGTCGGCCCCGGTCTCGGCCAGCCACGCCAGCGCGACCGACGCGAACGCCTCGTTGACCTCGAAGCAGTCGATGTCCTGAAGCCCGAGCCCCGCCTTCGCGAGGACCTTCTCCGTCGCCGGGATCGGCGCGGTCAGCATGATCACCGGATCGCTGGCGGCGAGCACCGCGGCGTGCACGCGCGCGATGGGCGTCAGGCCCAGCTCCGCTGCCTTGACGGACGTCGTCATCAGCAGGGCGCCACCGCCGTCGCTGATCTGCGACGCGTTGCCGGCGGTGACGGTCCCGTCCTCCTTGAAGGCCGACCGGATCTGCCCGAGCGACTCCACGGTGCCGCCACGACGAACCCCCTCGTCGGTGTCGACGACGGTGCCGTCCTCGAGGGTCACCGGGGCGATCTGCGCGGCGAACCGCCCGGCGTCGATCGCCGCCGCGGCCCGGTCGTGCGAGCCGAGCGCGTACTCATCGAGCTCCGTGCGGGTGAAGCCCCAGCGCTCGGCGATCATCTCGGCGCCCACGCCCTGGTTCGGCACGACGCCGTCGTAGCGCGCGATCATCCGCGGCCCGTAGGGCTCGCCGCCCTCGGCCGAAGCCCCCATCGGCACGCGGGACATCGACTCGACGCCACCCGCTACGACGACGTCGTAGTGCCCGGCCACGAGACCGGCGGCCGCGAAGTGCACGGCCTGCTGTGAGGAGCCGCACTGTCGGTCCAGCGACACGCCGGGCACGGACTCCGGCCAGCCAGCGGCCAGGACCGCGCTACGGGCGACGTTGAAGGACTGGTCGCCCACCTGCGCCCCCACGCCCCACACGACGTCGTCCACCACAGCCGGATCGATGCCGGTGCGCTCCTCGACGGACCGCAGGAGATGCGCCGAGAGGTCGACCGGATGCACCGTCGACAATCCCCCGTTCCGCTTCCCGACCGGCGTGCGCACGGCCTCGACGATCACCGCATCCCGCATACGACTCCTCTCGATGGCGTCCCGGCGCGTTGCGAGCCGGACGAGCGGGCAGTATATCGGACATAGTGTCCGTACAAAACGTAGGCGCGCGGTGGCGTCCCGCTACCGGCCGCGGAACTCGGGCGGTCGACGCTCAGCGAAGGCCGCGGTGCCCTCGACGGCGTCCCGGGTGTCACCGCACGCGACGATCTCCCGGGCCTCCCGTGCGTAGTGCTCGGCCAGCGTCGTCTCGGAGGCGTCACGCAGCAGCGCCCGGATCCGCCCCAGAGCGAGCGTCGGCCCCTCCGCGAGTCCCACGGCGACCGACCGGGCGCGGGCGGCGAGCTCGTCCGACGGCACCACCTCGCTGATCAGACCCCACTCCAGAGCCTCATCGGCGTCGAGCACGCGCCCCTGCAACAGCATCTGCTGGGCTCGCCGAAGACCGACGAGCCTGGGCAGCCACCACGACGAGGCCCCGTCACCGCTGAGCCCGAGCAAGTGGAAGCCGGTGGCGAACCGTGCCTGCGGCGCGGCGAGCACCACGTCCGAGCACCAGGCCAGACCGAGGCCTCCCCCCGCGACCGGCCCCTGGACGGCGGCGACGACCGGCACCGGCAACTCGGCCAGCCGCAGCAACGCGTCGTGGAACGGCGGCACCATGGCGTTGAGTTCGGCAGCGAGGTCCTCGCGGTGCGCGGCGAAGTGCCGCAGATCTCCCCCGACCGTGAAGGCGCTGCCCGCCGCGGAGATGAGCACCGCGCGCACGCGCCCGTCGCCGCCGTCCTCGGCGCGGACGGCGATCTGCTCGACCACCGACCTGAACGCGCTCACCCACGCGGGATCGATCGCGTTCCCGGCGTCCGGGCGCTCGAGGCGCAGCTCGGCCAGGCCGACGCGGTCGTCCACCGAGAGGCCCACCCGGGCGTCTGCGCTCACGGCGTCCACCTCGCGGTGTCGGTCACCTGCGTCAGTGCGGTCAGACGTCCGTCGCGCGATGTCCAGAGGTGGGTGAAGGCAGCGTCCACCGCGAACCCATCCGCGCGGCGGGTGCCGCGGTACCGACCCGTGACGAGCAACCGCCCGTCCCCGCACCCCACGAACTCCTCGGGCTCCGCGAGCACCGCGTAGCGCCGCCCGATCGCCCACCACCCGTGCTCACGCATCGCCTGCGGCCCCTCGTGACGCCCCGCGCCGACGGGCATCCCGTCCGCCACCTCGCCCACGAAGTCCGGGGCGAGCACGGCGTCCAGCGCGTCCGCATCGCCGACCGCGAGCGCGGCGTACACCGCACGTACGAGCGGTTCGACTGATGGGGTGGTCATGGGTCGCGACCCTACCCCGCCAGCCTGGCGCCGATCGCCACACGCGCGCGCAGCCGGGGGGCGGCACGGTAGCGCTCCTCACGGCGTTCGTCGGCGAGGCCGTCGAGCAGGTCAAGGACGCGTGCGCCCCCTACCAGGTCAGCCCAGCGGATCGGGCCACGGGGGTAGTTGAGGCCCAGCTCGAGACCGGTGTCGACGTCGTCCGGACTGCCGCCCCCCTCCCCGATCAGAAACGCGCCCTCGTTGATGACGCAGGCGACGATGCGCGCCAGTACGAGACCCGGCCCGTCGGAGACGGGCTCGGAGCACTTCCCCAGGGCGTGGACGAACTGCTGCAGGCGCTCGATCGCCAGCGGCTCGGTGAGCGGTGTCCTGGTGACCTCCACCAGGCCGGCGTCGGCGAGCGGTCCGAAGGCACCGAAGCCCGCGGCGTGCGGCGCGCACCGGTGCAGGGACACGCCGTCGACGAGCACCGCCCGAGGCCCGGTCCCCGCGCCCGGCCGCCGGCCGGCGTCGAGGACCAGCCACGCGTCCTGCTGCGTGCCGCCGTCACCGATCGCGAAACCGGCCTGCTCCGCGGCACCGCGCAGATCGGCGGCCACCGGCGTATCGCCCAGCACCACGACGAGCCGGCCGTCACCGCCGCCCCCCTCGGGCCGCGGAGGATCCGGCTCGCGGACCGGCGGCCCGCCGCCCTCGGGATAGGCGTACCAGCCGACGCCGGTCTTGCGCCCGAGCCGACCGGCAGCGATCAACTGGGCGGCGATCGGCGAGGGCCGGTAGCGCGGCTCGCCGTAGGTCTGGCGCAGGAACGACTCGGCGACCGCGTGGTTCGTCTCGATCCCGATCAGGTCCATCAGCTCGAAGGGCCCCATCCGGAACCCGCCGCCCAGCCTCATGATCCGGTCGATCTGCTCGACGGTCGCGATCCGCTCCTGCAGCACGCGGAGTGCCTCCAGGAAGAACGGGCGGTTGACGCGGTTGACGAGGAAGCCGGCGATGTCGGTCGCGTCGATCACGTGCTTGCCCATGGCTTCACCGACGGCACGTGCGACGGCGAGTGCCGGCGCAGCGGTCGCCAGCCCCGCGACGACCTCGACGAGGCGCATCACGGGGGCCGGGTTGAAGAAATGCAGGCCCACCACCCGCTCAGGGCCGGGGATCGACACCGCGATCTCCGTGATCGAGAGCGACGACGTGTTCGTCGCGATGACGGCGTCGGGGGCGACCGCCGCCGCGACCTGCTGCAGCAGGTCGCGTTTGAGGTCCAGGCGCTCCGGAGCGGCCTCGATGACGAGGCCGCAGGGCGCCAGTTCGGCGATCTCGCTGATCGCGACGACCCGTGCGAGGGCGGCGTCGCGCTCCTCGGCGTCGAGTCGTCCCTTGGCAGTGAGCCGGTCCAGTCCTGCGGCGATCTGGGATCGGCCCCGCTCGCGTGCAGCCGGATCGGGGTCGTAGAGCAGGGTCCGCGCCCCGGTCTGCGTGGCGAGCTGCGCGATACCCGCCCCCATCTGCCCGGCGCCGAGCACCCCGATGGTGCTCGGCAGCCTCACCGCATCGGCACTGCTCATGCTGCGTACAGCGCCTCGATCGTCTCGTCGTACTTGGCGTCGATCGGCTTGCGCTTGAGCTTCATCGTCGGGGTCAGCTCGTCACCGCCGGGCAGCCACTCCTCGGCCAGGAGCTCGAACTTCTTGATCTGCTCCACGCGGGCCAGTCGCTGGTTGGCCTCCTCCACCGCGTCGGCGATGAGCTGCTTGACCGTGGGGTCCTGGGCGACGGCGGACACCGAAGGGTCGCCGAGCCCGGCCTTGGTGGCGTACGCCGCCGCGAAGTCGGGATCCAGGACGATCAACGCGACGTTGTACGGACGCCGGTCCCCGATGACGACGACCTGCCCGATGAGCGGGTGCGCGCTCTTGATCGTGTTCTCGATGTTGGCGGGCGACATGTTCTTGCCGCCCGCGTTGATGATCAGCTCCTTCTTGCGGTCGACGATCCGAACGTACCCCTCGTCGTCGATCGTGGCGATGTCGCCGGTGTGGAGCCAGCCGTCCTCGTCCACGGCCTCGGCGGTCTGCTCGGCACGGTTGCGGTAGCCCTTCATGACCGTGGGCGCGCGGACCAGGAGCTCGCCGTCGTCCGCGAGGCGGACCTCGATCCCGGGCAACGCCGGGCCGACGCTGCCGATCCGGGCCTGCTCCGCGGGCGCCGAGCTGATGCAGCACGCCGCCTCCGACATGCCGTACAGCTCGGTGAGGGGCAGGCCGATCGCCAGCATGAACTCGTGCACGTCCGGGGCGAGCGGAGCGGCGCCGACGATGATCCATTCGGCCTGGTCGAGGCCGAGCTTCTCCCGCAGCTTGACCAGCACCGCGGCGTCGAGCGCGGCGTGGCGGGCCGCGAGGTCCTCCGGCACGGCCTCGCCGGCCTGCTGGAGCCGTACGACCTGGCGACCGACCTCGATCGCGCCGAGGACCGCGTCACGCCTGGCGTCGTCGGGCTCGGCCGCGATCCCGGCCTCGAGGGCCGCCTTGATCTTCTCGATCACCCGGGGGACGGCACCCCAGATCGTCGGGCGCAACTGCGGGAGCACCGCGGCAACCGCGCGGGGGTCTGGCACGGAGGTGACCTGGATGCCGTAGACCATCTGGCTGTAGTGCGACGACCAGCGGTCGGCGATGTGCGCCGACGGCAGGTAGGACGTCATCGTCGCGCCTGGGCGGAAGGGCAGCACGTGCCCGGCGGCGGCGCACTGGGCGAGCATGTTGGCGTGCGTCAACTCGACGCCCTTGGGCGGGCCGGTCGTCCCGGAGGTGTAGATCAACGTCAGCACGTCGTCGGGCTCGACCGCCCGCCATGCCGCCTCGAAGTCGAAGTCCTTCGACCCGCCCGCCTCGAGCTCCTCGAGGGAGATGGTGCCGTCAGGGCGTCCGTCGATGCACACGATGGTCGAGGGCTGGGCGGCGTCGCCGCGCGCGGCGAGGATGCGCGGCACGAAGGCCTCCTCGGCGACGACGACCTGGCTCGCGGCGTCCCGCAGCAGGTAGGCGATCTGCTCGGGCGAGGAGGTCGCGTAGACGGAGAAGGGGGTTGCGCCCAGGTGGACGGCCGCGTTGTCGGCGAGGTGGAACTCCGGCCGATTGGACATCATCAGCGCCACG
Source organism: Paraconexibacter sp. (assembly GCF_041602235.1). GTDB lineage: Bacteria > Actinomycetota > Thermoleophilia > Solirubrobacterales > Solirubrobacteraceae > Paraconexibacter. The sequence goes on from NZ_JBFIGP010000126.1 coordinate 9,525, forward strand.
GTGTCCTCGCGCCCGACTCCGACGGCCGCCAGCCCGGCGGCGATCGAGCGCACGCGATCCGCGTACTGCGCGAACGTGATCTCGGTGGCGCCGTCCGGGGTGCGCAGGGCCACCTCGTCGGCGAAGCGCTGAGCCGTGGCCTGGAACGCCTCGCACATCGTCGTCGCGTCGGGTGCGGCCTGCACCGGCTCGGGGCGATCGCTGGTGACGGGGGTGGTGCTCATCGCGTCGGTCCTCTCCTGGCGGTCGCGCACGCCGATCGACTCGGCGGGCGCCTGGAGCCGCAGCGTATCGAACAATATGTCCGAACAGGTAGACCGGGCGCCCTGACCGACGTACTACCGCGTGCCGCCACCACCGCGACCGGGACCCGCCCCCGGAGCGCGGCGGCCGCCCTCAGTCGCCCGTGGCCCGGACGCCGTCGTACAACGTGAACCAGACCACGTCGGCCTGGGCCTTCACGAGCTTCGCAAGCTCCGGCTTGCTCGCCTCCGACACCATCTCGTAGTGGCCCCGCTCGGTCATCCAGGTCAGCCAGGCAGCGGTGCGCTTCGGATCGAGCCCAGCGCGGACCGTCCCGGCCTTCTGCCCCTCGCGGATGTGGCGGCTCACTCCCTCGATGGCGAGTGCCACCACGCCCCGGAACGACGCACGGACGTTGGGGTCGTA
>NZ_JBFIGP010000127.1:0-10157 GCF_041602235.1 Paraconexibacter sp.
CCTCCTACCATCGGAGGCGATGGCCGTGATGATCGCCTCAGACCTCGGGAAGGACATGGCGGGCGCCCCGTTGCTGCGGGGCGTGTCGTTCAAGCTCGAGCGCAAGGACCGCCTGACGATCGCGGGCCGCAACGGGGCGGGCAAGACCACCCTCCTGCGGATGCTCGCCGGGGAGACGTCGTTCGACGGCGGTGAGCTCGTCCTGGAGAAGAACTGCAAGGTCGTGCTGCACGACCAGCGGCCGCCGCGGGACCAGGACGTGACGCTTCGCGACTACGTGCTGTCGGCGTGCACCGAGCCGCTGCAGCTCGAGGCGCAGCTCGGCGAGCTCGAAGCGCGGATGGGGGAGGGCGACGAGTCCGTCTTCTCCCGCTACGCGGACGTGCAGGCGCGGTTCGAGGCGGCCGGCGGCTACGGCTGGCGCGAGGCGACGAACTCGGTCATCCACGGCCTCGGCTTCGTCGACGCGGATCTGGACCGTCCGCTGCACACGTTCTCCGGGGGGCAGATCACCCGCGCCTCGCTGGCTCGTGCACTCGCCGCCGCCCCCGACCTGCTGCTGCTCGACGAGCCGACCAACCACCTCGACATCGAGTCGCTGGAATGGCTGGAGCAGAAGCTCATCTCGCTCGACGCCGCGGTCATCATGGTGGCCCACGACCGCTGGTTCCTGGAAGCGGTCGGCACGTGCGTCCTGGAGATCGAGGCGGGACGGACCCGCTTCTTCAAGGGCACGTGGCACACCTGGCGCAAGGAGCAGGCCGCCCGCGAGCTGGCGCTCGGTCGGGCGATCGAGAAGCAGCAGGCGGAGATCGCGCGGATGGAGGCGTTCGTCGAGCGCTTCCGGGCGAAGGCGTCGAAGGCCAAGCAGGCGCAGTCCCGCGTGAAGGCGCTGGACAAGATCGAGCGGATCACGCGCGATCCGCGTGACACCCGCGAGATGGGCTTCCAGTTCAAGAAGGCCGAGCGGACCGGGCGGGTCATCTTCGAGCTCGAGGGCGCCCACCTCGAGGTGGGCGAGCCGCCGAAGGTGCTGCTGCACGACGCCGAGCTGTGGCTGGAGCGCGGGGAGCACGTCTCCCTCGTGGGCTCCAACGGCACCGGCAAGTCGACGCTCGTGAGCGCGCTGACCGGGCAGCGGCCGTTCGACGCGGGCAAGCTGAAGACCGGGCACAACGTGAAGGTCGGCTACCTCTCCCAGCACGGCGACGAGCTCGAGAAGGACGGGGCGCGGACCGTCGCGGAGGCCGCCGTCAAGCGCACCGGCCTGAATCCGGGCGAGGCCCGCTCGCTGCTGGGCAAGTTCCTCTTCAGCGGTGAGGAGCAGGAGAAGCCCCTCGACGGGCTCAGCGGTGGCGAGCGTCAGCGGCTCTCCCTGGCGATCCTGGTCGCCTCGGGCGCCAACGTCCTGATCCTCGACGAGCCCACCAACCACCTCGACCTCGAGAGCCGCGAGGCGCTGGAGGACGCGCTGACGTCCTTCGACGGCGCGCTCATCCTCGTGAGCCATGACCGTGCGCTCCTGGAGGCGGTCGGCAGCCGCACGATCGCGGTCGAGCGCTTCGGTCTGCGCAGCTACGTCGGCGGGTGGCAGGAGTACTTCGCGGAGCGTCAGGCGCGGCGGGCGGCCGGGATCGACGACTCCGACGTGCCGGTGCCGCCGGCGATGGGCCGGGCGAGCGCCCGGTTCGGCAGCGAGGAGCGGGGGCCCGACGGCCGTGCCCTGAAGAGGAGCTCGGCGGCTTCTGCTGCGGGGGAGGGGTCCGGACATCCCCCCGCGCTGCGACGCTCCGCGTCGGACGCCGCTCCGGGGGACGTCCGGACCCCTCCGGCGAACGGCTCCTCCGGATCGGGGGCGGCTCCGAAGGCGCCGTCGAAGAACCGGTTGAAGCTGCAGAGCAAGCTCGAGAAGGCCGTCGAGGATGCCGAGGCTGCGCTGGTCGCCGTCGAGGAGGAGCTGGCGGCTCCCGAGGCGTGGGCGACCAAGTACGAGTCGGCCAAGTCGACCGCGAAGCACACGGCGGCCAAGCGGGCGGTCGAGGACGCATACGCCGCGCTCGAGGCGTTCGAGGAGCAGGCCCCGGTCTGAGCGCGCGCGGCGGCACCGTCGCCGATCACACCATCTTCACCCGCTGATCACCGGTCGGTCACGGGGCGCGGGCCGGGCGGGAGGAACCTCCGGCCATGAACACCCACGACCATCACTCCGCATCGACGACGGAGTTGTCGCCCCGACTGGGGTTGAACGTCCACCGCCAGCACTGGCCGACGACCACCATGCTGAAGGGCGTCGAGGCCGCCGGCTACGGCTGGGTGCAGATCCACACCCCGCCGCGCGGGATGCTCTGCGACCGCGAGCGGCTGCGGCGCCACGCGCGCGGCGTGCGTGCCGCCCTGGAGCCGACCGGGCTGCGGCTGCTGCTCCACGGGCCCGACGACCTGTCGCTCGGCGCCCTGGATCACGACCGGGCGTTCGACGGGCTGCTCGACTACGCCGTCGAGGCGCGGGCCGAGATCGTCGCCTACCACGCCCTCAACCACCTGGACGCCGACGGCCCCGCGGGCGAGCGGTCGCGGTTGCGCGCCGAGGGTGAGGAGCGCGCGCTCGCCCGGCTCGGCCGGCGTGCGCACGCCCTCGGGATCACGGTGGCGGTCGAGAACCTCGCGCCGGTCCATCCCGGCCCGGCGTACCTGTCGCACGACCCGCTTCGGGTCCACGATCTCGTCCGCCGCCTGCGCAACCCCTCCGTCGGGATGCTCCTGGACATCGGTCACGCGCACATCACCAGCGGCATCGCCGGCACCGACCTCGGGGACGTGGTGGCTCGCGTGGCGCCGGAGGTGGCGCTGTTCCACGTCCACGACAACCTCGGCGCGCGACGCCACGACCTCGGCTTCCCGGGGGTCGACCCGCTGCGCCTGGACCTGCATCTGCCGCCCGGCGCGGGCACGCTGCCCTGGGACCGCGTACGGGACGTGCTGCTGGGCCACCGCGCCCCGCTCATGCTCGAGGTCGAGCCGTCGCACCGGCCCTCCTCGTTGTCGCTCATGGCGGTCCAGACGACCGCCGTCCTGCACGGTGCGCGACCGATGGTGGCGGCTGCGGCGTGACCGGCCCGGCGACCCTCAGTTGCAGGTGGCGCACCGACCGCTCGCGCAGTCGCACGCGGTGAGAACCGGAATACCCGCGGTGGCCCTCCAGCGGCGCAGCCACGGCAGCGCGCTGCGCTCGAGCCGGTCGGCGAAGCCGCCCGGCCAGCAGCGCCGCTTCAGCAGCTCCTGGACCTGACGGGCTTCCTCCTCGGAGCGATTGTCGATCGCCCAGATGTGGAGGGGCACGTTGGAGGGGTCGGCGTCTGACGCCACACCCTGATCATCGACCGCTGCGGCCGACAGCTGAAGCCGGCCGGCGGGGCGGTGGTCCGCGGGACTCCGCCCCGCACCGGGCTCAGGCCATGTGGGCGACCTTGCCGATCGCCTCCTGGAACATCGTGACCTCACCGGCGATCGCGCCGCCGGTGGCACCCTCCAGGTGCCGGAGATCCTCGACGACCATCTGGGCGTCGACGGTGTTGCGCCGCCACTCCTCGTCCGCGCGCAAGCCCGCGATCTGCTCGGGGCTCCCGGTGACCTGCATGTACCCGCCCATGTGGCCGTTGGGGTGCATGAGGACGACGTCGAACCGCTCGATGCTGCCGTCCTGCTGCCGGCGGCCCAGGATGCCGATCGCTTCGTTGAACACCTCCAGGCTGCGTTCCTCTCGTCCGGGGATCACCGATCCCCATCCGATGAACAGGGCGCTGTCCGCCATTACGGACTCCTTCCGTCGCGGCCCGGCCGGACCGCTCCGGGCCTGTCCCTCGACGCTCGCACCATCCGCCTCTCGGGGCAATCGTCCGTCCGTCCGCCGGCATGAGGTCCGGCGGCAGCGCCCGCACACCGCGTGCCGTAGGTTCCCGCGGGTGACCGACGATCGTGAGCTCCAGGCCGTCCGGGCCCTCGTGTCCGCCGCCCGCGCGGTCGGGCGAGGGACCACGTCGATGCGCGTCTCCCTGGGGATGGCGCACGCGCTCGTCCCCCGGGACCTCGTCCCGTCGGGTCTCGCCGATGAGCTCTGGCCCGATCTCGAGGAGGCCGCCGCCGCCGTCGAGCCGCTGCCGTGGAAGGACGTCGAGAAGGTCCTCAAGGACGCGTGGGACGGCAAGCCCTCGGACGAGCTCGACGATCTCGACACCACCCCTCACGTGGTGACCGCCGCCACGCAGACGCACCTGGGGGCCCGGGAGGGCCGGGCCGTCGCGGTCACCGTGCTGCGCCCGGGCCTGGCGGGCATCGTCCGCTCCGACCTGGCGCTCGCCGACCAGCTCGTCGGCCCCGCCCGTGCCGCCTTCCCGTCCGTCGACGTGCAGGCGGTCGTCCGGGAGGCGCGTGAGCGCGTGCTCGACGACCTCGACATGGAGCACGTCGCCGGACACCAGCGGTCGCTGCACCGGGCGCTGCGCCGCCATCCCGACCTGGCGGTGGCGGCACCGCTCACGGACCTGTCCCACGCCGGGGTGCTCGTCCGCGAGCACGTCGACGGCACGCCGATCCTGGAGCTCACCGCCGAGGAGGACCGCCGCCGGGCGGCCGAGCTGCTGCTGCGCTTCGCGGGGGGCGCCGTCCGGCACGGCTCGGTCGTCGCGGACCTGCGGCCCGACACGCTCGTGCTCGACCGGGACGGTCGGCTCGTCGTGCTCGAGGCCGCCGGCCTCGCGAAGGTCGGCGCGGACCGCGCCGATCTGGCGGTCGCCGCCCTGGAGGCGCTGCGTGACGGTGACGACGACGCGGCGGCGCAGGTCATCGCACGGCTCGGCGCGCTGCCCGCGGAGCAGGCGCGCGTGGCGGCCGCGCTCGGACGCGAGCTGATCGGCGAGGTCGCCGGCGACGGACCCCACACCCTGGACCTGGCGCTGGCCCGCACCGTGCTCGAGCGTGTCGACGATCGCCTCCGCGACGTGCTGGCGCTCGCGGAACACGCCACGCTGCCGCCGTCGGACCTGTGGCCGCTGCGGGGCCTGGGCCAGGTCGTGGTGCTGGTGCTGCGCCTCGGTGCCACGGTGGACTGGCTGCCGATCGTCCGCGACGCCGCGCGCGACGGCTGGGGCGACTGACCCGGCACGCGGTCATCGACCGGCCACATGGCCGCGGGCCCCCGAGTTCGGCGCGGGTCGTGTGGACCCGCACAGCGGGCGCCGCCCGGCGTTCACCAGGTGGTCACCTCGCGTTGGCATCCGGTTCACACGGGCCGCCCTGCGCCACGTGAAGCTGCGGGACGTCACCAAAGATCGACGAGAGGAGTCGCACCGATGACGCTCCACCGCACCAGCCGCGCCGACCTGCACTGCCACAGCACGGCAAGCGTCCTGTCCAAGCTCGGCGTCCAACGCGCCCTGGGCCTGCCGGAATGCGCAACCCCGCCCGAGGACGTCCTCGAGCTCGCCACCCGTCGCGGGATGGACTTCGTGACGATCACCGACCACGACACGATCACCGGCGGATTGGAGATCGCCGATGACCCGCGGGTCTTCCTCAGCGAGGAGGCCACGCTCTGGTTCAAGGGCGAGCCGCAGGCCGTCCACGTCCTCGTCTACGGCATCACGCCGGACGATCACGAGTGGATCCAGGCGCACAACAGCGATGTCGAACAGGTCGCGGAGTACCTGCACGAGGGCGGCATCACCTGCGCGCTCGCCCACCCGTTCTACGCGGTCGAGGCGCCCTTGACCCCGCGCCACCGCCGCCGGCTCGCCCAGCTGTTCCCGATCTGGGAGACCCGCAATGGCTCCCGGGCCCGGGAGCTGAACGCTCCGGCCGCCGTGTACATCGAGACCCACGGCGGGACCGGCATCGGCGGCTCCGACGATCACGCCGGCGTCGACATCGGCCGCACCTACACCGAGACGCCCCTGTGCGCCACGCCGCAGGAGTACCTCGCCCACATCCGCGCGGGGCGCGCCACGGCTCGAGGCGACCAGGGCAGCGCGGCGAAGTGGGCGCACGCCGCGATGGGCCTGGCGACACGCGCGCTCGGCGTGCCGGGCCTCGACGAGCCCGCGCCGAACCCACGGATCGTCCTCACGATGATCGAGCGGCTGATGCGCGAGGGCGATGCCCGTTCGGGTGCCGCCGTCGGCAGCGACCTGGGTCCGCAGGATGCACGGGCCCTGCTGCGCGCGTGGCTCGACGCGATCGACTTCGACGGCACCGAGACCGAGCTGCTGGCCACCCTGCAGCACGAGGACTTCAGTCACGCCGACCTGTATCGCAAGGCCCGGCGGGCTCACGAGCGCAAGCTCGCGGCCCAGGTGGAGACGGTCATCGCCCTCACATCCGATCCGAGCACGACGGCGGCCGAGTACCTGCCGGGTGCGATCGGGTTCTTCGACGCCTGCGTTGCGGCGATCCCGTACGCCCCCGCCTCCGCGTTCCTCGGCAAGGCGAAGGCCAAGCTCGTGCACCGGGAGAACGAGCCGTTGCGGGTCGCGCTGGTCGCGGACGGGGTCGGCGGCATGCACGGCGTCACCCACACACTCCGGGAGATCCGGGAGCGCGGCGTCCCCGGCTTCGAGGTGGAGGTCGTCGGGACCGACGCGAACGTCGACCGCCGTCTCAGCGCGGTCGCGGAGGTCGACATCCCGTTCTACGCGGGGCTCCAGGTCGGCGTGCCGAGCCTGCCCGCCGTGGTCGAGACCCTGGCTGACGGGCGGTACGACCTGGTGCACCTCTGCTCGCCCGGTCCGACCGGGATCGCCGCGGCGCTGGTGGCGCGGATCATGGACCTCCCGGTGCTCGGCAGCTACCACACGGAGCTCGCGGCCTACGCCGGGCTGCGGTCCGCCGACCCGCTGCTGGAGCACGGCGCTCGCGCCGCGATCGCCGCGTTCTACGGCCAGTGCGACCACGTCCTGACCCCGTCGCCGGCCAGCGACGAGGTCCTACGGTCCATGGGGATCGCCGAGGACAGGATCGGGCGCTGGGACCGCGGCGTGGACACCTCGCGCTTCGATCCGGCCAAGCGGACTCCCGGGCTCCTCGGCGGGGACGCGATCAACGTCCTGTACGTCGGGCGGCAGACGAAGGAGAAGGGAGCGGACCTCCTCGCCGACGCGTTCCTCCGGGCACGCGAGACCAACCCCCGACTGCACCTGAACCTCGCCGGCGGGGGGCCCGAGGAGGAGCACCTGCGCGAGCGACTCGGCGACCGCGCGACGTTCCTGGGCTGGCTGGAGGGAGAGGACCTCGCTCGCGCCTACGCGAGCGCCGACGTGTTCCTGTTCGCGAGCCGGACCGACACGTTCGGCCAGGTGCTGCTCGAGGCACAGGCCTCAGGGGTCCCCATCGTCGCGGTCGCCGAGGGCGGACCGTGCTCGATCGTCGAGCACGGGGTGACGGGCGTGCTCCGCGAGGCCGACGCGGATGCCCTGGCGGCCGCGCTCAACGACCTGGCCAACGCGCCGCTGCAGCGGGAGCGGTTGGCGCGCAACGGGCTCGTCGCGGTGCGTGAGCGCACCTGGGAGCGGGCCCTGGCGCGCCTTGCGACCGGGTACGACCGGGCGTTGGACGCCGGTGGCGCACCGCTGGAGCTCCGTCGGGCAGCGTGACGGCACCGCCCCCGCGGCACCGTCACGGACCCGCGCCGAACGACGTGCGCGGCGGCGGACTCCGGTCCAGCCGCTGGGCGTCGCGGGCGTGGCGCTGCCCGTCGGGCGTCGGCGACCCGGTCGCCTCAGAACCGTCAGCTTGGCTACCATGGCTCTGCGCGGGGGACCGTGGCAGGGCTCGCGCGCGCGGTACTGAGACATGGCTCGCGGGAGTAGGGCGACCCCAGGAACGTCGGGGTCTGGCCGCGTCCGGTTTCGGCCGATCGACCTCGATCAGCCGGCATTGCCGCTGACTGCACCACACCGAAGAACGGACTCCGGGAGACGGTATGAACGAACTCGAACGCACGTCAATCCGCCACACCTGCAGGGCCTTTCGGCTTCGCCGTACGCTCGCCTCCGCGACGCTGACCTCGCTGGTCGCGATCCTGGGCGCAGGGCTGGTCGGTGTCGCGCCGGCCTCGGCCTGGAGCTCACGCTCCGCCGAGCGCGTGCTGCGCACCTGCGTCAACCACGAGCGGGCGATCCACGGCCTGCCGAAGCTGCGATTCAGCAAGGCCCTGCGCTCCGCGGCGCGCTCACACGCGCGCTCGATGGCCCGCGGCGGCTACTTCTCGCACACCGACCGCAGCGGCGGGAGCGCCTACCAGCGTGTCGCGCGCCGCACGGACCGGTACCGCCGGGGCGTCGGTGAGAACATCGCCGCCGGTCGCTGGACGATGAAGCGCACGTGCCGGGAGTGGATGCGGAGTCCCGGTCACCGGGCGATCATCCTCGACCCGAGCTTCGAGTACTCCGGCGCCGGCGTGATCCGGGGCGGGCGGTACGGGCGCTACATGGTGCTCAACGTCGGCGACTCGCGCTAGCCGCGGACGGCTCGCCGCGAGGACCCCGTCACGGGATCGCCACGTCGGAGATCGCCGTGTCGACCTCGGGGTTCTCGATCTGTCCCAGGCGCTCGATGAGCTTCGTCCACTGGTTGGGCTTCAGCACCGCGTCGATCTGACGTCCGAGCTTGTCGCCGGTCCCGCGCGGGCGGAACCCGATGTGGATGTGGTCGGCGTGGTCGGGGAGCGCAAGCGTGTTGTCGGCGCCCTCGAAGGTCATGAGGCTGATGATCTGGTGCGGCTTCATCGTGCCCTGGAGCGTGAGCAGACGACGGATGGCGAGGTCCGTGATGGATCCGTCGCCCTGGTGCCCGAGGATCGGGATGCCGTTGATCTTGGCGATGTCGATCGCGGTCCCCGTCGTGTGCTCCGACACGTTGCCGGAGCTCGTGTAGCGGCCGTGGCCGCACCGAAGGCTCGTGACCGTCGGCTCGAGACCCGAGGCGGCGAGGAACTCGAGGGTCGCCAGCACGCGACGGTCCACGACACCGGCGCGGATGTCGTCGCGACCGCACGGGTAGATCTCGATCCGCTCGTTCTCGAGCACGCGACGCTGCAGCGCCTCCTTGCCGAGCAGCAGGATCTGTCCGATGGTCGGGGCCTTGGCGTCCGGTCCGAAGAACGGGTTGCGGCCCTTCGCCCGGTAGATCGCGGTCGACTCGAGCAGCTTCCACCCGTCGAGGATCGGCTTCGGATCGATCCGCGGCGCTCCGCGTCCGGCGGGACGGATCTCGAACTGCACGTGCGAGGCGATCCGCTTGGTGGCCTCGTCGATCCGCCCGACCGTGGTACCGGCGAGCACGCGCGAGCCGACCCGCAGCGGTCGGCGCACGAGGCGCACGTCCTCGGCCACCTGCGGGGTGGCGGGGTCGGCGCCGTCGGACTCCGGCTCCGAGTCGCCGGTGTCGATCGGTGCGGCCGCGCCGTCCGTGGCGAGCTGGCGGTCGCCTCCGGCCCGGTAGGCGGCCGGACGGGATGGATTGGCGAACAGGCGGACCTTCGACGAGCGCTCTGACGCGGCGTCATCGGCCGGGGCCTCGGCGGCCGGTGCGGTACGGCGACGGGGCGTGGCGCTCGCCGCGGTCCTGGGTGCCGGGTCGCGGGGGGTGGAGGAGTCCGAACGCCGCCGCGCATCGGCGTCCTCGTCGTCGACCGGCACCAGGTGGGTGTCGGCGACCTTGCCGAGATGTCCGTAGGTGTAGGTGTTGCCGTAGACGTCCCGGAGCTGGATGAAGCGCCCGAGACGACGGGAGACGCCCATGCGGGTGATCCGCCCGTCCTGCACGGCGATCACCCGCGACCCTGCGTCGGCGAAGATGGCGATGCTGCGTCGTCCGGCGGTGCTCTCGACGACCTTGGCGGCGTTCTGGCCCCGGGCGACGCGGGCCTTCGTCTCGCGCTCGCTGAGGTCGTCGGCGTAGGTGGCCTTCGCACGGACGGGGAAGTGCCCCTGGGTCAGGCCCGTGAGCGAGCCGACGAGGTCGGCGGGCAGCCCGCCGATCAGCCGGGCGCGCATCAGCACGCTGTCCACGTACCAGTCGGCGTGGTTGTAGGCGAAGATCGCCTTGCGGATGTCGTCGTCGGCACCCGCGGCCTTCAGGTACCGCGCCGCGGCGAAGATCGCATC
>NZ_JBFIGP010000128.1:0-10041 GCF_041602235.1 Paraconexibacter sp.
CGACGCGTCACCGGCACGGGCCAGCCAGACGAAGCGGGTGACGTTGCCGGGCTCGTCCTCCACGCCTTCGCGCAGGACGGTCGCGCCGTAGATCTCGGCGGCGAGCGCAGGCCCGATCGCCGCGGCGCCGGACCCGGCGACCTCGCCACCGGCGACCATCCGCACGGCCTCGGCGGTGCTCGGTGCGGCCAGCACGCGCGCACGACCGACCTCGCTTCGCAGGAACTCCCGGCACTGGGCGTTGGCCTGGGGGTGGGACACCACCACCTCGACGTCCGCGAGATCCAACGGCTCCCGGGCGATGAGGCAGTGCGAGATGCCGCGCACCTCCTCGCCGACCACCATCACCGAGGGCGCGTCGAACGCGAGTGCGTCGAGCGTCGCGTTCACCGCCCCCTCCAGCGCGTTCTCGATCGGCACGAGCGCCATGTCGACCGAGCCGGACTGCACGGCGAGGACCGTGGCGTGGACCGTGCCCAGCGGCACGAGCTCCGCATCGGCCGGCGTCCGGGAGCTGGCCCGGACCGCCGCATCGGAGAACGTCCCCGCAGGCCCGAGGAACCCGACACGCATCAGGCCGAAGGATCCTCGGCCTGCAGCTCGCGCGACAGGGCGAGCTCGACGGCCAGCTCCTCCTCGGGGGACAGCGTCAGCTCCCCCTTGCCGTCGCGCACGAGCTTGGCGTACATCCGCGCGCTGTCACGGTGGTGGATCGACGAGACGATGACGCCGGAGCGGGTGGCGTCCAGCAGCGCGACGGTCGTCGACTGACGGCCGGACATCTCGTTGTAGGCGTCGTACCGCACGAGGCCGTGGTAGGTGATCGAGCCGTCGAGCCGCAGCTCGGCCGCGCTCAACCGCTCGTCGAGGCGCGCGGCGACGTCCTCGACGTAGTCGTGCAGGACGCCGAACTCCGCCTGCAGGCGGGAGGCGTGCCCCACGAGATCGCTCTTCCCGGTGTCGCCGAGCACGATCTCCTGCTGGGCGGAGAGCCGGCGCAGGCGCACCACGGCGACGACGGCGACGACGAGCGCCACGATCGCGATGAGGCCGGCCACCGCCGCGACGATGCCCGTGGTCGTACTGAGATCGTCCACCGGAGCGAGGATAGCCGCGGGCCCGGCAGGCCCGCAGTCCCGGAGGTCGGGCCTCGGGGGCCCTACCGCTGGAAGAGGACCGTGTAGGTGCTCTTGTTGTTGTCGGTGACCTTCTCACCGGGAACCGGGCGCACCTCCACCTCGACCGTCACCGGGGTGCCGATCGGCGGCGCGTTCGACAGCGGAACGGTGACCGTGGACGACGTCTTCGACTTCGTCTGCGGCACCGTCTTGGTGGTGCTCAGGGTCTTGAGGCTGGGTGCGCGGATCCGCACGACGACGCGCACATCGGCCTCGTCGTTCTCGCCCTGGTTCGCGACCTTCACGGTGAACGAGACGTTGGACCCGGCCTGCACGCGGTTGACCGCGCTGCCCGGCTGCAGGGTCGTGCTGCCGACCGCGACGCTCTCGAGGCCGTGGCCGTGCGTCCCGGGAGCGGGCTCGGCGTTCGCGCCGCGGCCCCCGGCCGCCCGCTGGGCGCCGAGCCGGCCGGCGACCTGATCGACGGTGAGCCAGGCGACGTTCGGGAGGAAGGTCGACGTGGCGATGCTCTGCCCGCTGATGTCCGCGCTGTCGAGGGCCTGCTTGATCAACGGTGCGACCCGCTGGCTGTAGACCACGTCGGAGGCCAGCAGCGCGCTCATCTGCCCGGCGATCTGCTGCACGGCGTTCTCGGCGGACTGGCGGTTGTTCTCGCCGTCGGCCTTCGCGGCGGCCACGCGGTCGGCGATCTTCCGCAGGGCCTCGGCCCGGAGGTTGAGGACGAGCTCCAGGTTGCGCTGGGCCGCCACCATCTGGTCGGGCACGTCGAGCGTGCGGGCGCGCTTGGCGTCCTGGTCGGCCACGACGCGGTACTCGTTGATCGTCTGCTCGAGCTCGTTGGCGTCCGCCGTCCCGGCGTTCAGCAGCGCGAAGAACGGCTCGCTGACCTGCTCGTTGGAGGAGCTGACGATCGCGGTGACCTGGCGGTTGTAGTCCTTCAGCGCGCGGTCCCGGCGGCTGTCCAGGCAGCCCTTGACCCCGAAGACCAGCAGGAAGAGCACCAGGACGCCGACGCCGAGCGCCACCCCCTGACGGGTGCGGAGCGTCTGCGAGTCCGGCGCCGCGGCAGAGCGCGGCCTGCCGCCCGTCGATGCGGGTGCCGGACGCCGTGGCCGAGCCGGGCGCGTTGCGCGTGTGGGTTCGTCGTCGTCGAAGAACGACATAAGTCGAGTTCCCGGCGTCTGGGGCCGACCACGCGGGTGGTCGGCACTCCGGGCACCGGTGCGTGAAGCAGTATGACCGCCCCGTCGGAGGGGTGTTTCCCCTGCAAGTTCGCCGTCAAACCGCGGAAACCCTTTTCGGCGGCAGGACCCGCGCGCGCGGGAAGGAACAGCAAGACGGTGCGGACCGCCCCTCAGAACGACCCCGACACGCTCGCGGCGCCCGCCGCGGAGACCGTCCTCGGGCGCTACCGACTGGGTCGGCGGCTCGGGGCGGGAGGGATGGGTGTCGTCTTCGTCGCGCACGACGAGCACCTCGATCGGGCGGTCGCCGTCAAGCGGATCGACGTCGGGGACCCCGGCATCGCCAAGCGGGCCGAGCGGGAGGGCAAGGCCGCGGCCCGCCTGCAGCACCCGGGGATCGTCGCCCTGCACGAGGCCGGACGCGACGGGGACACGGTCTACCTCGTCAGCGAGCTGGTCCGCGGCCACACGCTGCGCGACCTCCTGGACGACGGGGCGCTGAGCGACCGGGCGGTCCTGCGGATCGGCGTCGCGCTGTGCGACGCCCTGACCCACGCGCACAAGCGCGGCGTGGTCCACCGCGACGTCAAGCCCGGCAACGTGCTGGTGCCCGCCCGCCCGACCGACGCCGGTGGCGTCGCCAAGCTCACCGACTTCGGGGTGGCCTGGATGGCGGGGGACGACGCGCTGACCCGGACCGGTGACGTCGTCGGCACCCTCGCCTACATGGCGCCCGAGCAGGCCGAGGGCCGCGAGGTCACGCCGGCGACCGACCTCTACGCCCTGGCCCTCGTCCTGTACGAGGCGCTCTGCGGCGTCAACCCCGTCCGCGGCGCGGGCGTCTCGCAGACCGCGCGGAAGGTCGGCCGACGCCTCCCGGCGCTCGGGCGGCTGCGGCGTGATCTGCCGCTGGACCTGTGCGGGGCGATCGACACCGCCGTCCGCCCCGACCCGTCGGAGCGGGGGACGATCGACGACCTCTGCGACGCGCTCGAGGACGCCCTCGAGGACGCCGACGACGAACCGGGGACCATCGCGGGCGCCCCGACCGAGGTCCTGGGCCGCGTCGTGGACCGCGACGCCTACCGCGAGCCGGTGCGCCCCTCCGCCCGGCTCGTGAGCGGACTGGCCGCCGGGATCCTGGCCGGCGCGGCCCTGCAGTGGCTCGGCCCCCCGGCCCCGGTCCCCGTGCTCGCGGGCGCAGGGGCGGTCGCCGGTGCCGTGATCCTCCTGCCCCGGCTGGGGTTCCTCGCGGTCGTCGCCGCGCTGGTGCTGTGGCTGGCCGGGGAGGCGCCGGGGCTCGCCGCGTTCGTGGCCCTGGCCGGCCTGCCGGTGGCGGTGCTCGTCCGGCGCGCGCCGAACTGGTGGTGCAGCCCGGCGATGGCCGCCGGACTCGGTCTCGGCGGGGTCGCGCTGGGCGGCGTCGCCGTCGTGGGCCAGGCGCCCAGGCCCCTGCAGCGCTTCGCGCTCGGCGTGCTCTCCTGCTGGTGGCTGGTCCTCGCCGAGGCGATGTCGGGCGAGCGACTCCTGTTCGGCGCCCCCGCCTCCGTCGCCCCGGCCGGATCCGCGGAGGGCAGCGCGGGCGCCGTCCTGCGGGACGTGGCGTGGCCGCTGCTCACGTCCGGGGTCCTGCTGGTCGGGCTCCTCTGGGGGGCCGCGGCACTGGCCCTGCCGCACCTCGTCCGCGGGCGCGTGGCCGCTGTCGACATGGTCGCGGCCACGGCCTGGGCCGCGGGCCTGGCGACCGCAACACAGGCGCTCGGCGGGGTGTTGACGGGGTGGGGCGAAGGCCCCGGGGCCCCGGAGGCACGGGGGATCGTCGCCGGTGCCGCGCTCGCCGGCGTCCTCGCCGTCGGGGTGCGGGCCACGTCGGGCCCGTCACGCAGCGGGGACGAGACGCGTTCCCTTGCGTAGCATGGGCCGGCAGGAACTCCCGACATGAGCGTGCTGAGAAACCTCGAGAGCAGGATCGCCGGCCTCGTCGAGGGGACGTTCGGCCGTGTCTTCAGCACGCCGGTGCGCCCCGTCGAGATCGCGCGCCGGCTCGTGAAGGAGATGGACGAGCACCGGACGGTCTCCGTCTCGCGCACCTACGTCCCCAACGAGTACGTGGTGTGGCTGTCCCCGGAGGACCGCGAGAGCTTCGCGCCCATCGAGCAGGAGGTCGCCGACGAGCTCGCCGTCCGCGTGCTGGAGCACGCCCGCGGCGAGAAGCTCGCCCTCGTCTCCCGGCCCGTGATCACCTTCGAGACCGACGAGCGCCTGCACCTCGGCGAGTTCGGGATCCAGGCCCGGCTCGTGCGGCCCAACGAGGCGGCGGCCCCGGGCATCGCGCCGGCCGCCGCGCGCGAGGAGGTGCCCGCCGTCGTCCAGGCCGAGCACGGGAACACGATGGTGTTCTCGAGCGCGGACAGGCTGCAGGAGCCGCTCGAGCAGCAGCGCGCCGAACGGCGCGGCCGCGCGATCGTGGTCGCGGAGGGCCGCCGCATGGTCGTCCCCGCCGGGGGCGCGGTCCTCGGCCGCAGCCGCGACTGCGACGTCGTGATCGGGGACTCGAACGTCAGCCGCCGTCACGCGGAGATCCGCCCGCACGCGGGCGGCTGGGTCGTCGAGGACCTGGGGTCGACCAACGGCGTCCGGGTCAACGGCCGTCCGGTCGACGGACCCACGCGGGTCACCGGCGGCGACCGCATCGAGCTGGGCACGGTTCCGATCACCTTCGAGGTCGACTGACTGTGACGCTGGAGCCTGTGTCGGTCGCCCTGCAGTTCGGCTTCCTCGCCGTCCTGTACCTCTTCATCCTGTGGGTCTCCCGGAGCGCGCTGAAGGACCTGCGCAGCGCCGTGGCGCCACGGCAGGAGTCCTACGCCGGCCACGATCCCGTCCTCGGCGGGTCGACGCCGACCGACGCGACCGGGCTCCACAGCGCGGCGGCGGTGCCGCGCGGGGACCTGGAGGGGCTGGACGCCCGGCTGGTCGTCGAGCGCGCGCCGGGCCACACGGCCGGCATGGAGTACGAGATCGGCGAGGGTGCGATCATGGGCCGCGGCGACCAGGCCGAGATCCGTCTGCAGGATCCGTTCGCGAGCTCGCGCCACGCGCGCATGATCAGACAGGGCGGCGTCATCGTGATCGAGGATCTCGGCTCCACCAACGGCACCTACCTCAACGAGGAGCTCCTCGGCGGACCCCAGCCGCTGCACCCGGGCGACCGGGTCCGTATCGGCGACAGCGAGTTCACCTACCTCGAAGGGTAGGAACCCGGAACCACTCATGTTGCGCGTCGCAGAGAGCTTCGAAGGATCCGACACCGGCCGTCAGCGCCGGGCGAACGAGGACTCGTCCTTCGCCCGGTCGCCGCTGTTCGCGGTGGCCGACGGCATGGGCGGAGCGCAGGCGGGCGAGGTCGCCTCGAGGATGGCGGTCAAGACGCTCGAGCCAGGGTTGCCGGACGGGTCCGGAAGCGCGGAGGAACGGCTCGCGGGCCTCGTCAAGCGGGCCAACGCCGACATCCACGAGCACTCCCGCGCCAGCGAGGAGCGGGCCGGCATGGGCACCACGATCACCGCCGCGTACGTGGGGGAGGAGGAGCTGTCGATCGCGCACGTCGGCGACAGCCGTCTGTACCTGCTGCGGGAGGGGTCCTTCGAGCGCCTGACCCGCGACCACTCACTCGTCGACGAGCTCGTCCGCGAGGGCAAGCTCACGCCGGAGGAGGCGGACGTCCACCCGCAGCGCTCGATCATCACGCGAGCCCTGGGCCCCGAGCCGGACGTCGACGTGGACAGCATGACCTGGCGCGCGCGGGCCGGGGACATCTACCTGCTGTGCTCGGACGGTCTGACGTCGATGGTGCCCGAGAAGCGCGTGGGCGAGATCGTCCGCGGCGCGGACTCCCTGGAGTCGGCCGGCCGGGCGCTGATCGAGGCGGCGAACGCCGCCGGTGGCCGCGACAACATCACGGTCGTCCTCTTCCGGCTCGACGACGTCAGCTTCGCGGACGACACCGCCGAGCAGACCACCCGTCTCGGGACGGCGGCGCCGACCGTGGCGGAGATCCAGGCGGCGCTGCGCGAGACCGACTCCGCCACCGGCGACGCCGCCCGGCCCGGGACGGAGGGCGCCGCCCCGGCGACCGCGACGGACCCCTCGACCGGCGCCCAGCCTGCGGTCGGGGCACCCGCGTCCACGGACGAGGCTCCCGCCGGCGGGCCCGTCCAGCCCAGGCAGCCGAGGATCCGGGTCGGGCCCGCGGGCGAGCGGAAGCGCGGTCCACTGCGTCGCCTGGGCCGCGGCCTGCTGTGGTTGACGCTGATCCTGTTCCCGTTCGCCGCCGGTGGCTACATCGCCACCCAGGCGGTCTACTTCGTCGGCGTCGACGACCAAGGCTTCGTGACCGTCTACAAGGGCGTGCCGTACGAGCTCCCCGGCGGGCTGTCCATGTACACCGAGAACTTCGTGTCCGGGGTCCCCGCGCAGTCGCTGCCGGCGGGCGCGAAGAAGACCGTCACGTCGCACAAGCTCCGCTCCCTGGAGGACGCCAACGACCTCGTCCGGCAGATCGAGCGGGGGGAGCTCGCCGGGCAGGCGACGGGATGAGCGCGCGCACGCGCGAGCTGTTCGCCCTGATCCCGGCGTCGCTGCTGGTCACGGCGGGCTTCACCGCGGTGTTCGTCCAGCGCGAGGACGTCCTCACCGACCTGTCGCTGACCTACGGGGCGATCTTCCTCGGCCTGTGCTTCGCCGCGCACCTCGTGCTGCGGATGACGCTCAAGGAGGCCGACCCGTACCTGTTCCCGCTGGTCGCCGTCCTGGCGTGCTTCGGGCTGGTGATGATCTACCGCCTCGACGAGGAGCTCGCCCGAGAGCAGGCGCAGTGGTTCGTCGTCGGGCTCGGGGCGTTCGCGGCGACCATCGTCTTCCTGCGGGACTACCGGCGCCTCGAGAACTACCGGTACCTCATCGCGGTGGGGTCGCTGGCGCTGCTGCTGCTGCCGCGGGTGCCAGGCATCGGACAGCAGACCAACGGCGCGTACCTCGGGATCGGCCTGGGTCCGGTCACCTTCCAGCCCGCCGAGTTCGCCAAGATCGGCGTGGTCATCTTCCTCGCCAGCTACCTGCGCGACACGCGGCAGCTGCTGGTCACGGGCGGCCGGACCGTGCTGGGGATCGTCGTCCCGCCGCTGAAGCACCTCGGCCCGCTCCTCGTGATCTGGGGCGGATCGATGGTGCTGCTGGTGTTCATCCGCGACCTGGGGTCCTCCCTGATGTTCTTCGGGGGCTTCCTGGCGATCATCTACGTCGCGACGAACCGCCTCAGCTTCCCCCTGATCGGGCTCACGATGTTCGGCATCGGCTTCTGGTTCTTCGCCAGCACGGTCGGCCACGTGCAGAGCCGGATCGACGCGTGGCGCCACCCGTTCGACCAGTCGCTGTTCGAGCGGGTGGGAGGCAGCGAGCAGCTCGCCCAGTCCCTGTTCGCGCAAGCCGACGGCGGGTTCTTCGGCGCGGGGTTCGGGCAGGCGTTCACGACCCTGCAGGGTGGCGACATCCAGTTCCTGCCCGCCGCGCAGACGGACCTCATCTACGCGCTCATCACCAACGAGCTCGGCCTGGTGGGGGCCTGCGCGGTCCTCCTCGTCTACCTGCTCATCGCCGAGCGCGGCTTCAAGGTCGCGATGCTCGCGCGCGACTCCTTCTCCAAGCTGCTCGCCACCGGGCTCACCGCCGTGTTCGCCCTGCAGGTCTTCGTCATCGTCGGCGGCGTGACGAAGGTCATCCCGCTGACGGGCGTGACGTTGCCGTTCGTCAGCTACGGGGGCTCGTCGATCGTCGCGAACTTCGTGCTGCTGGCCCTGTTGCTCTGCGTGTCGGACAAGGCCCGGCGGGAGATCACGTGAACGCCCCCATCGCCCGCCTCTACGTGCTCGTGCTCGTGATGTTCGCCGTGCTCATCGCGTTCACGAGCCGCTGGTCGGTCTTCGAGGCCGACGCGCTGAACGACAACGCGCTCAACCGTCGCAGCGTGTTCGAGGAGCAGCGGATCAAACGCGGCCTCATCCGCGCCGCCGACGGCACGGTGCTCGCGCGCAGCGTGCCCGCGCAGGACGACACCTTCCGCCGGACCTACCCGGAGGGCGGCCTGTTCTCGCACGCGATCGGCTACTCGTACACGACCCTCGGCCGGGCGGGCCTCGAACGGTCGCGCAACGACGACCTCGCGGGCAGACGGGGGGAGCTCGGGTCGGTGATCGACCGCGTGATCGGCCGGGACCCGATCGGCGACAACGTCCTCACCACGCTCGACCCCAGGGCCCAGCGCATCGCGCTCGGCGCGCTCAACGGGCGCAAGGGGTCCGTCGTGGCGATCGAGCCGTCGACGGGCGCGGTCAAGGTCATGGCGTCGACGCCCGGCTTCGACCCACGGGACCTGCGGTCCACGAAGACCTTCGAGCGCCTGGCGACCGACAACGACAACTCGCCGCTGCTGAACCGCGCCACCCAGGCGGGGTATCCGCCCGGCTCGACCTTCAAGGTCGTGACCGCGGCCGCGGCGCTGGACAGCGGCCGGTTCCAGCCGAACTCCACGATCGACGGCAACAGCGGCAAGCCGATCAGCGGCGTGCCGCTGGCCAACTCCGGCGGCCGCGACTTCGGGCCGGTCACGCTGACCACGGCGCTGACGAACTCCGTCAACACGGTCTGGGCCGACGTCGCCGAGCAACTCGGCAAGCAGACGATGCAGAAGTACATGAAGCGGTTCGGCTTCGGCGAGGATCCGCCGCTGGACTACCCGGACGGGCAGATGCTGCCGTCCGGGGAGTACGTCGCCGGGCGCGGCCTGGTTCCCGCGACGTCGCGCTTCGTGGATGTCGGGCGGATGGCGATCGGTCAGGACAAGCTGCGCGTGACGCCGCTGCAGATGGCGATGGTCGCCGCCGCGGTCGCCAACCGCGGCCGGCTGATGCGCCCGCACCTCACCGATCGCGTCGTCGACATCGACGGCCGCACGGTCGATCGGATCGAACCGGAGGAGCAGGCGCGCGTCATGAGCGCCGGGAACGCTGACAAGCTCATCGAGATGATGACCAACGTCGTCCGCGAGGGAACTGGAACCGCGGCCGCTCTGTCGGGTATCGATGTGGCAGGAAAGACCGGAACCGCAGAAATCGACCCTTCGCGTGACATCAACCAGCCGTGGTTCATCGGGTTCGCCCCTGCCAAGAACCCGAAGATCGCCATCGCGGTGACGATCGAGCGGACCACCGGAGGGCAGGGCGGCGTCGTCGCCGCACCCATCGCCAAGCAGGTCATGGAGTCGTTGCTGAATGGATGAGCGCCTGGCCAACGAGACCATCGTCGATGGTCGCTATCGCATCCTGGAGCGCATCGGCTCGGGCGGGATGGCGGACGTCTACCGTGCCGAGGATCTGCAGCTCGGACGGGACGTCGCGCTGAAGATCCTGTACCGGCGCTTCGCGGAGGATCCCGAGTTCGTCGAGCGGTTCCGGCGCGAGGCCTCCAGCGCCGCGGGCCTCCAGCATCCCCACGTGGTCTCGGTCTACGACCGCGGGGAATGGGACGGGACCTACTACATCGCGATGGAGCACCTCGACGGCCGCGCGCTGAAGCAGGTCGTCAGCGACGAGGGGCCGCTGGATCCGGCGCACGCCGTGGATCTCGTCATCCAGATCCTGCGCGCGGCCAAGTTCGCGCAC
>NZ_JBFIGP010000129.1:0-10032 GCF_041602235.1 Paraconexibacter sp.
CGACCCGCAACCAGACGGTGATGAAGCTCATGCGCTCGCTCCTGCGCGAGCTCGAGATCGCCCGCGACATGACCCTCCACGAGCCGCTGGCTCCGGCCTGGTCGGTGGAGATCCACGAGCGCACGCTCGAGGCCATCCGCTCCGGCGACCTGGAGCGCGTCGACGTCGTCATGGACGAGCACCTTGCGGGGCTCGAACGTACGTGGGAGCGCGAGTCCGGGCGCTCGATGATCCGTCCCGTTCCCGCGTTCCTGCGACCGGTCGCCGAGCGCGGCTGACCCGGGTCGCTCACACCGGTTCGGGTGCCGGCGGCGCCCCGGTGCGCGGCGCGCTCCCGGCGGCGCCGCGTCCGGCGAGCACGCCGAGCCCGGCGGCGGCGACGGCGCAGACCGCCGAGATCAGGAACGCCTCCGGGTACCCCGAGGACGCCGCCACGGCGCCGGCGAGCGGGCCGCCCACCCCCACGCCGATGTCGAAGAACGCCGTGAACAGACCCAGCACGGCGCCGCGCCGTTCCGGTGGCTGGCCGGAGATCGCGATCAGCGCCAGCGCGGGGAAGAGCAGCGAGAAGCCCAGGCCCATGATCAAGGCGCCCGCGAACGCCACCGGAGCGGACTCGGCGACGGCCACGAGCGTCAGGCCGGTCGCCTCCAACGCGCCTGCGCCAAGCGAGGCGGGGCGGGGGCCGTAGCGGTCCGGGATCCGCCCGAGGAACAGGCGGCCGACGACCACGGCAGCGGCGAACGCGACGAACGCCGCCGCCCCGTGGCCGATGCCTTCCCGATCGAGGTGCAGGACGACGAAGCCGGCGAAGGTGGCGTAGCCGACGTTCCCCAGCAGCAGCGCACTGCCGGGCAGCAGCACGCCCGGCGGGAGCCACCCCGGCCGACGCCGGAGGACCGAGCGCTGACCCCGGCCCCCGCCTTCCCCGGAGGTTCGTGCGATCGGCGTCGCCGGGTGACGGTCATCGCTCGGACCTCCGGGTGGAGGCGCCGGTGCGACCAGCGCGGTCGGCGTCGCCGGGGCCGTCGGCGCCGGTGCGGCCGGCGCCGGCGCGGATGGGCGGTGCTCCGGGAGCCGGGTGACGATCGCCGCCGCGACCAGCGGCGTCGCGGCCGCGAACGCCCACACCGCCTCGAAGGAGCCGATCTCGAGCAGGAGCTCGCCGAAGAGGGGACCGAGCGCCAGGCCGCCCCAGATCGCCATGCCGAACAGGCCGATGGCCTGCCCGCGCCGCTCCTCGGGCGCCAGGTCGACGATCCAGGTGGCGGACGCCGTGTAGACCCATCCGTCGCCCAGCCCGAGCACCAGTCGCGCGAACACGATCCCGGCCACACCGAGGGGCACGTAATACAGGCACGCCGCGATCGTGCAGATGACCATGCCCGCGAGCACGATGGGCTTGCGGCCGTGGCGGTCGGCGAGCCTGCCTCCCACGGGGCGGCCGAGCACGGCCGCGAACGCGAAGGCCCCCGTCACGATGCCCACGGCGACGTCCCCGCCCTCGAGGGGGCCCTGGACGTAGCGGGGCAGGATCGGCAGGACGGCCCCGATGGCCAGGAACGCGACGAGCGTGGCACCGAACACGCCGGCGAAGGCGGCGCGTCGCGGCGTCCCGAGCATGCGCGGCAGTCTAGGGAGGCGGGGGGGCGCACCCGGCGTCGGGACCCGCGGCCGGGTTCGACCTCATGGACAACGGCGATGGACGTTGTTCCGACCGGCGCACAGCGTCAACTCCGGGCAAAGCGGGCATGATGAGCGGTGCGTGTCCGACCACACCACCGAACACCCCGCCATCTACGAACCCACGCCGGGGTACATGGACGAGGTCTTCGCCGCCGGGGGTGTCCCGCATCCCGAGATGGGGCCGCTGGTGGACGAACTGGCGCGGATCGGCCCGGAGCAGCTGGCCGCTGCCGGCCGCCGGCGCGACGCGATCTTCATGCAGCAGGGCATCACCTTCGACGCCACCGGCGAGGAGGGGCCCGTAAAGGACCGGCCCTTCCCGCTGGACCTCGTGCCGCGCATCCTGCCCGCGTCGGAGTGGACGCACATCAAGCGCGGCCTCGCCCAGCGCATCCGGGCCCTCAACCACTTCGTCGACGACATCTACCACGGGCGGGAGATCGTCCGCGACGGCATCGTGCCGTGGAAGCTCGTCGTGAGCCGCACCCACTTCGCCCGCGCGGTGCACGGCATCCGCCCGCCGGGCGGCGTGTACTGCCACGTCGCCGGGTGCGACCTCGTCCGGGACTCCGACGGCACCTGGAAGGTGCTCGAGGACAACGTGCGCACCCCGTCCGGCATCTCCTACGTGCTCGAGAACCGGGTCGCCATGACCCGTCTGGTGCCGCAGCTGTTCCAGCACTACCGCGTGCGTCCGGTCGACCACTACCCGTCCCTGCTGCTGGCGGCGCTGCGTGCCGTCGCGCCGTCCACGGACGACGAGGCGACCGTGGTGGTCTGGACGCCGGGACCGCTGAACTCCGCGTACTTCGAGCACGCCTTCCTCGCGCGTCAGATGGGGGTGGAGCTCGTCGAGGCGAGCGACCTCGTGGTGCGGGACGACGTCCTCTACATGCGCACGACCTCCGGGCTCCAGCGCGTCCACGCCGTGTACCGCCGGCTCGACGACGACTTCATCGACCCGCTGGAGTTCCGACCCGACTCGCTGCTGGGCGTGCCCGGTCTGGTCCGGGCCTACCGCGCCGGGACGGTCGCGATCGCCAATGCCCTGGGGACGGGCGTCGCGGACGACAAGGCGGTCTACCACTACGTCCCGGAGATGGTGCGGTACTACCTCTCCGAGGAGCCCATCCTCCAGAACGTGCAGACCTACCTGCTCACCGACCCCGAGGCGCGGGCCGAGGTGCTCGGCCGGCTGGACGAGCTCGTCGTCAAGCCCACGGGCGAGTCCGGCGGCAAGGGCGTCGTGATCGGTCCCAGCACGTCGAAGGAGGACCTCGAGGCCCTCGCGGCGACGATCGTCGCCGATCCGGGCGCCTTCATCGCGCAGGAGGTCGTGAACCTCTCCACGGTCCCGACGACCGGGGTGGACGGCGTGATCGCCCCGCGTCACGTCGACCTGCGTCCCTTCGCGGTGTTCGGCGAGACGATCAAGATCGTGCCGGGCGGCCTGACGCGCGTCGCGATGGTCGAGGGCTCGATGATCGTCAACAGCTCGCGCGGCGGTGGGTCCAAGGACACATGGGTCCTCGAGGACGGCCAGGACGGCGATCGTGCCGAGACGATCACGCCCGGACCGCTGCCGCCGACCATGCCGGACCTCCGTTACGGGAGCGGCTGGTCCGGTCAGGCCCAGCAGCAGCAGCAGCAGCGCGATCCGGAGCCGGAGGTCTGATGCTCGCCCGCATCGCTCACGAGCTGTTCTGGCTGGGGCGCAACCTCGTGCGCGCGGAGCACACGGCGCGCATGCTCGACGGGGTCTTCCAGGCGGACGTGCAGGGCCGCCCGGACGATCCGGCGGGTGTGACGCTGAGCTGGGGGTCGATCCTGGCGATCATGGGCGCCAACCCGGAGGGCGCGCCGGCGCGCCGCGACGACGTGCTCGAGCGGCTCACGCTCGACGCGGAGGACCCCTTCTCCGTGGTCTCGTGCGTGCGCCGTGGCCGCGAGGGCGCCCGCACCGTGCGCGACGTCATCAGCGCGGAGATGTGGGAGGCCGTCAACACCACGAACCTCACGCTGCTCGAGGGCGACCTCTCGGCCCGGCTGCGCACCGGCCCGTACTCGTTCTACCAGTACGTGAAGGAGCGCTCCGCGCTGTTCTGGGGCCTCACCGGCCGGACGATGCTGCGCGACGACGCCAGCGCGTTCCTGATGGCCGGCGGTCGCATCGAGGCGGCCGACATGGTCCTGCGCATGCTGCGCGTCGCGCTGCCCGTCGGCGACCCGGACACCGCCGCCCGCGACGGTCAGGCGCTCGCGCTGCTCCAGGCGGTCGGGGGCTTCCAGGCCTTCCGCCGCGCCGTCCCGGGCCCCCCGAACGCCCAGCCCGTCGCGCGGTTCCTCCTGTTCGAGCGGGCTTACCCGGACAGCGTCGCCGCCTCCGTGGACGCCCTGCTGCGCGCGATCGACCGTGCCGACATGAACCCACGCAACAGCGAGCCGGTCCTGCGGCTCACCCGGCTGGGCGCCGACCTGGAGTTCCGTCGCCGGGCCGCCGACGACGGGACCGAGGACGGGGACCTCCAGAGCGCGTTCGAGCGGATCCAGTCCGAGCTCGCCCTCGTCGACATCGACATCGCCGAGCGCTACTTCGCCGGCGCGTCGGCCCTCGGAGTCGTCACCACGTGAACTTCGCCATCCGCTACCTGACCGAGTACCGGTACGACGCGCCGGTCACCGACAACCTCAACGCCTTGCGCGTGCGCCCCGCCACGACGAGCACCCAGCGCTGCGACGAGTTCCAGTTCCGCACGGACCCGGAGACCCGCGTGCACCGCCACGTGGACTACTTCGGGACGGAGGTCATCGAGTTCGGCATCCCCAAGGCGCACGACCACCTGACGATCGACGTCCGCGCGCGCGTGGTCACGGCGCCGCAACCGGAGCCCCAGGACTCCTCGTGGGACGAACTCGAGTCCCCGTCCTACCAGGAGGCAGCGGGGGAGTTCCTGCTGCCGGCGGCCGACGAGCCGGACCTCGACCTGCTCACCGAGCTGTTCGAGGTGACCCGCGCCAAGACGCCGCCGATGACCCTGCGGCTCCTGTGCGAGCTGATCCCCGACCGGTTCCGCTACGACCCGCACGCCACGTACGTCGGGTCGACCGTCGAGGACCTGCTGCGCGGCGGCGGCGGGGTCTGCCAGGACTTCGTGCACCTCGGCCTCATCCTGCTCCGTCACCACGGCATCGCCGCGCGCTACGTGAGCGGCTACCTGTGGGCGGCGCCCGAGGACGGCGGGGCGGACTCGCTCGAGGTCCACACGCACGCGTGGCTGGAGGCCCTGCTGCCGGACGGCGCCGGACGCGGGGAGCCGGTCTGGGTCGGCGCGGACCCGACCAACCGCCGGCTCGCGGGGGAGACGCACGTGAAGATCGGGCACGGCCGGAGCTACAGCGACATCCCGCCGATCAAGGGCGTCTTCCGCGGGACGGCGACCTCCCGGCACGAGGCCACCGTGCAGATGACCCGGCTCGATCCGCAGTCCAGCGCGCGGGCCTGAACGGGGCCGGGGCGGGCGTAGCAGCGTCGCCCGACGGACCGCGCTATCCTCCCTCGTCGACTCGCTCCCGGGCGGGTCTTTCTTTCGCCCGGAAGCAGGTCATAGCACCGTCCTTCTCACTTACTCTGGGGAACGCCACATGGCCCGCGGAGATGTGCGTATCGCTGTCACCCTCGCCTGCGAGGAATGCAAGCGGCGCAACTACCAGACCAACAAGTCCAAGCGCAACAACCCCGATCGCATCACGCTGCGGAAGTACTGCAAGTGGTGTCGGGGTCAGACTCCCCACAAGGAGACCCGGTAAGCGGGACGCCTCGTGGCGCGCGACGACGACAACGACCCGCAGGACCCGGCTGAGGAGCAGGCGCTGGCCGCCGCCGCCATGGCCGCTGCGCCCTCGGCGGCAGCCCGGGAGCCCGTTGGTCCCGAGCAGACGGCCAAGGGACCTGCGCGGTTCGGCCGGTTCCTCAAGGCGTCGTGGGCCGAGCTTCAGCGCGTCCAGTGGCCGGATCGCCGTCAGGTCGGTCAGGCCACCGCCGTCGTCCTCGGGTTCGTCGTGGTCGCGGGCGCCTACCTCGGGCTCGCCGACCAGGTCGCCGAGCGGTTCGTCGACATCATCCTTTAAGGCAGGAACGCATGTTTCGCTGGTACGTCGTCAACACATATTCCGGGCACGAGAACAAGGTCAAGCAGAACCTCGAGCACCGCACGGTCTCGCTGGGCCAGAAGCGCTTCCTGCGTCAGATCGTCGTGCCCACGGAGACCGTCTCCGAGGTCAAGGACGGCGAGAAGAAGACCAAGGAGCAGCGCACCATGCCGGGCTACGTGCTCGTGAACATGGAGCTCAACGAGGACTCCTGGCAGCTCGTGAAGGGCACGCCGGGAGTGACCGGGTTCGTCGGCGCCTCCAACGAGCCGGTCCCGCTCACGCAGCCCGAGGTCGACCGCCTGCTCAAGCGCGAGGTCGCGCAGAAGGTCCAGACGAAGGCGCAGTTCAGCATCGGTGAGTCGGTCAAGGTCGTCAGCGGCCCGCTGTCGGACTTCTCCGGGGAGATCTCCGAGATCAACCAGGATGCTCAGAAGCTCAAGGTGCTCGTGTCGATCTTCGGCCGTGAGACCCCGGTCGAGGTCGGTTTCGACCAAGTGAAGAAGATCTAACCCAGCCGAGACGACCACTCCCGCCGCGGTACTGCGGCGCTGTGGCAGGCGAAAGGAACAGATGGCGAAGAAGGTCCTCACCCAGATCAAGCTGCAGGCCGTTGGCGGCCAGGCCAGCCCGGCTCCGCCGGTCGGCCCCGCCCTGGGCCAGCACGGCATCAACATCATGGAGTTCTGCAAGGCGTTCAACGCGCAGACCCAGTCCGACAGCGGCACGGTCATCCCGGTCGTCATCACCGTGTACGAGGATCGCTCGTTCACGTTCGTGACGAAGACCCCGCCTGCCGCCGTCCTCATCAAGCAGGCCGCCGGCATCGAGTCCGGCTCCGGTGAGCCGCACCGGACGAAGGTGGCGACCCTCACCGAGGCACAGATCCGGGAGATCGCCGAGAAGAAGCTGCCGGACCTGAACGCGAACGACGTCGACGCCGCCGCGAAGATCATCGCCGGCACCGCGCGCTCGATGGGTGTGGAGGTCGTCTAGTCATGAAGCACGGTAAGAGCTACAACGACGTCAAGCTGCGGGTCGACCGCAACCGCGAGTACTCGCCGGCCGAGGCCATCGCGCTCGTGCAGGAGATGAAGCGCGCGAAGTTCGACGAGTCCGTCGAGATCCACGTGCGCACCGGCCTGAACGTCCGTCACGCCGACGAGCAGCTGCGCGGCACCATCGCGCTGCCGCACGGTCTCGGCAAGGACGTGAAGATCGTCGTGTTCGCCCAGGGTCCCAAGGCCGCCGAGGCCGAGGCCGCCGGCGCGGACATCGTCGGCGCCGAGGATCTCGCCAAGCGCGTCGAGGAGGGGTTCACCGACTTCGACGTCGCCATCGCGACGCCGGACCTGATGCCGCTCGTCGGTCGCCTGGGTCGCGTGCTCGGCCCGTCGGGCAAGATGCCCAACCCGAAGGTCGGCACCGTGACGATGGACGTCACGAAGGCGGTCAGCGAGGCGAAGGCCGGCAAGGTCGAGTACCGCACGGACCGCACCGCGATCGTGCACCTCGTCATCGGCAAGACGTCGTTCCCGGCCCAGCAGCTGCTCGAGAACTACGCCGCGGTCATCGACGAGCTCGTCCGCGCGAAGCCGTCGGCCGCCAAGGGCAAGTACCTGAAGACCATCACCATGGCCTCCACGATGGGGCCCGGCGTGAAGGTCGATCCCACCCGTACCCGCGACATCCTCGAGGAGGTCGCGCCCTCCGCGGCGTAGCCTCTCTCCACAGTCGCGCCACCGAAGACCTCCGGCGCGCCCCTGACGAGGATCAGGGGCGGGAAGTCCGGAACAGGAGGCCCATGAACAGGGAACAGAAAGCCGCGGTGATCGATGAGATCGCCGCCGATATCACGGAGTCCGAAGCGGTGTTCGCGGTCGATTACCGCGGGATCACGGTCGCCCAGGTGGCCGATCTCCGCGGGAAGCTCCGTGAGGCCGACGCGTCGTTCCGCGTCGTCAAGAACACGCTGACCGAGCGCGCGGCCGACAAGGCCGAGGCGGCGGAGCTGAAGGGTCTGCTGACGGGCCCGACCGCTCTGACGTTCGTGCGCGGTGACGTCGCCGCGGCCGCCAAGGCCGTCGCCGACGCGCAGAAGACCACGCAGCTGCTCGAGTTCAAGGGCGGCCTGATGAACGGCCAGCCCGTGGACGCCGCGCAGATCACGGCGATCTCGAAGCTGCCGTCGCGGGAGGTCCTCTACGGACAGCTCGTCGGCGTCGTCGCCTCGCCGATCACCGGCGTGGTGCGCACGATGAACGCGCTGATCCAGGGCGTCGCCATCCAGCTGGGTGGCGTGCTCGAGAAGAAGCAGTCGGGCGAGATCCCCTCCGGGGACGCGCCTGCGGCAGCTCCGGCTTCGGAGGCGGCTCCGGCCGCTGAGGAGGCACCGGCCGAGGATGCCGGCGCCGAGGCGCCCGAGGCCCCGGCCGAGGACGCACCCGCTGAGGAGGCCGCACCGGCCGCTCAGGACACCACCACTGACAACGACCAGGCGGACGCGTCGGCAACCGACGCCGCCGACGCATAGGAGAACCACATGGCTACCACTCAGGAATGGATCGACGAGCTCAAGAGCATCTCGGTGCTCGAGCTGTCCGAGCGCATCAAGGCGATGGAGGAGGAGTTCGGCGTGTCCGCGACGGCCGTCGCGGCTGCCGCTCCGGCCGCCGGCGGCGGCGCCGGCGGTGACGCCGGTGGCGAGGACGAGGGCAGCTCGACTGTCGACGTCGTCATCACGGCTGCCGGCGACAAGAAGATCCAGGTCATCAAGGTCGTCCGCGCGGCGACCGGCCTGGGCCTGAAGGAGGCCAAGGCCGTCGTCGACGAGGCCCCCAAGGCCGTCAAGGAGGGCCTCGAGAAGGACGAGGCCGAGAAGCTCAAGGCCGAGCTCGAGGAGGCCGGCGCCACCGTCGAGCTCAAGTAGCTCGCCGGTCGGCTCGACCGACCTGCACCGCTGTGCCGAGGGGCGTCCGTTCGCGGGCGCCCCTCGTCGTGTGACGGGCGCCGACGCGGAAGCGGGGCCGGGCGAGGTCCGGGGCGACCGCTTCGCCGACCTGGCACCGGTCGGGCGCTGACCGGGCTGGTTTCGGTCCACGGGCGGTGCACCGGTCGGCGCGGGCCCGGACAGCCTCACGCCATGGACTACCGTGGCGGCCATGGCGCGACCTGAGGAGCTGAACCCCGAGACCTGGGCCATCGTGGGCGGGCGACCGGCGGACGCGCCCGGTGCCCCGCTCAACACGCCCATGGTCCCGTCCTCGACGTTCGTCCTCGGCGGGGAGCGCATCTACAGCCGCAACGAGGCGACCGAGGGCTGGGAGGCACTCGAGGAGCTCGTCGGGGGCCTGGAAGGCGGGCATGCCGTGGCCTTCGCGTCGGGCATGGCGGCGTGCGCCGCCGTCCTCGGCGGACTGCCCTCCGGCGCCCACCTCGTGCTCGGCGACGACTGCTACCAGGGCGTCGCCGGTCTGGCGCAGGCCGGCGCCCGCGAGCACGGCTGGCGGGTGGAGCGCCTCCCGGTCGCCGATCCGGCCTGGGCCGCGCGGGCGGCCGAGGCCGACATGCTCTGGATCGAGTCCCCGTCGAACCCCCTCCTGGAGGTCGCCGACGTCGCGGCGATCTGCGCGGCTCCGCGGCGCGAGGGCACCACGGTCGTGGTCGACAACACGTTCGCGACGCCGCTGGGCAGCCGGCCCCTGGGCCTGGGCGCCGACGTCGTCGTGCACTCGGCCACGAAGTTCATCGGCGGGCACTCCGACCTGCTGCTGGGCCTCGCGGTGACGGCGAGCGACGAGCGCCTCGCCCGGCTGCGGGGCGCCCGAGGACTGAGTGGAGCCACCCCGGGGACCCTCGAGTGCTTCCTCGCGCTGCGCGGGGCGCGCACGCTGCCCCTGCGTCTGCGCGCCGCCACCGCCAGCGCGCAGACGCTCGTCGCGCGCCTACGAAACCACCCGTCGGTCACAAGGGTCCGCTACCCCGGGTTCGGGGCCGTGGTCAGCTTCGAGCTCGCCGACGGTTTGGCCGCCGACCGCGTCTGCGGCGCGGTCCGCGTCGTGCGGCACGCCACGAGCCTCGGCGGGGTGGAGACGACGATGGAGCGCCGCAACGCCCATCCGGGTCAGGAGCACATCCCGCCCGGCCTCATCCGCATGAGCGTCGGCTGCGAGCACGTCGACGACCTGTGGGGCGACC
>NZ_JBFIGP010000130.1:0-10008 GCF_041602235.1 Paraconexibacter sp.
CGGCTGCTACCTGCCGCACGCGCCGCGCCGTCACGACCCGCGCGCATCGCCGCTGCTCGCCGACGATCTCTCGGGTCTGCCGCCCGCCTACGTGGCGACCGCCGGGTTCGATCCGCTCCGGGACGAGGCCGAGCAGTTCGCGGACCGCCTGCGCGACGCGGGCGTCGACGTCGAACTGCGACGCCACGACGACCTGATCCACGGCTACGCGAACCTCACCGGGATCAGCCGCGCCGCACGCGCGGCGATGGACGAGGCGGCCAAGGCCCTGCGGACCGCGCTGCTGCGGTCGCCCAGTCGACGCTGACCCGGTCCGGCTCGTTCAGGCCGAGGGCGGGGGCACCGGATCGCGATCCGGCTTGCGGTCCAGCGCCCGGCGTCGCATCAGGCTGCCGAGCCCGAGGAACAGGAAGGCCAGGACCAGCAGCGCCATTCCGATCACCGTGAGGGGGCCGGTGTCCAGCACGAGCCCCAGCAGGAGCAGCACCGCGGGCACGGTCACCATCAGCAGCGCCATCTGGAACGGGAACTCGGAGGTCCCGCCGGGGGTTCGCATGTCCGAGCGCGTGGGCATACGGGGTGCGTACCCCCGACGCACCCCCGGTGAAACCGCGATCAGTGCGGCAGTTTGGCGACCGCGGCGGCGAAGGCCTCCGGATCGCGCAGCGGCTTGCCGTGCCCGAAGCACACGAGCGCGGGCTCGAGCGCCGCGAGGCGCCGGGCCGATTCGCGGTTGCGCGCCGGGTCCGGGCTGACGACGGGGAACGGCTCGCGGATGCCGCCCCGCAGCGTGAAGGGGTTGTACCCCCACATGACGTCGCCGCAGACGAGGGTGCGGTCGGACTCGCGCCAGTAGGAGACGTGTCCCGGCGAGTGCCCCGGCGTGTCGAGCACGGTGAACCCGGCGACCTCGTCGCCCTCCTTCAGCGCTCGACCGACCGGGTGCCTGCGCGCTGCGGGCAGCATGCGTCCGCCGAGCCCGACCATCTTGCCGGCCTCCACCGCCTCGACGTCCGCGGCGCCGCACCACAACGGGATGCCGAGCGTGGTGCAGATCGCGTGGCTCGACCCGTAGTGGTCGAAGTGCGCGTGGGTCAGGGCGTGCGCGGTCAGCGTGTGCCCGGCGGTCTGCTTGAGGATGCGCCGCCGGTCCAGTGCGCCGCCGGCGTCGATCAGCACGTCGCCCAGGACGTACACGTTGATGTTGTTCGGCGGGAAGCCCTTGAGCTGCCACACCCCATCCGCGAGCTGCTGCATGGCGCGCCACCTTAGCGGCGGCGCACCGGATGCCTACGCCTCGTCCTCCGGGTGGACGTCGTCACCCTGCGCGTGCTCGTCCTGCGGGTCGCGATCGAGCTCGTCGCGGGCGTCGCGCATGATCGGCTGCGTCGAGTGCTGGTCGCTGTGGGACGCGTGGTCGACGAGCAGCTCCTCGGCCTCCTCGAAGCCCTCGGCGACACCACCTCCCGCCTCGTCGACGGGCCGTTTCTCCGCGGCCCGCCGTCGGGCGAGACGCTGCTCCTCGGTCAGGTACTCGTCGTCTTCGAACATGGGGGTGTCCTTTCCGGTCCGGGTGGCGCTGAACCATCGTCGCCGCCCGTCCCAGCGTGATGCCTGGGCCCCCTCCCCGCAACCGGCGGCGCGGGCGCCCTCACAGGTCGAAGAGCACGAAGGGCTCGTCGACGAGCGCGTACTGCAGGTCGACCGCCGCGACGTTGGCGAGCGTGGTGGCGCCGTCCGTCCACCGTCCGCGACCCTCGTGGATGTGGCCGAAGATGGCCAGGCGGGGCTGCACCGACCGCACGACCTCCAGGGCGGCGCGGGACCCCACGTCCATGCCGGAGCTCGTGTGATCGCCGAACCCGGCGGGCGGACCGTGCGTGAGGAAGATGTCGGTGTCCGCCGGGACGGTCGCGTACCGCTCACGCAGGAACCGCTCCTCCACGTCGCCCTTCGGCGCGTTGAACGCCCAGTCGAAGAACCACGGCGTCCAGGGAGAGCCCCAGAAGCGCAGCCCGGAGACGGTTGCCGCCTCGTCGTTCAGGTACGTCCACGGCAGGTCTGTGGGCACCGTCTCGGGCGCGCGCTCGAACACGAAGTCGTGGTTGCCGGCGATGCCGACGACGTGATCGGTCGGAGCCGACGCCAGCCACGCGCGGAACGTGGTGTCGAGCCAGGTGGCCTGGTGCTCCAGCGCATGGTCGTGAGCCGGCGTGACATCACCCCCGATGACCAGGACGTCGCACTCCGGGATCGGGGGCAGGTGGCCGTGGAGGTCGGCGATCGCGGCGATGCGCATCAGGCCGAGGCGGTGTCGAGGGCGGCCAGGTCACCCGGGGCCAGCTCCAGGTCGGTCATGCCGAGGAAGTCCTCGAGCTGCTGCACCGACCTCGCGCTCGCGATCGGGGCGACGACGGTGTCCTGTCGGCGCAGCCAGGCGAGGGCGACGCTCGCGGGCGTGGCGCCGTGGGCCGCCGCGACGCCCCGCAGCGCCTCGAGCACCTGCCACGAGCGCTCCTGACCGCCGTAGACCTTCATGACGCCCTTGGCCCGGGGCGTCCCCATGTCCGCCGGGACGCTGTCGCGCGCGTACTTGCCGGTCAGGAAGCCCATGGCCAGGCCGTAGAACGGCACGACGGCGATGTCGTGCTCGGCGCAGATCGACCGCAGCTCCGTCTCGAAGCCCGCCCGGTCCAGCAGGTTGTAGTGCGGTTGCAGCACGCGGATCGGGGCGTACCTCTCGCGCGCGACGACCTCGAGCGCCTCGCGCAGCCGGTCCGGCGTGATCTGCGACAGGCCGATGTGGCCGATCTTCCCCTCGCGCACGAGTCGGTCGAACGCTCCGAGGCTCTCGGCGAGCGGCACGTCCTCGTCGTCGCGGTGGGCGTAGTACACGTCGATCCGCTCCACCCCCAGGCGCTGGAGCGAGGCCTCGCAGGCAGCGGTGACCGTCTCGGGCCGCAGGTTCGCGAGGTCCGCCTTGAAGTGCATGCCGACCTTGGTGGCGATCACCATGTCGGCGCGGTTGCCGCGGGCCGCCATCCAGCGACCGATGACGGCCTCGGACTCCCCGCCGGGGTGGTCGGGCACCCACGAGGAGTACACGTCGGCGGTGTCGAGGAAGTTCCCCCCGGCGGCGGCGTAGCGATCGAGGACGGCGAAGGATGCCTCCTCGTCGGCGGTCCAGCCGAAGACGTTGCCGCCCAGGCACAGCGGGTGGACGTCGAGACCGGTGGATCCGAGCGGGGCCATGCGGCGACACGCTATCGCGCGTCCTCGGCGCGCTACGGTCCGTGGCGTGGCCGAGCTCATCGTCCTCCAGCACCGGGACGACGCCCCGGCGGGATTGCTCGGCGCGTTCCTCGCCGCTCGCGACGGCCTCACGGTCCGGACGGTGCGCGTCGACCGCGGTGAGCTGCGCTCGCTCGACGACGCCACGACGCCGGCACCCGAGCGCATCGTCGTCCTCGGAGCCGACGCCTCGGCAGTGGGGGCCGGTTCCCGGCCGTGGGTCGGCGAGGAGATCGCGCTGCTGCGACGCGCCGCGCTGCGTGGTGTCCCGATCCTCGGGATCTGCTTCGGGGCGCAGGCGCTCGCCACCGCGCTCGGCGGCGGCGTCCACCGGCTCGACCGCCCGCAGATCGGCTGGAGCACGGTGACGACGAGCGACCCGCAGGCGCTCCCGGCAGGTCCGTGGCTGTCCTGGCACGAGGACGCGGTGTCGCCACCGCCCCGCGCGGTCGTCCTCGCCCACGACGAGGTCGGCGTTCAGGCCTTCGGCGCCGGCCCGCATCTGGCCGTGCAGTTCCACCCCGAGGTCACGCCCGCCATCGTCGACGGCTGGATCGGCGCCGGTGGCCGGGCCCTCGGCGAGCGCGGAGACGTCCCCCCGGATCTACGGGCGTCGACCGCCGAGCACGCACCCGGAGCGGCTCGGGACGCGCTGCGGCTGTTCGCCCGCTGGCTGGCGCGCTGAGGTTCGGGGCGGACGCCCGCCCGCCTCCCTGCCGGTCCGAGCCACCACACCTCCGGCCCCCGATTCGATGGCGGTAGCGTCCTTCCGATGCTGATCCCCGGCGCACCGCAGGACGACGACATCCTCGAGCTCCGTGCCCGTCACGTGGCGCAGGTGCTCCCGCCGGACGCCCCGTGGTTCGACGCGCACACCCACATCGGCCAGCACGACCCCGACGGCCTGACCGCCACGCCGCAGGAGCTGCTCGCCGGGCTCGACCGGGCCGGGCACGCGCAGGCGCTGGTGTTCCCGATGCACGAGCCCGCGGGGTACGCCACCGCCAACGCCGAGGTCCGGGCGGTGTGCGCCGCTTCGTCGGGGCGTCTGCGATCCCTGGTGCGGATCGACCCCGACCACCCGGACGCGCTCGACGAGGCCCGACTCGGACTGGACGAGGGCGCGGTCGGCATCAAGCTGCACCCGCGGTCCGACGCCTTCCTGCTCCCCCACCCCGTCGTCGATCAGCTCGCCGCGCTGCTGGCCCGGGCCGGTGGCGGGATCCTGCTGTTCCACGCCGGGCGCGGCATCCCCGCCCTCGGGCCGTCCGCGGTCGCGATCGCGGAGCGCCACCCGGAGGTGCGCCTGATCCTCGCGCACACGGGCGTGTCGGATCTCGGCCTGGTCGCCGAGCCCGCGTCGCGCCTGCCGAACCTGTGCTTCGACACGGCCTGGTGGCAGATCGACGACATGCTGCAGATGTACGCGACGATCCCGCCGGGGCAGATCCACTACGCGTCGGACATGCCCTACGGCGGCGGGGTGTTCGCCTCGCTCGCGATGGTCCGCTGCGCCGTGCAGGCCGGGCTCGGCGCTGAGGCGATCGCGGCGATCGCGGGCGGACAGCTGCAGCGCGTCCTGGACGGCCACCCACCGCTGGACCTCGGCCCGGCCCCGGGGGCGGTCGTCCTCGAGGACGACCGCCCCGTCGTCGCCCGCCTGGCCTCGCGCCGCGCGATCTCCTACCTGGGCATCGCCACGCTGTCGTCCTTCCACGGTGGCCCGGTCGACGAGCCGCTCAGCCTCGCGCGCCTGGCGTGTGCGACCGACACCGCCGACCCCGTGCTCGCACTGGTCGACGAGCTCGCCGCGACGGCGCAGCGCCGGATCGCCGCGGCGGAGCCGCCGGTGCCGGGAGCCCCGCCGCCCCTGCCCGGTCACGCGCCGGGGATCGCGGCGCTCCTGGCCGCCGGCGTGGTGGCGGGCACACCGCGCGCAGGGGGCTGATCACCTCCAACTGCGACCCGGCCCTTGCGCGCTGTGGGACGATCTCGGCGTGGGCTGGGGAACCGTCAGGAGGACGATCGCTGCGCTGATCGCCGTGCTGCTCGTCTCGACGAGCGCGGTCGGCGCGACATCCCCGGTCGACGGTGACGTCGACGCCGGGGCGCCGGGGCGCGTCAGCCCGGGCACCGAGGGCCCGGACCTGCTCTACGGCACCCCTCGCGCGGACGTGCTCGCCGGCGGGTTCGGCGACGACCGCATCTCCGGTCGCCACGGGCACGACGAGCTCTACGGCGAGAGCGGCAACGACCGCGTGGACGGCGGCCCCGACAACGACATCGTGCACGGCGGTAGCGGCAACGACCGCGTCTCGGGCAGCTGGGGCGACGACATCGTCGACGGGGGCGACGGCGACGACGTGCTGCGGGGCAACGGCGGGAACGACTTCATCGTGGAGGAGGGGTTCGGCAACGACCGCCTGCTCGACGGCGGCGAGGGCGACGACTACCTCGACGGCAACCGCGGCGACGACCGCATGATCCTCGGTGGGCCGGGCCAGGACGTCCTGCGCGGCGGACGCGGCGACGACCGGCTCTTCGGCGGCGAGGGCGACGACCGTCTCGACGGCGGCACGGGACCGGATCTCGCGGACGGCGGCGAGGGCGACGACTTCATCGTGGCGAGCGGCGCCGCCGACGAGGTGCGCGGCGGTCCGGGCGACGACGAGATCGTGGCCACGGCGGCACGCACGATCGACTGCGGCGAGGGGACCGATCGCCTCACGCTGCGCGCCGACAGCGAGGCGGAGATCATCGCCTGCGAGACCGTGATCCGGCCTCAGCGCGTGAGCCTGCCCACCGACCCGATGCTGTGGGGCCCCAGCAACGCCGGGTTCCGCACCGGCGGCCCGCGAGCGGCCTCCGTCGGCTCCCTGGCCGAGCTGACCCAGAACGTGTTCCGCGGCGGCCCCTACCGCGACCACATCATCGGGACCGACCTGCCGACCGCGGACCTGCCCAGCGCGGACCTCCTGCTCGGGGGCGGCGGCGACGACACCCTGGAAGGCCTCTACGGCAACGATCACCTCGAGGGCGAGGCGGGCAACGACTTCCTGCTCGGCGGGCTCGGGGACGACCTGCTCTACGGCCGCACGGGCCACGACCGCCTGGACGGAGGGGACGGCGACGACCTCCTGGAGGGCGGTCGCGGGCGGGATGTCCTGCGCGGCGGACGCGGGAACGACCGCCTCAACGGCGGGTTCGACAGCGACCGGATCTACGGGGGACCGGGCAACGACCGCATCACCGCCATGGGTGGCGGACGCGACGTCATCGATTGCGGACCGGGCCGTGACAAGGCCTACGTCGACTCGACGGACCGCGTGCGCAACTGCGAGGTCATCGCCCGTTCGCGCAAGCGCGTCATGAAGCGCCATCGCCGCTGAGCGGAACGGCCCGCCGGGAAGGGTACGCTGCGTCCATGGCCAACCATCTCTCCCGCCGCCAGCGCGTCGACCGCGCCTACGCCCTGACGCTCGCCTCCGGCGGGTTCTCCCTCGCCTCCGTCGTGCTGTTCGTGACCGCTGTCGCCGGGGCGACCGGGTTCGGGCTGTTCTTCCTGGCGCTCGTCGCGGCCGCTGTCTCGGTCGCGGCGCTGCGGCGCACCGTGGGCCGCTGACGGAGGCCGCGCGGCCGCGTCAGGTCGCTTCGGAGACGTCCCGCCCGAGGTGGGTGACCACGGCGCGACGGGCCGCCTTCCAGTTGCCGTACCGCTCCAGGATCGAGGAGAGGTCCGGCATCTCGGGTCCGGCGACCCGCTGGTAGTCGATCATCCGCAGGCGCTGCACGCTCGTGCCGACCTCCCGGGCTACCTGCTCCAACGCGCGATCGACCGCCTCGTCGGTGACCGCCGGCGCGTCCGCCCGTCGCGCAGCACTGGCCATCACCCCCGCCGCGCTGCCGGACGAGACCTGGCCCTCGGGGACGTCGTGCCGAGCACGACCGGGTGCCACCGTGAGCCGACAGTGCGGACAGCGCATGGGCCGTTCGGGGTAGCCACCCGCGACGTCATCGGCGATGGCGAGCAGGCAGTGCGGGCAGTGGACTGTGGTCACGCGACTGCGGCGGGTACCCGGAACGCGGAGGCCCAAACCGCAGTGCGACGGCCCTGTGACGATGCTCACGGTCCCTCGTGGACCGTCACCACGACGCGGACGACCTCCGTACCGCCGCGGGCCGGCCGGACCGAGACGGACGTCGCAAGCGCCCGGATCAGGTCTCCGGGGCGTCCGCGGTCCGCACCCAGGATGCGTCCGGCGGCGCCCGCGTTCAGGGGCCCGACCCGCAGATCGAGGCGTCCCGGCACGACGGTCACCGCGAGCTCCAGTTCCCCGCAGGCCGCCACCTCGTGACACCGATCGGCGATGGTCTCGGCCACGAGGCAGGCCTCCTCCATCCGGTCGAGCGGCAGGTCGGCCTGGGCCGCGAGCGCGGCGACGAACCGGCTGACGAGTCCGCGGGCCGTCGGGCCACAGCCGACGACCAGGCGCGCGCGCTCGAGCGACGGCGCCGACCTGCTCGGGGAGGTCACGGTCATGCGCTCGGCGGGAAGGTCATGCGGATCTCGCGGCCCCCACCGGGTGCGAGACCGAAGGACACGTGCTCGGTGAGCGCGTCGATGAGCGTGAGCTCCAGGTGGTCGGCGGACCCGTCGGTCGGGGACGCCCGTCCGGTGCCTGTGTCCCGCACCGCCACGACGACGTGACCGTGGTCCAGGCCGCCGTGGACCTCGAGCAGGCCCCGGGCTCCGTCCGCGTCGGCCCGCATGACGACGCCGATGCACGCCTCCGCCACGGCGAGCCGCACGTCGTCGAGCAGATCCGGGTCGATGGACCACGCCTGCTGCGCGCCACCCAGCACATGCCGCACGACCGCCAGCGACGTCGCTCGCGCCGGCAGGGTCAGGGTGAATGGGTCTTGGAGCGCAGACACGGGTACCTCGTGTTGATCTCCGGTCCGCCGCGCCCTAAACCCGCACCACCCGTCGCGCTTGCGGTACGCCACTTTCCTGCCCCGCCGACGCTTCGTTTGTCGCACTTCGGAGGTTTGGCGCGTTGGCCGTGGAGGGTACCTAGCCGCAGCGGGGGCTCGGACCACGCAGGATGGAGATCGCCACATGAGCACCACGACGGAGCATCGGGAGCAAGAGCTCCTGGAACGATTTCACCAGCACGGAGACTTCACCGCACGTGCCGCGTTCGTCGAGCGGGCCATGCCCCTCGTGCACCACGTCGCCCGCCGCTACGCCGACCGCGGCGAGGCGTACGACGATCTCGTCCAGGCCGGCGCCGTCGGGCTCCTGAAGGCCGTGGACCGGTTCGACCCCGAGCGCGGCGTGCGCTTCTCGACGTTCGCCATCCCCAACATCGCCGGGGAGATCCGGCGGCACTTCCGCGACCGCGGCTGGGCGGTCCGCGTCCCGCGCGACGTGCAGGAGCGCGACGCCCAGCTCACGAGCGCCGGCGAGCGCCTCGTCGCCGAGCTGCAGCGGATGCCCTCGGTGGCCGAGCTGGCCGACGCCACCGGACTCACGCTCGATCAGGTCCTCGACACGCTGGCGGGCGCCCGCAACTACACGGCGGTCTCGCTCGACGCCCCGATCGACGAGGACCGCACCGGCATGGATCGCCTCTGCGACAGCGAGGACGGATACGAGCGGGTCGAGCAGCGCATCGCGCTCGTCGAGGGCCTGCGCGGCCTGCAGGACCGCGAGCAGCGCATCGTCGCCCTGCGCTTCTACGAGGGCCTGACCCAGTCGGAGATCGCCGACCGCCTGGGCATCTCGCAGATGCACGTCTCGCGGCTGCTGCGCCACGCCCTGGACACGATGCGCCGGCGCATCGAGGACACGACCCCTACGACCCAGCGCGCGCTCGCGCCCATAGGCTGACCTCGTCGGGGGGCTACCGACGCCCCCGCTCCCCGGCGAGGTCGGGGTCGCGCGCGGCCGGACCGACCGGCGGACCCGGTTGACCGGCGCCACGACCGGGTACCAGTCGCTCCATGACGACGACCGCCGGCCCCGCAGGCTCCCCGTGGCTCCAGCACCTCGACGACGTCGCGGCCCGGCCGCCGCTGGACCGGTCCACGCGGGTCGACGTCGCGGTGATCGGTGGCGGCATCGTCGGCCTGACGACCGCCCTGCTCCTCGCGCGGGACGGCGTGACCGTCACGGTCATCGAGGCCGCGCGCATCGGGGGCGGGGTCAGTGGAGCGTCCACGGCCAAGGTGACGTCCGCCCACGGGGTGGTCTACGACACGCTGGAACGTCAGTTCGGCGGTGCCGTCTCGCGAACCTACGCCGAGGCCCAGCAAGGGGCGCTCGCGTGGATGGCCGACCTCGTGGCCACCGAGGGCATCGCATGCGACTGGCGCGAGCGCAGCGCCTACACGTACACCAACGACGCCGGTCACGCCGATCGCCTCGAGCGCGAGGAGCAGGCCTCCCGCCGGGCGGGTCTCCCGGTCGCCGCCTCGCTGAGCCTGCCGCGGCCCCTCGAGGCGGTCGCGGGCCTCCAGGTCACGGGTCAGGCCGAGTTCCACCCGTGCCGGTACCTGGCCCGTCTGGCCGATCTCCTGGAGGCCGCCGGGGGCGCCATCCACGAGCGCACGCGCGCGACCGACGTCCAGGAGGGCGATCCGTGCGTCGTGAGCACCAGCACCGGCCACGAGGTGCGGGCCGCGCAGGTCGTCGTGGCCACCCACTTCCCGTTC
>NZ_JBFIGP010000131.1:0-9930 GCF_041602235.1 Paraconexibacter sp.
CGAAGTGCGATACCTGCGCGCAGGAACTGATATGTCAGTCGTGGGTGAACCCACGGCGCGGTCCGGCCCGCGCCGCCTCCTACGCGCCTGGCCGCTTGAACTGGGTGCCGACGAACATGTCCCACATGCGGGCCGTCATGAGCCGGCGCTGCCCGACGAGCAGATGGGCGGAGGGGGTGACCCGGACGCGGATCGGGGCCTTGCGGGCGGTGATCGCCTTCTCGATCGCCTTGGCCACGTCGTCGGGATCCCCGCCGAGCTTGGCGAGCGGGCCCTTCTCGTAGACCTCCTTGGTGGCCGCGGCGACGCTGGCGTTGAACTCCGCGTACGGGCCGTCCTCGGCGGAGATCTCGTTGCCGGCGGTTGACGCGAACTCGGTGCGGATCAGTCCCGGCTGGATGATCGAGACGCCGACGCCGAAGCCGGCGACCTCGAAGCGCAGCGCGTCGCTGAGCGCCTCGACCGCGTACTTCGTCGCGTGGTAGACGCCGCCGCCCGGGAAGGTGAAGTTCGCGCCCATCGAGCTGATGTTCACGATCCGGCCCGAGCCCTGGCCGCGCATGCCCGGCAGCACGAGCTGGCTCATCCGCACGAGCCCGAAGACGTTGGTCTCGAACTGCCTGCGCAGCGCATCGGGTGTCACGGTCTCGACCGCCCCGGACTGCGAGTACCCGGCGTTGTTGACCAGCGCCCCCACGGCGCCGTGCTGCTCGACCACGTGATCGACCGCCGCCCGCATCGATCCCTCGTCGGTGACGTCGAGCGAGAGCGTGCGGCAGCCGGCGTCACGGAGGTCGGCGATGGTCTCCTCGCGACGGGCGGTCGCGTAGACCGGACGCCCGGTGGCCGCCAGGCGTACCGCGGTGGCCCGTCCGATGCCCGTGGAGCACCCGGTGATGAGGATCGCCTGCGAGGTGGTGGTCATGGCGCACAAACTAGACAGAACTTGCAGAACTTGTCAAGTTCGTTCATCCTTGTCCGCATGGCGTCGCGAACGAGTGCACGGGCCGTGGCCACCAGCGCCGCGCTGCTTCAGGCGGCGATGGAGGAGTTCTCCGTGCACGGCTTCCGGCGGTCGTCCATGGAGAGCGTGGCCCGGCGAGCCGGCGTCTCCCGGGCGACGCTCTACACGCACTGGAAGGGCAAGGAGGAGCTGTTCCGTGCCCTCGTCAGGGGACTGCACGAGGACCACCTGGCGGCGATGGGGGCCGCGGCGTCCGAGCACGCCTCCGGGTCGCTCGAAGACCGCCTCGTCGCCGTGTTCGAGGCGCGGTTCGGTCAGTGGGTGGCGCTGACCGCGGTGTCGCCGCACGCGGCCGAGTTGTACGACCTGCACAGCAGGCTGTGCGGGGACATCGCGCGGGACTCGCAGGAGCGCTCCGAGCGGCTCCTGGCCGGTCTGCTGCGGGACGCGGTCCGCCGCGGCGAGGCCGACCTCGCCGCCAGCGGTCTGAGCGCTCCGAAGGCCGCGGCGGCGCTGTTCGACTGCGCACACGGCGCAAAGGGGGAGGACCCGTCGTCCACCACGCCCGCCGAGTTCAGCGAGCGCCTGGGCCGCATCGTGCGGCTGGTCGTCAGCGGTCTGCGGACGTGAACGGATCCCGGCGGGGTCTCACGCGGGGTCGGGCGCGGGCTGCGGCGGCCCCTCGACCGAGAGCCGCGGCAGTCGCCGCTCCAGGCCCGCGGGCATCCACCAGCTCCACCGGCCGAACGTGAACATCAGGGCGGGCACGAGGACCAGCCGGATGATGAACGCGTCGACGAAGACCGCGCTCGCGAGGCCGAGGCCGAACAGCTTGATGGTCCGGTCGTCGCCCAGCATGAACGCACCGAAGACGCTGACCATGATGATGGCGGCGGCCATGATGACCTTGCCGGTCAGCGCCAGGCCGTTGCGCACGGCCCGCGCCGGATCGCCGCCCTTCTCCCATTCCTCGTGCATCCGCGTGACGAGGAACACCTCGTAGTCCATCGACAGCCCGAACACGATCGCGAAGACGAAGACCGGGAAGAACGCCTCGATCGGGCCGGTGGTCTCGACGCCGAGCAGCGAGGCGAGGTGGCCGTCCTGGAACACGAAGGTGATGACGCCGAGGGCGGCGCCGATGCTGAGGACGTTCATCACCGCCGCCTTCGCGGGGATGAGCAGGGACCGGAAGACGACCGCCAGGAGGAGCAGCGACAACCCCACCACGACCAGGACGAACAGCGGCAGCTTGCCGGCGAGGACGTCGTTGAGGTCGGCGGTGGTCGCCGTCCCCCCGCCGACGCTGGCCGTGATCCCCGTGGCCCGCTCGACGGGCGGGATCGTCCCCGATCGCAGGCGCTCGAGCAGGTCCTGGGTGGCTGCGTCCTGGGGCTTGGACGTGGGGAACACCGTCATGGTCGCGGTGTCCGCGTCCGCGTTCAGCGTCGGCGGGGTGACGGCGGCGACGCCAGTCGTGGAGGCGAGCGCGGCGTTGAGCTCGTCGAGGCCGGCCTCGTCACCGCCGGCCGGCAGCTCGGTGACGACCAGGAACGGGCCGTTGAATCCCGGGCCGAAGCCCTCCGACAGCTGGTCGTAGGCGAGGCGGGTGGTCGAGCCGGGCGCGTCGGTGCCCGAGTCGCTGGACCCGAGTTGCATCCCGAGGGCGGGGAAGGCGATCACCGCGATCAGGGCGACCGTGGCGACGGCCAGGAGGCGGGGTCGCCGCTCGACGATCCGTGCCCACTTCGCCCAGGCACCCGGGTTCGCGTCCGGGTCGCCCGTGCCCTTCCCGAGCTTGACCCTGTGGCCGAACAGGCCCAGCAGGGCCGGGAGCAGGGTGAGCGATCCCACCATCGTGAGGAACACGGCGAGGGCGGAGGCGAGCGCAGGCCCGTTGAGGAACGAGATGCCCAGCAGCAGCATCCCGATCAGCGCGATGACGACGGTGGTGCCCGCGAACAGGACCGACCGTCCGGCGGTGTTCAGCGCGTTGACGGTCGCGTCGCGGACCTCGTTGCCGCGCCGGCGTTCGCCGCGGAAGCGGTTGAGGATCAACAGGGCGTAGTCGATGCCGACGCCGAGCGCGATCATGACCGCGAGGGTCGGGGCGAAGCTCGCGA
Source organism: Paraconexibacter sp. (assembly GCF_041602235.1). GTDB lineage: Bacteria > Actinomycetota > Thermoleophilia > Solirubrobacterales > Solirubrobacteraceae > Paraconexibacter. The sequence goes on from NZ_JBFIGP010000131.1 coordinate 3,088, forward strand.
TGTCGAACATGGACGAGGCGACGAGCACGAGGGCGATCGCCACGCCGATCGAGGCGAAGGCGACGATGAGCGGCATCGTCATGGCCGCCACCGAACCGAGCACGACGATGAGGACGACGATCGCGACGCCCACGCCGATGATCTCGGTCGCCGACTGCTCGGGCTGCTGGGCGAACTTGATCGCGTAGCCCCCGAGGTTGACCTGGAGGCCGTCGCGGTCGGCGGCTCGGGCGACCGCGATGACCCGCTCCACGTCCTCGCGCTTCAGGTCACTCGCCTGCTCGTCGAAGACGATGGTGGCGAACCCGATCCGTCCGTCGCGGCTCACGGATCCTGCGCTCGCGAACGGGTCCTGCACCGAGGCGACGCTCGGCAGCGTCGCGAGCTCCCGGACGAGAGCCTGGATGTCGGGCTTGTGGGCGGCGTCGGCGAGCGTGCCGGTGTCGGCCTTGAAGACGACCTGGCTCGCGTCGCCGGCCTGCTGCGGGAACCGCTGCTCGAGCAGGTCGACGGCCTTCTGCGACTCGCTGCTCGGCAGGGAGAAGTTGTCGACGAAGCCGCCGCCGGCGAGGCCCGCGAGGGCACCGGTGCCGACGATCACGGTGAGCCAGACGGCGATGACGGTCCGGTGGCGGTCGTGGCACCACTGTGCGAGACGCTGCATGGCGACGAGAATAACGCACTGACTGCAAAAATGCGCGGAGAGTCAAAATGCACACTCTGTGACAATTGGTACGCTGGGCGCATGGGACTGCGGGAGCGCAAGAAGGAGAAGACAGCGCGGGCGATCGAGGAGGCCGCGGTCCGCCTGTTCGCCGAGCGGGGGTACGACGCCACCACCATCGCCGACATCGCCGAGGCGGCCGAGATCGCCCCCCGGACCTTCTTCAGCTACTTCCCGTCGAAGGAGAGCGTGCTGTTCTCCGACTTCGACGCGAAGTTCCGGAGCCTCGCCGACCGTCTCGCCGCACGCGGGGACGCGGACGTCCTGGACGCCGTCCGCGCGTGGATCACCGAGATGCTCGATGCCGAGGGCGTCCCCGACCAGCTCATGATCGCCCGCCATCAGGTCATCGACGACAACGAGGAGCTGCTCGCCTTCGAGCGGCAGCTGACGACCCGCTTCGAAGGCGTGATCGCCGAGGCGGTCGCCGTCGAGACCGGTCTCGAGCCGCAGGACCTGCATCCCCGGCTGATCGCCGCCGCGACCGCCGCCGGGCTCGGCGTGCTCCGGCCCGCGCCCGGCACCCCCGAGCCGGCCGGGCTCGCCGAGGCGCTGGAGCCGCTCGACGACGTCCTCGCGTTCCTGCGCGCGGGCGTCCTGGCGCTCGACCGGCGGCGGCAGGACCCCTCTCGGACCTGACGCTGGAGCCCTAACGGGTGTCGTGGCGCCCCGGAGCGGGTAACGTCGAGCTGCCATGACGCCCGGATCACGCTGCCCGACAAGGACGCCATGAGCGCCTGCGCCCGCCACAACGTGGTCACGCACGGGCGGCTGGAGGGGCGGCCCATGGTCCTCGCGCACGGGTTCGGCTGCGACCAGCACATGTGGCGGCACGTGTGGCCGGCGTTCGCCGACACCCATCGCATCGTGCTGTTCGACCACATGGGCTACGGCGGGTCGGACCTGTCGGCGTACGACCCCCAGCGCTACGACTCGTTGCGCGGCTACGCCGACGACGTCCTCGCGATCCTGGAGGAGCTCGACCTGCGTGACGTGGTCTTCGTCGGCCACTCCGTGAGCGCGATGATCGGGGCGCTCGCCGCGATCGAGGCGCCCGACCGGTTCGGACGTCTCGTCCTGATCGGTCCGTCCCCGCGGTACATCGACGACGACGACTACGTCGGCGGTTTCACGCGCGAGGACATCGACGGCCTGCTCGCGTCGCTCGAGAGCAACTACCTCGGCTGGTCCGGGACCATGGCGCCCGTGATCATGGGGAACCCCGACCGCCCCGAGCTGGGCGAGGAGCTCACCAACAGCTTCTGCCGGACGGACCCCGAGATCGCCGCGCGGTTCGCCCGCACCACGTTCCTCTCCGACAACCGCGCCGACCTCGCGCGCGTGACGACGCCCGCGCTCGTGCTGCAGTGCTCGCAGGACGTCATCGCCCCCGACACCGTCGGCCGGTACGTGCACGAGCACCTGCCGGAGAGCGAGCTCGTGCAGCTCACCGCCACGGGCCACTGCCCCAACCTCAGCGCGCCGGAGGAGACCGTCGGCGCGATGCGGTCCTACCTCGGCCTGTGAAGCGCGGGGACCGACTCGTCGAGTCGGCGGACGAGCTCTTCGAGCACGCGCCCTGCGGCTACCTCGCCGTCACGTCGGACGGCGTCGTCACCCGGGTCAACGAGACGTTCCTCGCCCTGACCGGGTACGGCCAGGAGGAGCTCGTGGAGCGGCGCCGTCTCCAGGAGCTGCTGGCCCCGGGCGCCCGCATCTTCTGGGAGACCCATCTCGCGCCCCTGCTGATGATGCAGGGGCAGGTCAACGAGATCGCCGTGGAGGTCCTTCGCGCCGACGGCTCACGGCTGCCGGCGTTCATGAGCTGCGTCCTGCGGCCCGCCCCCGACGGCACCCCGCAGGGCATCTTCGTGGTCCTGTTCCCGGCCGCGGATCGCCGGAGGTACGAGGACGAGCTCCTGGCCGCGCGGCGGCGTGAGCGGGAGACCGCCCGCACGTTGCAGCGCGGCATGCTCGTCAGCGAGCTTCCTCAGCCCGAGGGATTCGACCTCCACGTCACCTACCGGCCTGCCGTGAGCGGCCTCGAGGTCGGGGGCGACTGGTACGACGCGTTCTGGCTGGAGCCGGGGGAGACCCTCGGGCTCGTCGTCGGCGACGTGGTGGGACGTGGGGTCGACGCCGCGGTCACGATGGGACAGCTGCGCAGCGCGGTCCGCGCCTTCGCCTGGACGGGGCTGGGGCCGTCCGGGCTGCTCGAAGCGATGGACGGTTACGTGCGCCGCCACGGGGCGGGCACGATGACGACGCTCGTCTACGCGCAGCTCGACGTCCGCAGGAGCACGCTGCGGTACGCGGCGGCCGGGCATCCGCCGCCCGTCCTCGCGCGACCGGGCGAGGCCCCGACGCTGCTCTGGGGTGGTCGGTCGCTGCCGCTCGACGCGCATCCCGACCCGGGCCGCCCGCGGGACGAGGCTCACGCCGAGCTGCCGCCCGGGAGCGTGGTCCTGCTGTACACCGACGGGCTCGTCGAGCGACGCTCCGTGTCGCTGGACGTCGGGCTCGACCGGCTGGTCGACGGTCTCACCCGCCACCGCGGGGCGCCGCCGTCGCAGCTCGCCGGGGACCTCGTACGCGGGCTGCACGATCCCGAGCACTCCGACGACATCTGCCTGCTCGTCGCGAGCGCGCGGGCCAACGCGTCGTAGCGGCAACGGCGGCGGCCACCCGGCGGATACCCTCGGCTCGTGCCGGCCGCCGACCCCGCTTCCGCGCAGCGCATCATCCGGTCGCTGATCGCGTCGCGCGCCCGGATCCTCGCGACGGTGGCGGTGGTCGCGATCGCCACGGGGTTCGCCCTGCACGTCGCCGGTCACGAGGACGCCGGGACGCAGGTGTGGCGCGTCGCCGTGGCGCTGCTGGCGGCAGACCTCGCGGGAGAGGTCCTGCGCACGATCATCGTCGACCGGCACCTCGGGGTCGACACGATCGCGCTCGTCGCGATGGTCGGTGCGCTGGCGCTGGGGGAGGAGCTCGCCGGCGCCGTCGTGGGCCTGATGTTCTCCGGCGGCGCGGCGCTCGAGGCGGCGGCGTCCACGCGCGCCAGGCGTGAGCTGACCCAGCTGGTCGAACGCGCGCCGCACAGCGCCCAGCTGCGGGTGGGAGGCGAGCTGCGGGAGGTGCCCATCGACCAGGTCGCCGCCGGAGACATCGTCCTGGTCCGCACCGGTGAGGTGGTCCCCGTCGACGGCACCGTGGCGACCGACGAGGCGGTCGTCGACACGAGCACGCTGAGCGGCGAGCCGCTGCCGGTGACCCTCCGCAGCGGGATGGAGGTCATGAGCGGCACCGCGAACGCCGGGGCGCCCTTCGACGTCCGGGCCCACCGGCCCGCCGCCGACAGCGCCTACGCGGCCCTCGTCCGCCTGGTCGAGCAGGCCGAGGCCCAGCGGGCGCCCTTCATGCGGCTCGCCGACCGGTACGCCGGCATCTTCCTGCCGGTCACCCTGCTCGTCGCCGGTATCGCGTGGGCGCTCAGCGGCGACGCCGTGCGGGCCCTCGCGGTGGTGGTCGTCGCCACTCCGTGCCCGCTCATCCTCGCCGCCCCGATCGCGCTCGTCTCCGGGCTCTCGCGCGCAGCACGGCTCGGCGTCATCGTCAAGGGCGCCGGCGTGATCGAGACCCTCGGCGAGGCGCGGACGGTGCTGTTCGACAAGACCGGGACGCTGACGGTCGGCACACCCGACGTGCAGGAGATCGTCACGCTCGGCGACGTCTCCCGCCCGGAGGTCCTGCGCCTCGCGGCGTCGGTCGATCGCCTGTCGGCGCACCTGCTCGGCGAGTCCCTGGTGCGCGCCGCGCGTGAGGCCGACGTCGCGCTGTCGGCGCCCACGGACGTCCAGGAGGCGCCGGGCCAGGGCATCGCCGGGACCGTGGACGGGCGGCGCGTCGCCGTGGGCAGCCGAGCGTTCCTGCGCAGTGAGGGCTACGACGCCGACGCGGTGGCGGCCGCGTACCTGGCGACCGGCCACGGCTCGGGAGAGGCGCACATCCTGGTGGGGATCGACGGCGTCCCCGCCGGCGTGATCGTGCTGGCCGACGAGCTGCGGCCGGACGCCGACCGCATCGTGGAGCGGCTGCGGGCCGAGGGGATCCGTCACGTGGCGCTGGTCACCGGAGACCGTGCGTCCGTCGCCGAGCGCGTGGGGCGGCAGCTCGGCATCGATCGGGTCTACGCCGAGCAGTCGCCGCAGGACAAGCTCGCCGTCGTTCGCGCGCTGCGCGAGGACGCGGCGTGCCGGCCCGTGATCATGGTCGGCGACGGCGTCAACGACGCTCCGGCGCTGGCGATCGCGGACCTCGGGATCGCGATGGGCGCAGCCGGGGCCACCGTGTCCTCGGAGACCGCCGACGCCGTCGTGACCGTCGACCGCATCGACCGCGTCGCGGACGCGGTGCACGTCGGGCGCCGCGCGCTCTACATCGCGCGCCAGAGCGTGCTCGTGGGCATGGGACTGAGCATGATCGCGATGGGGTTCGCGGCCGCGGGCTACCTGCCGCCCGTGGCCGGAGCGCTGCTCCAGGAGGTCATCGACCTCTCCGTCATCCTCAACGCGCTGCGGGCCCTCCGCGGCTGAGCACCCTCAGAGCACAGCCGGTCCGGGCGCGCACGCGGCGACCGGCGAGAGCGTGACGAGGCCGGTCTCGTCGGTCAGGCCGTCCAGGACGGCGAGCCAGTCGCCGATCCGGGACGTGGTGTCGACGACCTCGACGACCGTGGGCACGCGCCGCCGCAGCTGCCACAGCACGTCGCCGTGCGGCACATGGTCGCCGTGGAACCCCCAGATCCCGCGCACCGCGGTGGCCCCCGGCGCCCCCGCACCACGAAGCGCGCGCACGAGCTCCCCCGCCAGCGGCCGGCCGGCGTGCTCCGCACGACCGCCGACGATCACGGTGAGCTTGGTCCAGTCGGCCTCGCCGGTGCGTGGCGGCGCGAGCGTCCTGCCGTCGCGCTTGACGATCGTGACCGGCTGGAGGGTGATCAGCGGGTCGTCGAGCAGCGCCCGCAGCTCGGGGAGCGCCGACGCGATCCGGGCGGCGTCGCCGACGGCGATCACCAGGACCGGGACCTCCGCGTTGCTGCCGCGCAGGCGCGCACGCTGCCGCCGACCACGGCGGATGCCGTCGACGCCGAGCAGGACGGTGGCGCCGTCGACCCCCCGCTCGTGCAGGAGGGCGACGACCGCCTCGTGCGCAGGGCGCGAGGACGCCCGGTCGCGGCGGCCCACGACGACACCGAGCTGCACGTCGCCCGTGACGGGGACCGCCGGGGCGCTCTGTGCCGCCCGGACGCGTTCGACGGTCACCAGTCCGTGGACGCCGAGGTTCGAGACGTCGCCGCGCAACCGGTCGATCCGGTCGGGTTCGGCGATCGCCAGCCACGCCAGCGGCAGGTCCTCGGAGAGGGTGAGGAGGCGGTCCGACCGCCGGTGTCGTCCCCGGCCGTACCCCTCGGAGCCACGCAGGGTGATCGCCGATCGCACCCCGTGGCGCAGCGCCGACTCGACGAGCGCGTCCGCGAGCGCGACCGTGCCCACGCGCTGGCGTTCCCCGGCGAGCACCGACAGGCGCGACAGGTCGTGGCTCACCACGCACCCCCGAGCTCGCGTCCCGCGTAGGCGACCAGGACGCCGAGGACCATGCTGGCCGCCAGGTTGACCGCCGCCGCTCGCGACCGGCCGTCCTCCGCCAGGCGATGGCTCTCGAAGGCGAGCGTGCTGAACGTGGTGAAGGCGCCCAGCAGACCCGTGCCGGCGAGGCGGTGCGCGTCGCCGTCCACCGCGGCCCCGACCAGGATGCCGAGGACGAACGCCCCGCTCAGGTTGACCGTCAGCGTGCCCCAGGGGAACGGGCCCGTCGTCCGGCGCGACACCGCGCCGTCCAGCAGGAAGCGGGCGACCGCTCCCAGCCCGCCCAGCAGGCCGACACCGACGAGGACCGCGAGGCTCATGCGGTCAGGTGGGCGCGCCGCACCAGGTTCGAGGCGAGCAGCACGGCGGCACAGCCGACACACACCGTGGCGAGCAGGTACGTCGCGGCCAGGCCGACGTGGCCCGCGTCCAGCAGCGTGAGCGCCTCGATCTGCATGGCCGAGAACGTCG
>NZ_JBFIGP010000132.1:0-9876 GCF_041602235.1 Paraconexibacter sp.
GAGCAGGCACGGGTGATGGACGCGCTGCGGACGACCGCGATCATCGGACGCGTCCTCGAGAAGCCGCCGCTCAGCGCGGCCGCGGACGCCGCGGCCGACGATGCGATCGAGACGGCCGCCGACGAGGCCCCGCGCGACGACGGGGGCGGGCCGTCCACGGCCTCGGGTCAGCCGGCGCTCTACTACGTGCTCGCGGCGATCCCGTACAAGCTCACCTCCTGGGCGTCGCTGCCGACGCGGATGACCGCCGTGCGCCTGCTGGGGGCGCTGTGGATGGCCGCGGCCGCGGCGCTGGTGGCGCTCCTGGCCCTGGAGTTCCTGCCGGGTCGCACGTGGGCGGCACTCGTCGCAGGTTGCGCGGTCGCCCTCAACCCGGTGGTCGGGTTCATCTCTGCCGGGGTCACCCCGGACCCGCTCCTCATGGTGATCTCGACCGCCGTGCTGCTGGCGGTCGTGCGGGCGTTCCGCGTGGGGCTGACGACCCGCAGCGCGCTGGTGATCGGAGGGCTGTTCGGCGCAGGCATCGTCACGAAGCTCGCGTTCCTCGCGTTCGTGCCGCCGGGGGCCGTGGTCCTCGCGGTGCTCGCGTGGCGCTCCCGGGACCGGCCGCAGGACGGTGGGGCCGACGGGACGCTGGCCGCCCTGCGCGGCACCGCCAGGGCCGCGGCGCCGCTGGTCGCCGGCGCGGTCGTGCTCCCGCTGCTCTACGTGGTGTGGTCGGCGTTGCAGGGCCTGCCGGTGCGCGCCCTCGGCACGGCGACGAGCGTCCTGCCGGTCGATCAGCAGAAGTCCGGCAACCTCCGGGAGGAGCTGTCCTACATCTGGCAGCTCTACCTGCCGCGCGTGCCCGGCCAGCTCGACCAGTTCGGCTTCGGCCCGCTCACCGAGACGTGGCTCAAGGGCTTCACCGGTCGCTACGGCTGGCTGGACTACGCGGCGCCGGACTGGATGATCGACACGGCACGCACGCTCGTGCGCGTCGGACTGGTGCTCGCCGTGGTCACGGTCGTGCGGTTCCGCGACCGCGTTCGAGCGCACGGGCTGCAGCTCGCCGCGCTGGCCGCGTTCACGGTGTCGCTCCTCGTCGTGATCGGGCACGAGGGGTACGGCTACCGCAACTCCACCGGCCTGGTGTTCGAGCAGGTGCGGTACGTGTTCCCGGTGATCGGCGTCTACGCCCTGGGCGTGGTCGCGGCCTGCGCCGCAGCGGGGCGCCGCTTCGCCCCGCTGCTGGCCGCCGCCACCGTCGGCCTGTTCATGGTGCACGACCTCTCCGGGGTCCTGCTGACGCTGGCGCGGTACCAGGGGTGAGGGCGCAGGCCGCGACGGTCTGCCGCTACCCCACCTTCACCCGAGCGGTCCTGGCGGAGCTGGTGCCGACGGCGAACGGGTAGCCGTCGGTGGGCAGCGTCCGCGCGCGGAAGGCGTACCGGCCGTAGGACGCGGTCCCGAAGCGGTAGCGGACCGTGAACCGGCCCGCCCGGTTCACCTTGAGGTTGGCGATCGTGCGCCACGCGCCGCGGTAGTGGACCTGGAACTCGACCAGCTTCTCCCGGGCGTTGACGTACCCGCCACGGAGCTGGCCGCGGAAGACCGCTGCGCCCCCACGCCGGATCCGCTTGGTGACCGAGCGCAGGGTGACGTGCGCGCGCACCGTCTGCCGCACGGTCATCCTGGCCGCGTCGAGGCCGTCCCCGGCGCTGACCGTGATCGTCCTGCTGGGGCCGCGCGGCACGCGGAACGACCACGACCCGTCCGCGCTGGTGGTGGTCTCGCCCAGGCGCCGGTTACGGCCGCCGACCGACTGGGACACCGACAGGCGCAGCCCGGAGAGCGGTCTCCCGCCGGCGTCCGTCAGCCGGCCGGCGAGGGCGAACCCGGAGCGCGCCCAGCGGGCACGGCGACCGACGAACGTCGCGGTGTGCCTGCCCAGGAGGAACCGCACGGTGCCGGAGCTCCCGAGCGGTGGGGCGGTCGCCGCCGTGGCCGTGGCCGGGCCGGAGGGCGACGTGCCGCCCGGTGTGGTCGACGCGCCGCCGCTCGTCCCCGACGGCGTCGCGGGACCCGCGGCGGTCCCTCCGTCGGTCGTGGCGCCAGGACCGGGCTTCGCCGCGTCGTAGGGGTCCGGGTCCGATGCGTTCGGGACGCCGTCGCCGTCGATGTCGCCGTCCACGCGGTTGGGGGTCCCGTCCCGGTCCAGGTCCCCGCACTCGTCGCGCGGGCCGCTGGGCCGGCCGTCGCAGTACTCGGCGACGGTCCTCCCGTTGTCGAACGGCTCCTGCGTGATGAGGCTGTCGCGTGAGGCCGACCCGCCGCCGTCCCGAGCCGTGACCCGGCAGATGAGCTTGCGGCCGACGTCGGCGGAACCGGCCGTGTAGGCGGCGTTCGTCGCGCCCGGGATGGCGAGGGCGCCGCTGCCGTCGGGAGCGGAGCGCAGCCACTGGAACGTGACCGTCGGCGACTGACCCTGCACCTCCGCCGCGCAGGTCAGCGTGTCGGCCTCGCGGGCGACGCCGGTCAGGGTCGGGGCGGCGATGGTCGGCGGCTGGTTGTCGACGAGGATCGTCCACGGGCCGTACAGCGCCTTGTTGACGTCGGTCGCGTCGCGAACGTCGAGCTGCAGGTCGTGGTGCCCGTCGGTCAGCGCCGTGGTGTCGAGCGTGACGGTGCCGGTGACGTCGCGCTGGCAGGGGACACGGCGCGCGAAGGGCGGCGCGCAGCTGCCCTCGTTGGCGTCCACGGTCTCGGCCGGGCGCGGGGACCCGTCGACGATGAGCCGGTGGCGGAACACGCCGCTCCCGGCGTCCGAGGCGGCGTACGTGAGCGAGCGCGTGCGTGCGGTCGAGCTCTCGCTGCGCAGCGGCCCGGCCACCTGCGACACCGACGGCGCCCCGCTGTCGTTGAGCGTGAGCGTGACGTCTCGCAGGACGTAGCGCGTGTCGCCCGCCGGGCAGCCGGCGTTCCCCGCGCACAGCACGCCCCATCCCACGAGCGACGCTCCGCCGAGCGGGACGTCGATCGGACCGCTGCCGGACGCCTGGTACCCGGCGACCGCGGCGAAGACCTCGTGCTCCGCGAGGTCGGTGAAGAGGCGCGCGAGCGGCGCGCCGTAGGCCCGAGCCGGGCCCGCGACGGCCTCGCGGGTGCCGGAGATCGCCGCGAGGGTCGTGCCCGAGGGGGCGCTGACGGTGACCTGGCCCAGGTCCCCGGGTGCGTGCTCGATCGTGGGGTTGAAGCTGCCGCCCAGGAACCGGCTCGCGGAGTCGCAGGTCGCGAAGTGGTAGGCGTGGGCTCCGACGTAGCTGCCGACCATGCCGTCGACCGCGTAGGACGACCCGCTGTGGCACTCCCGTACCTGGTAGGTCGCGCCGTCGGCAGCGGCGGGTAGGGCGAGGCCGGCGAGCAGGGCCGTGAGAGCGGTGAGGGCGCGGCGGCCCCGGGACGGTGGTGAAGCGTGCATCGTGCGGTGCTCCTGTGAGGTGAACGGTGAACTCATCTGTCCTTGACGAGTCGTGTGGTGGTCGGGCTGTCGAGAAGTTCGTGGCGGCCTACGGCAGGAACGCCTCCTGCCCGGGCGCGGGGCGGGCGGCAGACCGCGGACGGGGGGCGGCCGGGGCCGGTGCCGGCGCTGCCGCCGCCGCGGCGGACGACGTCGACGCCCTCACCGGACCGGACTCGACGGTCCCGAGCGCGTGGACGTCGTTGGTGCGGTCGCGCGTCCGGCGCGCCGGTGCTGGCGCGTGTACCCGGCCGCGAGGCGGTCGACCGTGCCGAGGTGGCGGGCGCCGAGCGGACCGGGGCGCTGATCGGGACCGGGGCCCGTGCCGCCGCGCTCGCGCGGGCCGCACGAGCGCGGTGCTCGGCGACGGGCGCACCTCGGTCGTGACCGTCCCCGCCCGTGACGACCGCCGACCCGGCGCCGACCGCCACGGTCGCGCTCGTCGCCACCACCGTGCCGACCTTCGCCACCGTCGCCAGGCCGCCGCCGCTGACCAGGGCGCCGCCGATGGCCTCCATGCGTCCCGATCCGCCGCCCAGGTGCGGCACCCACTCCACGAGGCGCTCCAGCATCCCGCGGCCCGCGCCGGCGGTTCCCAGGAGCGCGGGGACCGGCAGCACGCCGGCGGCGATCCGGCCGGTCTCCCGGACCTGCGCCGCGTGCGCGCGCCTGCAGACCGGGCACGCGTCGAGATGGGCGAGCGCCCGCCGCGCGGTGCCCCGGTCGTCGGACCCTTCGAGCATGCGGACGATGTCCGCCCGGCGACGGCCGCACCACTCGCCGGCGTGGGCCAGGGCCACGAAGGTCTCGAGCTTGCGGGTGGCGGCGTCGAGGTGCTCCCGCACGGCGTGCCGGCTCAGGCCCAGCCGGCGTGCGGTGCCGGCCACCGAGACCTCGTCCCCGTGCACCAGCCTCCACACCGCGGCCTCGGCCGGCGCCAGTGCGGCCAGGAAGTCGGCGACGACGAGCAGCTCCTGCTCCTGCGAGATGCGCTCGTCGTGGTCCTCGAGGTCCTCCTGGAGCTGGTCCAGGGCGGTCGGGTCCGCGTCGGGCCCGCGCCGGCTGCGGCGGCGGAACAGGTCCCGGGCTCGCAGCTCCATGCCCGTCCACAGGGAGGCGCCGACGTGGTCGGCGTCCGAGTACACCTGGTGGCGCCGGACGACGATCTCGCTCGTGGCGTCGAACAGCTCCTCGACGTCGTCGGGCGTCAGACCGCTGAAGCGCGGATGACCGTGCGCGGTGCGGACGATGCGGCCGCGCGCGTCGACCACCATCCGGGCTACCTCTTCTGCGGTGAACGCGCGTGGCGCGTGTCGATGCTGCGAGGGGGCGCTCGACCCCGGCTCGCCACGGCATCCGTGCTGTGCGTACATGACCTACCCCTGGTGCTGCTGGACCGAGCCGGCGGTGCGTGAAGCCGCCGGCTCTGGGTGTACATAACGATCGTTCGGCACCGTACTTGCGGTAATCCGGTGCACCTCGTCGCCGCAACGAAGTCGTCACGAAGCGCGGGTGACGGTGCCGAGTCGAGGGGGGCCGGCGGGGTGGACGTTTAGGCCAGTGGTGTTCCGCGTCGTCGTTCGTCTACAGTGCCGCGACACTTGTAGCCCCTTTGGGAGGTCCAGCTCCATGTCGTTCCTTCGCCTCACCGCTGCACGCGCCCTCGGGTGCGCCGTCGCCGTGCTCTGTCTGCTGCCGGGACTCGCGCACGCCGCCAGTCCCGCGATCGACACCTCGTTCGGCACCAACGGCCAGACGCACCTCGCGCTCAACGGGGGCTGGTACGCCTGGGGTGGCGATGCGGTGCGGATGAGCGACGACCGCTTCGTCGTCGCAGGGATCGAGAACGGCTACGGGGTCGCCGTCGCCCGCTTCACGGCCTCCGGCGCCCCCGACCCCAGCTTCGACGGCGACGGCATCGCGACCTTCGCGCAGCCGACGCCCGCCCAGCTCGAGGTGACCGGCGTGGCGGTCGACGCGGGCGGCGCCGTGTACGTCGCGGTCATGGACTACGCCGGGCCCGCCCGCGTGTACAAGCTGACCTCCGGCGGGGCACTGGACCCCACGTTCGGCACGCAGACGATCGCCGGCGTCAGCCCGCAGATCGGCGGCATCCGACTGAACCCCGCAGGCACGCGGGTCCTCGTCGGCGCGGGAGACGGCACGACCATCAAGGTGCACGCCCTGCGCTCCGACACGGGCGCGTACGACACGACCTTCGGGGGCGGCGACGGCGTCGCCGAACTGCCCGACGCGGCCGCGACGTACCTCGAGATGAACGATCTGGTGGTCCGCCCGGCCGACGGTCGGATCCACGTCGCGGGCGGCGAGGGTCGCAGTTTCGGCGGGGCCAGCTCCCAGCCGACGCCGTTCGTCGCGCGGTTCACGAGCGACGGGACCGTGGACAGCAGCTTCGGCAGCGGCGGGATCGCCCGTCCGTTCCTGGGCACCTCCGATCAGGCCGGCAGCTTCAACGACCTCTTCACCATCGGCGACAAGACCTACGCGGTCGGCTCCGGCAACCAGGACCCGACGACCTACAGCCGCCAGACCCTCGCCATCGCCCGGCTGACGGACAGCGGCGGGCTCGACGCGGGCTTCGACGGGGACGGCCGGGTCACGGACTTCCTGAGCGGGGCCAACGGGCGATGGGACGGCGCCAACGTCCAGCAGGACGGCGCGATCGTGGTCACCGGCGGGCGCTTCGAGCCCGGAAGTCCTGGCAACCACCATCGCGCGATCACCCGCCGGTACACCGAGGCGGGCGCGCTGGACACGTCCTTCGCGGACGGCGGCTCGCTCGTGCTCGACAGCACCTACTTCGCCGTCGCGCTCGTGCCGCAGGCCGGCGTGCCCGGTGGGCGCTACGTGTCGATGGCGTACATCGACGACCCGGCGGATCCCAGCAAGAGCCAGCTCCAGCTGACCGGGATCAAGGCGGCGCTGGCGCCGAATCCGCAGCCCCAGCCGCAGCCGCAGCCCCAGCCGCAGCCGCAGCCCCAGCCGCAGCCACAACCCCAGCCCCAGCCCACCCCGGCACCCACCCCCGTCCCCGAAGGCTGCACCCGCAGCATCGCGGTCGGCCCGCTCCAGATCGCCGCGGAGTGCCTCAAGCGCGAGGGCCTGATCTGGAAGACGTCGGCGACAGCGTCGGTCGGCGGCCTGCGCATCGTCCCCAACGGGGCCAGCTCCCAGGTCATCTTCGACCCGCTGAACCTGCGCATCGCCGTCAAGGGCTCGGCGAAGGTCGAGCTCGGCGCGACGGTGTTCGGGCGTCAGCTCGGTCCGGTGAAGCTCTACGAGGGCGCGTTCGACTGGACGTTCCAGTACCGGCCGAACCTGAACGGGCTGTCCCGGCTCGTCATGCCGCAGAGCGGTCAGGCGATCTCCCTCGGCAAGCTCGACGGGCTGCCCGGGCTCGGCAGCGTCGCCTCGCTCCCACGCCTGCCCGACCTCGGGTTCCCCGACTTCTCGAAGGTCAGCGGGCCGAACGTCGCGAAGCTCGCCGGTCAGATCCCCTCCCTGCGGACGCCGAACATCACGATTCCGCTGTCCTCGTTGGGCATCGGGTCGCTCCCGCCGCTGCGGTTCCAGGTCCCGTCCGCCGCCGGCGCCATCTTCGGCTTCCCGGTCAAGGGCGACGTCAGCATCACCGCCAGCGAACGTGGCGGCGTCAAGGGCGCGGACGTCGCGATGAACCTCGGCCTCCCGTCGTTCTTCGGAGGGATCAGCGGGGCGGGGCGGATCTGGGTCGGCATCAACGGCCGGGTCGACGTCGACGCGCTCGGCGTCAACGCCAACGAGGTCACCCTCCCCGGTCTGATCCGGGTCGCTCCGGTGAAGCTCGCCTACGACGGGCCCAAGAACAGCTGGGAGGGTGACGCGAGGGTCTTCCTCGGCTTCCAGTCCCAGGACACCGGGCTCGGAGGCCGCTGGCTGATCGTCGACGGTCAGCTGCGCCGGATCGGCGTGTCGGCCGCGGGGATCCCGCTCGGAGGGCTCGCGACGATCGACAGCCTCGACGCGAACCTGACGCTGCAGGGGTCCAAGAGCCGCGTCTTCGGCTCGGTCGGCGTCGGCGCCGGACCCCGCATCCCCGTGCTGAACACACGGGCCATCGGGGTCAACGGGACGTTCGACTTCAACGGGGACTTCGCGAAGCTCACCGGCAACCTGCGCGTCGCCAACGTGCCGCTGGCGAGTGCCGCCGCCGAGTACTGGTGGAACGGGTACTTCAAGGCCTCCGGCCAGGTGAAGTACTACCTCGACTCCAAGAAGGAGTACGGCTTCGAGGGGAACATCGAGGGCGAGGCGTCGGCGAAGGGGTTCAACGCCGAGGGCTCCGTCCTGTTCCGGGCCGGGAAGCACTCCGCCTCGGGCAAGGGCCTGGTCTCCAGCAAGGGTGTGGCAGGCTGCGCGACGCTGAGGGGCTTCCTGTGGACGGACCTGAAGCTCGGGGCCGGCTACAAGTGGGGCGCGAAGTACCTCGACTGGCTCGGTGGCTCGTGCGACTTCGCGGCCTACCGCGCCAAGGTGAGCGCGACCGCCTCCCAGGTGGGCGGGCCGCTGACCGTCACGATCCCGAAGGGGCAGCGCGGCTACTCGCTGCGCGTGGTCGGGCCGGCGGGGACGCCGCCGCAGTTCGTCCTGACCGGGCCCGGTGGCGCGCGGCTCGAGTCGCCCGTCGGCGCCGGTAGCGTCCAGGACGACCGCTTCTTCGCGGTCGCCCAGCCCGAGGACAACGTGACCTACGTGGCCATCGCCCGTCCCAAGGCCGGGACGTGGACGGTCACGCCCGTCGCCGGCAGCCGGGTGCTGAGCATCCAGACGGCGGGATCGCTTCCTGCGCCGAAGGTGACGGCCAAGGTGCGCAAGGGCCGGCTGGCCTACCGCGTCACGCCGATCCCCGGGCAGACCGTCCGGTTCCTCGAGGTCGGACGCACCGTGTCGGCCGAGCTGGGCAGCACCCGCCGCACGAAGGGCTCGCTGCCCGTCGGCCGGGCGTCCGGTCCGGGAGGCACGCGGCGGATCATCGCCCTCGTCGAGCAGAACGGGTTCGTCCGGGCACGCCTGACCGTGGCGCGCTACACGGCCTCGACGCAGCCGCTGGCGGCGCCGCGGGTCGTGGTGAAGCGGACCGCCTCACGTGCGGCCCGCGTCGCGTGGACGCCGGTCCCCGGCGCTCGCGGCTACCGCGTCGTCGTGACGCTGAACGGTCGCAAGGAGCAGCGCACCGTCGGTTCCCGCACGCGCCGCGTGTCGGTCCCCGGTGTCCTGCGGACCTCCGGGGTCAGCGCGCGGGTCCAGGCCCTCGGCGGCCCGACCCGCATCGGCCGCGCCGGCACCGGGAAGGTCGCGAAGCCGAAGACCCGCAAGCGGACCGGCAAGGCGCCCAAGGCGGTCAAGAAGAAGAGCGCGAAGAAGAAGAGCGCGAAGAAGTAGCGGTCGGCCCTGCGCGTCGCTCAACGGCGCGCAGGGTTCCCGAGCAGCTGCTCCGGCTCCGCGGACGCGTCCTTGGCCTGCTCGAACTCCTCCTGCACCTTGCCGTCCTGGACGGCAGCCCAGACCAGCATCCACAGCGCTCCGCCGAGCACCAGGGTGATGATCAGGCCGATCATGAAGATCCCTGTATCGCTCATCGCTGGGACCGCTCGGTCTTGAGCGCGAGCAGGACGAACGATCCGAGCGCGAGGATGGAGGGGACCCAGAGACCGACGTAGACGCCCTGCTCCTTGTGGTCGCTGAACCACAGCGAGACCGAGAGCACGAACGAGGCGAAGGTCGCGAGCAGGATGAGCCCGATGGCGCGACGCTGAACAGACACGGCGACGGTTCCTTTCCGTTGGTGACACCAGGGGTACGGGACCTGGTGTCGCCGGGGTCAGGATCCGGCAGATCGACCTCAGCCGCGCAACGCCGCCCGGAGTCCGTCGGCGACCTGGGCGGAGGCGTGCTGCCAGGTCCGACCGACGACGAACTCCGCGCCCGCGCGGGCCCGGTCCGCCCGGGCCATGAGGTCGTCGAGCAGGACCTCGATGTGCTCGCAGATGGCGATGGGATCGACGGCGGCCAGCGAGATCGGGCCCTCGTCGCCGAACGTCGCGCGCATCGACGGGACGGACAGGTCCACGACCGGCAGGCCGCAGGCGAGCATCTCGGTCGGCACCAGCGACGGGTTGGTGAGCGAGAGCACCAGGCCCACGGTCGCGCTGTTGTACGCGTGCGCCAGGGCCGCGGGGTCGAGGACCCCGAGGTTGCGGGTGGGGAACGGGACGTCGAGCGGCCGCGCCTCGCCGAAGCAGGCGATCTCGACATCGGGCCGGCGGCGGTGCAGCTCCTCCAGCGCGAGCACGCCGAGGGGGACCGCCCGGCGCGGC
>NZ_JBFIGP010000133.1:0-9856 GCF_041602235.1 Paraconexibacter sp.
GCGAAGACCACCAAGTACGGCCTCTCGGACCAGGTGCGGTTCCTGCCGTGGGCGGAGTACCTCGCCTGGCGTGAGCCGCGCGTGCGGGCCTTCGCGCAGTTCCTGCTGCGGGACCTGCCGCCCGCGGCGACGGTGCAGGGGCAGAGCGACCGGCGCGCCTTCGGGCAATGGGAGAGCGGCCTGCTCTTCGCCGACGGGCGCCCGAAGCCCGCGGTCGACGCGTTCGCCGCCGGCATGTTCGTCCGGCGGATCGACACCAAGCGCCGCCGGATGGGGATCTGGGGACGGATCCGCGTGGGCTCGGGCAAGCGGACGGTCCGGGTGCAGATCCGGCCCCCGCGCGGGACGTGGCGGACGCTGGCCACCGCGAGCCGTGCGGGACGCAAGCGCACCACGTCGTTCACCACCACCGGGATCTTCGACCGGGTCGTCCCCGGCTCGGTGGTCCGGCGTGACGCGACGTTCCGCCTGCGGTACGTGGTCGGGGGACAGACGCGCTACAGCCCGGTCTTCACCGCGCTGGAGCGCCCCAGCCCCAAGCGCTGAGGGGCACGCGCCGAAAACCCCGCAGGTTGCGGGAAGACGGCTCGGTTCCGTCCAGCACACCTCCTACCGTGGGCCGCCCGTGGACGCCCGCCTCGACATCCCGCCGTGCTCCCCGCGCGACGTGCTCGCGCTGCAGGAGGCGCTGGGGGTCAGCGGACCGGTCGCGCAGATCCTGGCCCGGCGCGGCCTGCGCGATCCTGACGAGGCCCGAGGGTGGCTGGCCGCCGACGAGCGCCACGATCCGTCCGCGTTCGCCGGGATCGAGACGGCGGTCGCGCTCATCCTGCGGCACGTCCGCACCGGCTCCCGGATCACGATCCACGGGGACTACGACGTCGACGGGGTCACCTCCACCGCGATCCTGCTGCGCGCGCTCCACCACCACGGCGCGACGGTCGACCACCTGCTGCCCAGCCGCGAGGGTGACGGATACGGGCTCACCGGCAGGACCGTCGAGCGTCTCCAGGCCCGCGGGACGCGCCTGCTGATCACCACCGACTGCGCGATCACCGCGGTCGAGGAGGTCGCCGCCGCGCGGGCGGCGGGGATCGACGTCGTGGTCACCGACCACCATCAGCCGCGCGCCGACGGGCGGCTCCCGGACGCGCCGATCGTGCACCCCCGGGTCTGCGGCTACCCCTTCGCCGACCTCTGCGCCGCTGCGGTGGCGTACAAGCTGGCGGCGGCCGTCCACGCGGCGGCCGGGGCCGACGCCTCATTGGCCGACGAGGACCTCGACCTCGTGGCGCTCGCCACGGTCGCCGACTGCGTGCCGCTGGTCGGGGAGAACCGCCGGCTCGTCCGCAAGGGCCTCGCGGCGATCGGCCGGACCCGCAAGCCGGGCCTGCGGGCGCTCATGCGCGTCGGCCGGGTCGATCCGTCGTCGGTGACCGCGACCGACGTCGGCTTCCGGCTGGCGCCCCGGATCAACGCGGCGGGCCGGGTGGCCCGTCCGGACGCGGCGCTGGAGCTCCTGCTGACCACGGACGAGGAGCGTGCGCGCCGGATCGCGGACGAGCTGGACGGGCTGAACGCCGACCGCCGCCACACCGAGGAGCGGATCCGGTTCGACGCCGAGCGACAGGTGGCGGAGCTCGGCGAGCGGCCCGCGTACGTGCTGTGGGGCGAGGACTGGCACCCCGGCGTGATCGGCATCGTGGCGTCGCGTCTCGCCGAGCGCCACCGCAGGCCGGTCCTGCTGGTGGCGGTACGCGACGGCCAGGGCACCGGCAGCGGCCGGTCGATCCCGGCGTACGACCTGCTGGCCGGGCTGGACGCGTGCGCCGAGCTGCTGCTCCGCCACGGCGGCCATCGGGCCGCTGCCGGCTGCACGGTCGACCCGACGAACCTGCCGGCGCTGCGCGCGGCGTTCGAGCGGCACGCCGACAGCGTGCTGCGTCCCGAGGACCTCGTGCCGGTCGCCCGGGTGGACGCGATCGTGACGGGTGAGGAGCTCGGGCTGGAGCTCGCCGAGGAGCTCCAGATCCTCGCGCCGTTCGGTGAGGGCAACCGCGAACCGGCGCTGCTCGTGCCGGCGTGCCGCCTCAGCGAAGCGCGCCCGATGGGCGAGGGGCGGCATCTGAAGTTCACGGTCGAGTCCGGCGGCGTGCGCGCCGGCGCCGTCGCCTTCGGCACGACGGCGCTGCCCGAGGGGCACGACATCGCGGTCGACGCGACCTTCGGCCTCGAGGTCAACGTGTGGAACGGCGCGACCGAGCCGCGCCTGCTGCTGCGTCACGCGACCGCGGTCGCTCCGGCGCCGATCGAGCACCTCGGCGCGCCGACGACCTGGCGTGAGGCCGTGCTCGCGGCGGCGGCCGCACCGCCCGCCCTCTACGACAGCCTGCCCGCGCCTGCCAGTCGCCGCCGGGTCCTCGACCGCTGCGGGCGCAGCATCATCGGCACGGTCGCCGCCCTCGTGGCCTCCGGGGAGTCCGTGCTCGTGGCGTGCGCCGACAGCACGACCCGTGAGCGCCACCTGGCGGGGCGCATCGGAGGGTTCGCCCTCGCCTCCTTCGACGCGCTCTGCCACCGACCCGAGATCCTGGACGCCTACGAGCACGTCGTCCTGCTCGACCCGCCCGGGCATCCCGCCCTCATGGCGCTGCTGCTGGGCGGGGACCCCGACCGGATGGCCCATCAGGCGTGGGGGAACGCTGAGCTACGCTTTGCCGCGGATGTCCACACCCATCTGCACACCCTTCGCGAGCCGCTCGCCGAGGTCTATCGCTCGCTGCGCTCCGGGGCCGCACTCGAGGACGCCCTGCGCGGGGACGGGGAGCATCCGCGTCATCCGGTCCTGGCCGGCCGCCTGCTGCTCGTCCTCGACGAACTCGGCCTGGCCGACGTGGACCGCGACGCGTTCGCCGCGCAGTTGCGCGACGTCGGGCGCGCGGACCTCGAGGACTCGGCCTGCTTCCGGGCCTGCAGCACGCGACTTCGCGAGGGGGCACCATGGCTGACGAACCCGTCCCGAGCAGCGTCGGCGGCCTGAAGGAACGGCGCCCGGTGGGCGCCGTCGTCGATCCGGAGTCCCGCTCGACGGTCGAGCGCAAGGACCTGACCGAGACCGAGAAGCGCCTGCTCTCGGACCTGTTCGCGATCGTCGAGGAGCACGCGGAGGACGCCGCGATCACCGTGGACCGTGACCGGGTGGAGGATGCGTTCGTCTTCGCCTGCGAGCACCACGCCGATCAGCGCCGCAAGAGCGGCGAGGAGTTCATCGTGCACCCGGTCGGCGTCGCGAAGATCTGCGCCGGCATGCGACTCGACACCGAGACGCTGGTCGCGGCGCTGCTCCACGACACGGTCGAGGACACGTCGGCGTCGCTGGAGGAGGTCCGGGTCCGCTACGGCGACGAGGTCGCCGCGCTCGTGGACGGCGTCACGAAGCTCACCGGCATCACGTTCCAGTCCCGCGACGAGGCGCAGGCCGAGAACTACCGCAAGATGATGGTCGCGATGGCCTCGGACATCCGGGTCATCCTGATCAAGCTCGCCGATCGTCTGCACAACATGCGGACGATCGCCGCGATGCCCAAGCAGAAGCAGATCGACAAGGCCAAGGAGACCTTGGAGATCTACGGCCCGATCGCGCACCGCCTCGGTATCCACGCGATCAAGTGGGAGCTCGAGGATCTCGCGTTCGCGACGCTGCACCCGCGCAAGTACCAGGAGATCAAGGGCCTGGTGAACCAGCAGCGCGAGGAGCGCGAGACCTACGTCGCCAAGGCGGGGCTCTATCTCTCGCGAGAGCTCGAGGCCCTGGGCATCGACGCCGAGATCTCCGGGCGCGCGAAGCACTTCTACTCCATCTACACGAAGATGACGAAGAAGGGTCGCGAGTTCAACGAGATCTACGACCTGACGGCGATGCGGGTGATCGTCGAGTCGGTGAAGGACTGCTACGGCGCGGTCGGCGTCATCCACTCGCTGTGGAAGCCGCTGCCCGGGCGCTTCAAGGACTTCATCGCGATGCCGAAGTTCAACATGTACCAGTCGCTGCACACGACGGTGATCGGACCCGAGGGGCTGCCGCTCGAGATCCAGATCCGGACCGTGGAGATGCACGCGATGGCGGAGTTCGGCGTCGCCGCGCACTGGATCTACAAGCAGGGCGCGAAGGGTGGCTCGTCGCGTCCGCCGATCCCGACCGACGGGAAGGCGAAGCTCGAGTGGCTGCGCTCGATGCTGGACGACCAGCAGGAGGACGTCGACCCGCGCGAGTTCATGGAGCAGGTGAAGGCCGACCTCTTCTCCGAGGAGGTCTTCGTCTTCACGCCGAAGGGCGAGGTCAAGTCGCTCGCCGCGGGGGCCACCCCGTTGGACTTCGCCTACGAGGTCCACACCGACGTCGGGCACCGCTGCGTCGGGGCGCGCGTCAACGGCAAGATCGTCCCGCTGCACTACGAGCTGCGCTCGGGCGACATCGTGGAGATCCTCACCTCCAAGCGCGACCGGGGCCCGTCGCGTGACTGGCTGGCGCTGGTGCGCACCACGCGCGCCCGCAACAAGATCAAGGCGTGGTTCAAGGCCGAGTCGCGCGAGGACACCGAGCACACCGGCCGCGAGCTGCTGCAGGAGCAGTTCAAGAAGGCCGGCCTCCCGGCGCAGAAGATCACCGGGTCGCCGCTGCTGGCGGACGTGATCCGCGACATGGGCTTCAAGAAGGCGGACGACTTCTACATCGCGCTCGGTGGCGCGAAGATCAGCTCGAAGGTCGTCACCAACAAGGTGCTCCAGCGCCTGAAGCAGGGCGAGGCCGCGGAGGGCGAGGAGACCGCCGCGGAGTCGCTCATCTCCACCCGGCGCCAGCGTCGCCAGCCGACCGGGAGCTCGGCGAGCTACGGCATCATGGTCGAGGGCGTCGACAACGTGCAGCTGCGGCTCGCCAAGTGCTGCCGACCGGTGCCGGGTGATCCGATCGTGGGCTACGTGAGCCTCGGCCGCGGCATCACGATCCACCGTGACGACTGCCCGAACTCCGCGGCGCTGCGCAAGGACCCGGAGCGGTTCGTGCGCGTCCACTGGGAGGGCGACCACGAGACGTCGTTCCGGGTCGAACTGCAGGTCGACGCCTGGGACCGGCACCGGCTGCTCGAGGATCTCTCGCGGACGTTCGCCGAGGGCGGCCTGAACATCGTGGAGGCGCGTTGCGTCGTGAGCCCGCCGATGGTGCAGAATCGCTTCGTCGTCGAGGTCGGCGACACCAAAGCCCTCAAGGCGACGATCAGTCGTCTCCGCAACATCGACAGCGTGTTCGACGCGTACCGCGTCACGCCAGGAGCCTGAACCACCATGAAGAGAGCGTTTCCGATCGCGGCGACCGCGGTCGGCGTCCTGTGCGCAGCGCCCGCCGCGGACGCCAGCATCGTCGTGCAGAAGTCGATCGCCGGGGTCTCCATCGGCATGGACCGCGCGCAGGTGCAGGAGGTGCTCGGGAAGCCCAGCGCGGTGCGCACCGAGACCAGCGAGATCTTCGGGAAGTACACCGTGCTGCGGTACGGCCTGACCGAGGTGTCGCTCTTCCGCGGAGATCAGCCGACGGTCTTCGCCCTCACCACGCGGTCCAAGAAGCAGCGCACCTCCAACGACGTGGGGGTCGGCAGCTCCGAGAAGGTGCTGCGCCGACGGATCAAGGGCCTGAAGTGCACGACCTACGCCAAGACGCACCGCATGTGCACCCGCGGCGGGTTCAAGCCGGGGGATCGTGTGACCGACTTCCGCATCAGCACGAAGACACGCCGCGTGACGCGGGTCAGCATCGGCATCGTCATCGACTGATCCGGTGTTCGCCGACACGATCCTGATCGGCCTGCTCGGCGGCGCGGTCGCGCTGCTCGGGCTCGCGCTCGCCGACGTCTCGGCCGTCGTCACCTCGCTGCTGGGGGTGGCGGCACTGGCGGCCGCGGGCGCCGTCGAGGTCCGCGCCGCCCGGGCGGCCGGGGTGGACCTCGCGAGCCTGCCGCGGCCCCGCACGCTCGAGTACCTCCTGATCGCCCTGCCGTTCCTCTTCGCCGTCAGCGTGGCGGGTGACCGTCACCTCCTGGCCGGCGTGGGCGCCGCCGTCCTGACGCAGGCCGCCTACGTCCGCAGGTGGCGCCAGTCGCCCCGTGCCTGAGCTGCGGCATCCCGACCGGCCGCTCGCGGCGGCCGACATCCTCCTGCGGCCCTGGGCGCGCGCTGAACTGGAGGAGATCCACCAGGGGATGCAGGACCCCGAGGTCCCCCGCTGGACCGGGATCCCCGCGGCGATCCCGCTGCACGAGGTCCGCCGGCGCTTCGACGCGCAGCCCCGCGCGGCCCGGGACGGGGAGGAGCTGATGTTCGCGATCGCCGACCGGGACACCGACCGCTTCCTGGGAGCGGTGTCGCTGCTGCGGATCGACTGGCCGAACGCGCGCGTGGAGGTCGGGTACTGGCTCGCGCCGTGGGGCCGGGGTCGCGGTGCGGCCAGCACCGCGGTGACCCTGCTGACGGACTGGGCGGTCGCGACCCACGGGTTCGTCCGGGTCGAGTTGCGGATCGACGCCCGCAACGGGGCGTCGGCGGCGGTGGCTCGGCGCTGCGGGTTCACCTACGAGGGGACGCTGCGGTCGTTCGAGTGGCACGGTGACGAACGGATCGACCTGGCGGTGTTCGCGCGGGTCGGGGACGAGCACCCGTCACCGGGGTGAGCAGGTCGGGAACTGGTCACGAGCCGACCCTGCGGCCACATGGCCGCCCCGCCCGCTGTTAGGGTCGGGACGTGGGACGGAACAGGGTTCGTCCCCGAACGATTGGCGAGGGCACCATGTCAGAGGTTTCGAACCGCTCCAGAGCGCTCGCCTGTGTGACCGTCACGGCCACCGTCCTCGGGGTCTGCAGCGCCGCAGAGGGGTTCCGGCCGTCGGACCGCATCACCAAGAACGGCCTGGGAACGATCCAGATCGGCATGACCGTGTCGCAGATCGCAGATCGTTCGGGGCGTCGCCCCGACGTCACCTATTTCAACGACCGCTCGTGCGGGACGGCGAAGCTCGGCAGCAAGGTCTACGGCATGTTCAGCCACGGGCGGCTCATCCGCATCGATGTGGGCACCTCCCGATACCGAACTCGCAAGGGCGTTCACGTTCGCGACACCGTCAAGAGGGTGTACGCGCGGTACGGGCGCAGGATCAGCGCCCGCCCGCACGCGTATGTGCCGGGCGGGAAGTACCTCAGGGTCACCACCCGCAACCGCCGCATCGTGTTCGAGACGAACGCGAGCGGAAAGGTCACATCGGTCGTCACCGGCCGGATCCCCGAAGTGGACTACGTCGAAAGCTGCGCCTGAACGACAGGCAACCTCGGCGCCCGAGTGAACCTGCGGCGCGGCCACAACAGCGCCACGGGCCCGCGGCCTCAGGCGACGACGGTCAGGCCGCCCGGCGCGAGCGAGTACGCCACCTCGTCGACGTGGCCGATGTAGTCGCCGTCGACCTGCAGCGGCAGGGGACGCTCGTCGGCCGACCGGATGGTCACGGTCGGGACCTCCTCGAACCCGCTGACCGCCCGGTGGCCGGTGATCCTGGCCCGCTCGGAGAAGAGCCGGAACATGACCCCCGGCATGACGGTCGGGGTCGAGCGCTGCAGCACGATGCCGCTCAGCGAACCGGAGTCGAGCGTCTGTCCCTCGACCAGCTTGATCGGGTGGTTCTTGAAGTAGGTGAACGGGTCGCCGTTCTGGACGATCGAGGTCACGCCGGGGAACGTGGTGCCGTCGGCCAGCACCGCCTCGAGCCGCGGGGGACCCAGCACGTAGTCCTTCAGGAAGGTCGTGATGCCGGCGTAGGTGAAGTAGTAGGCCCCGAGGCGCGTCTTCATGCGCGGGTGCAGGTCCACGCGGTGCACCACGCTCGCGTCCAGCCCGACGCCGCTGGAGAAGGTGAACCAGCGGTCGTTGGCCTTCGCGAGGTCGACGCGGCGGGGCTCCCACCGGTCGGCCAGTCGCAGGAGGTGCTCGGTGGCGTCCACGATGTCGCCCGGGATGCCGAGCATCTTGCAGTAGACGTTGGTGGCGCCGCCGGGGAGCGTCGTCAGCGGGACGGACGATCCTGCGAGTCCGTTGGCGGCCTCGTTGAGCGTGCCGTCACCGCCGAAGGCCACGACGACGTCGATGCCCTCCTGTGCCGCCTCGCGGCAGAGCTCGGTGGCGTGGTCGCGCCGCTGGGTGTCGACGGCCTGCACGTCGTAGCGCCCCTGGAGCGCGTAGACGACGAGGTTCTTGAGCCGGTCGCTGACGGTCGTCGCGTACGGGTTCACGATCACGAGCATCCGCTTGCGTTCGACGGAGTGCTCGCCGGCGAACGAGTCCCCGAGCCGTTCGAGCGACTGGAGTTGGAGAGGGGCGGCCACGCCGTGACCTAACCCTGGCGCGGCGCGGCGTTACGCCACGGTGCCCGAGGGGGCACGCCGGCGCTGCCCGGCTCGGGCTCCTCTCAGAGCAGCGGGGTCCGGGAACGGGCCGAGCCGAGGCCCAGCGCGGCCGCCCCGACGGCGTCGGCGGCCACGTTGGCGGCGGCGACGAGCGGAGCGCGACGCGGGCCCCACGGGGTCGCGAGGCCCGCGACTTGGCGCAGGTACGGCAGGGCGGCCAGCAGGGGCCACCGCCGCCGTCCCAGCAGTGCTCCGCACAGCCCGGCCAGCGCCAGGTCGAAGCGCGCGGTGCGGGAGGTCAGGAACCAGCGCCTGAAGCAGAACGCCTCCCGCAGCTCGGGGATCCGGCGCACGAGCGCCGGGAAGAACCGCAGGCGCAGCCGCTCGGCGACGAACGAGCGGGCGGTGCCGGGGAACACCGCGTGATGGACGACCGCCTCCGCGCAGAACGCGGGACGCGCCCCGGACCGCACCGCCCGCCAGCCGAACCAGGCGTCCTCGCCGAGCTCCTTCTGCGTGCCCGTGCCCAGCCAGCTCTCGAAGCCACCGAGATCGTCGAAGGTGCGGCGCCGCACGAGCAGGTTCGCGGTCTCGTACAGCGCTGTGGGCTGCCCGACCCGGACGGTGCGATCGAACGGACCGACGTGGACGCCCGGGGGCGGCGCGACCACGCCCTGCACGATGTCGGCGCCGGCGTCGAGCGCCGCGAGGCCCGCGGCCAGCCATCGCGGGGT
The DNA here is from genome assembly GCF_041602235.1 of Paraconexibacter sp. Taxonomy (GTDB): domain Bacteria; phylum Actinomycetota; class Thermoleophilia; order Solirubrobacterales; family Solirubrobacteraceae; genus Paraconexibacter. The sequence goes on from NZ_JBFIGP010000133.1 coordinate 9,177, forward strand.
GGGGGCGCAGTCGGCGTCGGTGAACGCCAGGACGTCACCGCGCGCCTGCGCCGCGGCGGCGTTGCGGGCGGCAGCGGGCCCGCGCCCGGGGCTCGTGAGGACGTGCACCGGCAGCGGGTGCGCGCGAGCCAGGTCCGGCGTGCCGTCCGTCGACCCATCGTCGGCGAGCACCACCTCGACGTTCGTGCCCGCCGGGAGGTCCAGCGCCGCGAGCGCGTCCAGCAGCGCGGGCAGCGTCGCGGCGGCGTTCCGCGCGGGGACGATGATGCTCGCTCGGCGCATCCGCAGGCACCGTACCCGTCCGCGCGGCGCTCGGTACCGTCCCACGGGATGCTCGAGCCCTCGCACATGTCCGACTTCTGGGACGAGCGCGCCCGTGAGGACGCGCTGTTCTTCGTCGACGACCGGCTGCGGTACGACCGCGATCGCGGTACCGGCGACGAGGCCTGGTTCTGGGCGGAGGGCGAGCGGCTCCTCGACGAGTTGCTGCAGCGCAGCGACGCGCCCGCGATCGCGCCGGATGCCGTGGCCCTGGACCTCGGGTGCGGTGTCGGACGGTTCACGCGCGTCCTGGCCGACCGGACGGCCCACGTCCACGCCGTGGACGTCAGCAGCGAGATGCTCGAGCGCGCCCAGCAGATGCTCGCCTCCCACGGGAACGTCGAGTTCCACCACGGCGA
>NZ_JBFIGP010000134.1:0-9836 GCF_041602235.1 Paraconexibacter sp.
CACGGCGAGCAGCGGCAGCACCATCGAGCGGTCGGTGCGGCCGCGCAGCACGGCGTCGACGGCCGGAGCGATCACCAGGACGCCGACCGCGTCGCCCACGAACCAGCGCGGCAGCCGCGGAAGGATCGCGTCTCCCGCGACCAGGGCCGGGCCGAACGTGCCGATGCTCGCGCCGAGCAGCGGCCCGGCGATCACCGCGTACAGCAGGAAGCGCCCGAGCCCGTCCTTGCGCCGCAGGTCCGGAGCCTCTCTCCCGCCGCGTCGCAGCAGCGTCGCGGCGAGCAGCGGCTCGGCCGTGTTCGCCAGGCCCATGGCCACGCTCACCGGGACACCGAACCCGGCGCGTACGTCGAGCAGCGTCTCGACGCCCATCACGACGCCGAGCAGGACCGGCCAGTCCCGGTACGGCCGCAGGAGCAGGACGACCACGGTCACGCCGGCGGCGGGCCAGAACGGCGACCCGATCGTGCTGCCGAAGTCCGACGAGACGTCGATGACCGTGTAGAGCACGGCGTAGGCGACGCCGAGCGCCACGGCGATCGGAAGCACGCGGGACGACTGACGCGGGGACGACGTCATCACTGGATCATCGACCCGAGGGCCGCGAACTTGAGCGCCCGGGTCAGAGGACCTCGGGCGGGAGACGCGCTGCGCGCAGGTCCACGCGCTCGCCCCCGGCCCGGAAGGGAACGTCCTCGGCCTGCAGCAGAGCCCGCTGCCGCGCGCCCACCGCGAGCGACCCGTCGCTGCGGACCACCCGCCACCACGGCACGTCGTGGTCACCGGCGTGGCGCATCGCCGTTCCCGCGAGGCGCGGGGCGTCCGGGCACAGATCCCCGTAGGTCGTGACGAAGCCCGGCGGCACGCGCCGGGCCCGTTCGCGGATGAGCGCGATGCGGTCGCCCGCCTGTGCCCGGGGTATCGTGCGGTCGGTGATCCGGCGAGGCACGTACTCGATCGTCGCACGTGACCAGCGCACGGGCATGCTGGGCGCAGCCGTGCAGTCGCACTGGTTCGCGGTCGGCCCGATCGTGCCGTGGGTCCGCCCCGGCATCGGCGCGGTCTGCACCCAGTCGGTCGCCGAGAAGGCGTTCGGCCCGAAGCTGCTGGACCGTCTCGAGGCCGGGGAGGCCCCGCGGGAGGCCCTCGACTCCCTGCTGGCTGCCGATCCCGCGGCGCGGTTCCGGCAGGTCAGCGTCGTCGATGGGCACGGCAGCGTCGCGACGCACACCGGCGAGGGCTGCATCGCGTTCGCGGGGCACCTCAGCGGATCGGGGTTCAGCGTGCAGGCGAACATGATGGCCTCCGAGCGGGTCTGGCCCGAGATGGCGCGGGCGTTCTCGGAGGCGGGAGCCGCGGTCCCCCTGGCTCGACGCCTGCTTGCGGCACTCCGGGCCGCCGAGGCCGCGGGCGGGGACGTACGGGGGCGGCAGTCGGCGGCCATCGTCGTCGCCCCGGCGTCGGGCGAGCGCTGGCGGACCGTCACCGACGTGCGCGTCGACGACCACCCCGAGCCGCTGGACGAGCTCGAGCGCCTCCTCGTGCTCTCCGACGCCTACGCCCTGGCGACCGAGGGGGACGACCTCATCGGTGAGGGACGGCACGCCGAGGCCGGCGAGCGCTACGGCCGCGCGGCCGCGCTGGTCCCCGACAACCACGAGCTGCTGTTCTGGGCGGGACTCGCGGCGTGGGACGCAGGCGATCAGGTGCTGGCGCTCGAGCGCGTGCGACGCGCCATCGAGCTCCAGCCGGGCTGGGCCGAGCTGCTGCCGCGGCTGAGCAGCGACATCAGCCCGGCGGCGCCCGCGGTCGCGCGGGCGCTGGGACGCTAACGCTCGCCGGGCGTCTTCTTCGGGTACAGCGACACCGGCACCGAGAGGTCCAGGGCGGTGCGCAGGATCCGTGTCTGCTCGGTGTTGTGGGCCGCCGGGTAGCCCTCGCCCGGGCTGGCCCGCTCCGGGCGGCCGACGTATCCGAGGGCGAGGTGCTCCGGCAGCATCTGCATCAGGCGCGGGAACATGTGCGCGCGGGCACCCATGTTGCGCGGCTCCTCCTGGACCCACAGAACCTCCTTGAGGTTCGGGTAGGTGTCGACGAGCTCGCGCAGCTGGCCCTCCGGGAACGGGTAGAGCAGCTCCACGCGGCCGATCGCGACGCCCTCGTTGCCCTCGCGAGAGGGGTGTCCGACGAGGTCGTAGTAGATCTTGCCCGTGCACAGCAGCAGGCGGGTGACCTTCTCCACCGGCACCCGCGGCTCGCCGAGCACCGGGAAGAACTGCGTGTCGGCGAGGTGCTGGATCCGGTTCGTGGCCTGCGGCAGGCGCAGCAGCGACTTCGGGGTCATGATGACCAGCGGCCGCTGCTTGGCGATCCGCGCCTGACGGCGCAGCAGGTGGAAGTACTGCGCGGGTGTCGTGAGGTTCGCGACACGGATGTTGCCCTCGGCAGCGAGGGTGAGGAAGCGCTCGAGCCGTGCGGAGCTGTGCTCCGGGCCGGAGCCCTCGTAGCCGTGCGGCAGCAGGAGCGTCAGCCGCGAGGACTGGCCCCACTTGGCGAGCCCGGAGACGATGAACTGGTCGATGATGACCTGTGCGCCGTTCGCGAAGTCCCCGAACTGCGCCTCCCAGAGCACGAGGGTCTCCGGCGCCTCCTGCGAGTAGCCGTACTCGAAGCCCAGGCAGGCGATCTCGCTCAGCGGGGAGTTGTGCAGCTCGAACGGGGCGAGCGCTCCCGGCAGGTTCTGGATCGGGGAGACGGTCTGGCCCGTCTTGGCGTCGTGCAGCACGAGGTGACGCTGGCTGAAGGTGCCGCGCTCGACGTCCTGGCCGGTGAGGCGGATCGGGATCCCCTCGGTCAGGAGCGACGCGAACGCCAGGGACTCGGCGTGCGCCCAGTCGATCCCGCCCTCCTCGCCGAGCGCCGCGCGGCGTCGCTCGAGCTGCTTGACCAGCTTCGGGTGGACGGTGAAGCCGTCCGGGTGGGTCAGGATCTCTTCGTTGAGGACCCGGAGCCGGTCGGCGCTGACCGCCGTCTTGACCTCGGGTGAGGGCGAGCGGTCGAGCTGGTACTCGCCGGTCTGCTGCTCGATCGTCCCCGCTTCCGCGCTGGCCTGGATCTGCGCCTTGAGGTTCTGGTGCAGCGCCGTGAGCTCGTCCCAGATCGTCTGGGTCATGGCGTCGACGTCGCCCTGCGGGATGGTGCCCGCCTCCACCAGCTCCTTGGCGTACAGCGCGCTGACCCGCGGGTGCTTCTTGATCTTCACGGTCATCTCGGGCTGGGTGTAGGCCGGCTCGTCGGCCTCGTTGTGCCCGAAGCGGCGGTAGCCGATGAGGTCGATCAGCACGTCGTGACCGAACTCCTGGCGGAAGGCGAACGCCAGGCGGACCGCATGGATGCAGGAGCTCACGTCGTCGGCGTTGACGTGGATGATCGGCACGTCGAAGCCCTTGGCGAGGTCGGAGGCCCACCGCGTCGAGCGGGAGTCCTCCGGGTCGGTGGTGAACCCGACCTGGTTGTTCGTGATGATGTGCATCGTGCCGCCGACCTGGTAGCCGTCGAGGGCCTGCAGGTTCAGCGACTCCGAGACGACGCCCTGGCCGGGGAAGGCCGCGTCGCCGTGCAGGACGATCGGGACCGCCTCGGTCGGGTCGCGGTGGGCGTGCGGGCCCTGCCGGGTGGTCTGCGCGGCACGGGTGGCGCCCAGGACGACCGGGTGCACGAACTCGAGGTGCGACGGGTTGCTCTCGAGGTTGACCAGGATCGACTCGCCGCCGGGCAGCTGGTAGCTGCCCTGCGCGCCGTGGTGGTACTTGACGTCGCCGGTGCCGCCCTGCGGGATCGTCGTGATCGCCTCGAGCGTGGCAGCGCCCTCGAACTCCGCGAAGATCGTCTCGTACGGTCGCCCGAGGTTGTGGGCGAGCACGTTGAGCCGGCCGCGGTGGGCCATGCCCACGACCACCTCGCGAGCGCCGTCGCCGGCGGCGAGCTGGATGATCTCGTCGATCATCGGGACGGTCATGTCGAGGCCCTCGATCGAGAACTGCTTCTGCCCGAGGTACGCCTTGTGCATGAACCGCTCGAACGCGTCGACCTCGATGAGGCGCTTGAGCAGGGCCTTCTGCTCGTCGGAGCTCAGGGGCGCGCGGTAGGCGCCGGACTCGATCTTCTCCCGCAGCCAGGTGCGCTGGCGGTGCGAGGCGATGTGCTCGACCTCGTAGGCGATCGTGCCGCAGTACGTCGCGCGCAGATGGGGCAGGGCGTCGGCCAGGGTCGAGCCCGGGACGTGCGTCCGCAGGATCTTCGCCGGGATCTGCGTCAGCAGCTCGTCGGTGAGGCCGAGGGGCTGCGGGTCGAGCGCGGGGTCGCCCTCGGGCTCCGAGCCCAGCGGGTCGAGGCGAGCGGCGAGGTGGCCGTGGGTGCGGTGCGCCTTGAGCAGCGAGGTGGCGGCCTGCACGGCCTGCAGCAGCTCCTCCGACGGCATCGCCGTTGCGGCGGCGGCGACGGGGGCGGCCCCGGCCGCGACGGTCGGCTGCGGCGGCTGCGGGGCGGTGCCCAGCGGCGCGCCGACGTCCGCGAAGACCTTCTCGTAGAAGCCGTGCTCGCCCTGCAGGTACTCCTCGACGACCTTCAGGAACTGGCCCGACTCGGCCCCCTGGATGATCCGGTGGTCGTAGGTCGAGGTCATCGACATGACCTTCTCGGCGCCGATCGCCGCGCCGATGTTGCCCAGCCCGACCGGATAGGCGATCGATCCCGTGGCGATGATCGTGCCCTGGCCCACCATCAGGCGCGGGACGGAGGCGATCGTGCCGATGCCGCCCGGGTTGGTGAGGGAGATGTTGGCCCCGGCGAGGTCGTCCGCGGTCAGCTTGTTCTCCCGCGCGCGGGCGATCAGGTCGCCGAACGCGTCGAGGAAGCCCTGGAACGAGAGGCGCCCGGCGTCTCGGATCACCGGGACCATCAGGGTGCGGCTGCCGTCCTTCTTCTCGACGTCGACGGCGATGCCGAGGTTGACGGCTCCGTCGTCGACGCGGTGGGGCTTGCCGTCGACCTCGTCGAAGTGGTGGGCCATCACCGGCATGTCCTCGGTGGCGGCGAGCGCGATCGCGTAGGCGATCAGGTGGGTGAAGGAGACCTTCTTGCCGGCTTCCTTGAGCTGCTTGCGCCGGCCGTCCATCGCGGTGACCGTGATCGTGCGGAAGGACGTGGCGGTCGGGATCGCGCGCGACTCGTCCATGTAGCGGGCGAGCATCGCCGCCCCGCCCTTGATGGCCTTGCTGGTCGAGCCCGCGGCGGCGGTCGCGCCGTTGGGGCCGGAGCCGTCGGACCCGGCGCCGAGGACGTCGGCCTTCGTGATGCGGCCGCCGGGGCCGGTGCCGGTGACGTTGCCCAGGCTCACGCCCTCCGCGGCAGCGACCCGGGCGGCGACCGGGGAGACGCGCGTGCCGTCGGGCACGGCCGCGCCGTTGCCGGCGCTCTGCGCGGCGGACGGGGCGGCGTCGCCGGTCGGGGCCGGGGTCTGCGCGCCGGTGTCGCCGGCGTCGCCGGTCTCCATCCGCGCGATGACCTGGCCGACCGTGACCGTGTCGCCCTCCTCGACGAGGATCTCCGTGATCGTGCCCGCCGATGGCGCCGGCAGTTCGACGTCGACCTTGTCGGTCGAGATCTCGACGATGGTCTGGTCGGCCTCGACCACGTCGCCGACCTTGACGTGCCACTCGAGGATGTCGCCCTCGGTGACGGACTCGCCCGCCCCGGGGGTGACGATGTCGATGACCTGGCCGGGACTGGCGGTCTGGGCCTCGGTCGTGGCCGGATCCTGGGAGCCGTCGGCCTCGTCGGCGACGTTCGAGGTCGACAGCTCCGACCCGTCGGCTCCGTCGGCGGCGGCGGGTGCCGCGCCCTCGGACGTCGACAGCTCGGCGAGGAGCTGGCCGACCGTGATGGTCTCGCCCTCCTCGACGTGCAGCTTGACCACGGTCCCGGAGGCAGGGGCCGGAACCTCGACATCCACCTTGTCCGTGGAGATCTCGACGATCGTCTCGCCCTCCGCGATGTGGTCACCCTCCTTCACGTGCCACTCGAGGATCTCGCCCTCAGTCACGGACTCGCCCGCACCGGGCGCGACCACCTGAACCGTCGTGTTGACCGCCATGAACACTGACTCTAGCGCGCGCGTAGCAAGAGGTCCGGCGGGTTGCCTCTCAGGTCACCGGACGGTCACGTGTCGGAGGTGGTGCGAGCCCTCTCGCGGTCCTGGCGGACGAACTCCGCGGACCCGATGAAGGGGCCGATCGCGCCGAGCACCGATATCGCGACAGCGAGGCGCAGGTCGATCAGGCGACCGCGGACGCCGGCGAACGCCAGCGCGCACATCGCGAACCATCCGAGGCCGTGCGCCATCCCGAAGACGAACTCCACGGGATGGAGCCCGGGGATGGCCCATGCGACGAGCAGGACCAGGTAGACGAGCGAGTGGGAGAACGACGCCCACTTCAGGCGGCTGCGGGTGAGCACGCGGGTCAGCGCTCGGTGGCGGAGAGCAGCCCGGCCATGCGACGGAGCGGCTCGTCGGCCTCCGCGGGCCACTCGTCGATCGAGGCCGGCCACCACGCGTGGGCGTCGTGCTCGTCGTCCATGACGAGAGCCTCCTCGGCGCCCTCCGGGAGCCAGGCCTGGCCGACGACCATGATCATGTGGTGCGGCAGGCGCACCAGCGCCTCGACCTGGACGCGCTCGGCGGTGAGCTGCCACTCCTCGTGCAGTTCACGGGTCAGGGTCTGGGCAGGGGACTCCCCGACGTCCACCGCGCCACCGGCGCCCAGCGCCCAGCGCCCCGCCCACGTCGACAGCCACGCGGAGCGGCGTCCGGCGAGCCAGCGGCCGTCGTAGGCGCGCGTGACGCACAGGGCCGCCATCGACTGCGACGCGTCGCGGTCGACGAGGCGCAGGCCCCAGCGGGCGGGTTGCATCTCGACGACCAGGAGCCCTTCCTCCTCGCGATGCGACACGAATCGCGCCCCGAGGCCGTCGTGGCTGGGGGACCCACGCTCGGCCAGGGCGGTGATCGCGGCGTCGGCGGCGGCGGTCGCCTCGGCCGGTGGCTCGTACATGTCCTCGCGCCAGTGGGCGCGCACCTGCTCGGGTGCCCAGGGGCCGCGAGCGAAGATCCCGGGAGACGACGTCATCCTCATACAGGCTACGGGTGAGCGCGTCGTCCGGATGCGCGATGCTGCGCCGCGATGGAGGACGCGACACGCGAACCGGCCCCCGACGCCACCTGGGACGCGTATGCGCGGCGACGCGAGCTCGCCTACCAGGTGACGTCCGACGGCACCCCGGTCTTCCGACCTCGCGTCGGCGCGGCGGTGGCCTGGGCGATCAGTCGCGGCAGGGGCACCGTGTACGCGACGACGACGGTGCGGCCCCGCGGGGCCGAGCCCTACGACCTCACGCTCGTGGAGCTCGACGAGGGGTTCCGCATGATGAGCCACGTCGTGGGGGTGGCGCCGGAGGACGTCCGGATCGGGCAGCGGGTCGTGCTCGAGTGGGAGGACCGGGAGGGAGAGGACGCCGTGCCGGTTCCCGTCTTCCGGCTCGACGAGGACGCGTCGTGAGCGGCGCTCCGGACCTGCGTGCCGCGGTCGCGATCGCGGGGGCGGCGCTGTCGGACATGGGCTCCGTGCCCGTCGGGACGACGCCGGCCGGCCTGATGGCGCAGGCGTCCCGTCGTGCGCTGGCGCAGTGCGGGCTGGCGCCCGCGGACGTCGACGGCGTCTTCGCAGCATCGACCCAGTTGCCGTGGGCGAGCGTCACCCTCGCCGAGGAGCTGGGCATCGCCCCCCGGTACGGCGACTCGACCCAGGTCGGAGGGTCGTCGCCGATCGCCCACCTCAACCACGCGCGGGCCGCGATCACCGCGGGGCTCTGCGACGTCGCGCTGATCGCCTACGGCTCGACCCAGCGGCTGGTGGGTCGGGCGGTCGCATCCGTCCAGGAGATCGATCGCTACGAGGCCCCGCACCGGCCGATGCTTCCCCTCGCCGCGTACGCGCTGGCCGCATCACGCCACATGCACGAGTTCGGGACGACCCCCGAGCAGCTCGCCGAGGTCGCGGTGAGCGCACGGCGGTGGGCGCAGGCCTGGGACGGAACGCCCGCCGCGTGGGCGACGAAGGACCTGACCGTCGAGGACGTCCTGGCCGCGCCGCGCCTGTGCGATCCCCTCGGGGTGAAGGACTGCTGCCTGGTGACGGATGGCGGCGCGGCCGTCGTGGTGGTCTCGCGCGAGCGCGCGCGCGACCTGCTGGGTACGAGCGCGTGCGAGGTGCTGGTGCTCGGCGTGGGCGAGACCCAGGCCCACCGGCACGTCTCCTCGATGCCCGATCTGGTCCGGACCACGGCGGTCGACTCCGGGGCGGCCGCCTTCGCCGAGGCCCGGCTCGGACCGCAGGACGTGCAGGTGGCGCAGCTCTACGACGCGTTCACGATCACCCCGATCGTCTTCCTCGAGGACCTCGGCTTCTGCGCCAAGGGGGAGGGTGGCCCCTTCGTGCAGAGCGGGGCGATCGCCCCCGGCGGATCGCTGCCCGTGAACACCACCGGCGGCGGGCTCTCCTTCCAGCATCCGGGCATGAACGGCCTTCCCCTCCTGGTCGAGGGCGTGCGTCAGATCCGCGAGGTCGGTCGTGACGTCTCGCTCGTGCACGCCAACGGTGGCGTCTGGTCGTCGCAGTGCACGGTCGTGCTCGGAAGCGGCGCGGCTGCCTGACCGGCGCGCGGCCCCGGCGTCGTGCCGCCGCGCCGCGTTGCGGCGAACTTGGTGGGGATACCCTCGCTCCGGCAGGGTCCGCCCACCGAGTTCGCCGCTGGGGAGGCGGCGAGGGCGCGGAGACGCTGCGTCGTGCCGGTACCCTCGGTGGGTCATGTCGCTCACCGGACCGTCGCGAACGATCGTCGTCGAACCGGTCGTCGTTCCGGAGCAGCAACCCGCCCCCGACCCCGCCCGCGCCCCCGACCGCGTTCCGCGGCCGGCACCCGCGCCGCCCACCCGGGAGCCCGAGCCCGACCGCGCCCCGGCATGAGCGACCGCGCCCCGGACCTCGTCGTCCCGGTCGTGGGCTTTCGCGCGTGGCGGATCGTCGGCGACCGCCTGCACTCCCCGTACATCCCGTGCCGCTGGGACGGCCGCGACATGCACGCCGTCTGCTTTCCCGCCAACCGCTCGCTCACCCGGGGCGTGGGCTGGCTGGACGGCGAGCACGACGCACCCCACGCCGACTGCCAGTGCGGGGTCTACGCCTACCACGCGCCCGGCACCCAGCAGTGGTACGGGGAGTGGCACTGGGTGGAGGGGGTCGTGACGGTCTGGGGGCGCATCGAGGCCCACCGCGACGGCCTGCGTGCCGAGCACGCTCGCATCCAGGCGCTCGCCCACCCCCCTCGCAACGAGCCTGAACGGCGGCGGCTGGTCGAGCGCATCGCGGAAGCGCTCGCCGTCCCGCTGGTCCCGTGGTCCGGGCTGGCCGACGCGGCGGCTCAGCACGGCGCCCCGCTGCCGTCGCGCATGTTGCCGGGGGACACGCGGGCCGCCTGACGCCGGAACCGGACCGCGCCCGCGAGGAACGCCCGAAGGTGACCGGAACCGTGCGCGTGGGCAGCGGCGCGAGCGGCTGGCGGAGATCTGCGCTTGACGGCGCACGCCGTCCGGCAGAGGATCCGGAGGTGTCCGCCGCCGCCAACCTCGCAACGATCGACCGGCTCTACGCCGCGATGGACGCCGGGGACGGGCAGACGATGGCCTCCTGCTACACCGAGGACGCCGTGTTCGAGGACCC
>NZ_JBFIGP010000135.1:0-9820 GCF_041602235.1 Paraconexibacter sp.
AGTCAGGGCGGTGCCCCGGGGCTCGCGACCGCGGGAACGGGAGACGTGCTCTCCGGCGTCGTCGCGGCCCTCCTGGCGAAGGACCTCGACCCGTTCACGGCCGCGTGCACGGGGGTGCAGCTGCACCTCCGCGCCGGCGTCCTGGCTGCCGAGCAGCACGGCGTGGACAGCGTCATCGCCGGCGATGTCGTGGCGGCGCTCGGCCGTGCCCGGGCCGACGCGTCCGACAGGTAGGCTGCCCCGCATGGCCCAGCAGACCGTCGCCGAGATCATGGACGCCGACCCGATCACGGTCGAGCCCGACACCGACGTCGAGACGGCGATCCGGCTCATGCGAGGGAACGAGCTCCCGGGCCTGCCCGTGATCAACGACGGGGGCCGCTGCGTCGGCATCGTCACGGAGCGCGACCTGATCATCGCCGACGAGCAGGGCGACCTGCATCTCCCGCACTACATCGAGCTGTTCGGCGGCATCGTGTTCCTCGAGTCGCTGCACCGCTTCGAGGGCCGCCTGCGCAAGGCGTTCGCGTCGAAGGTGCGGGACCTCATGACCGAGGACCCCGACACGATCGACGTCACCGCGACGGTGCGTGACGCCGCGAAGCTGATCGCCTCGAGCGGGCACAACCGGCTGCCGGTCGTCGAGCACGGTCGCTTCGTCGGCCTCGTCACCCGGATCGACGTGCTCGCGGCGCTCGCCGAGGAGTGATGGAGCGAGCACAGGCGACGATCGACATCGACGCGATCGCCGCGAACGTGCGGCGGTTGCGCGCCACCGTGGCCGGGAAGGCGGCCCTGGCGGCCGTCGTGAAGGCCGACGGGTACGGGCACGGCGCCGTCCGCTCCGCTCGGGCGGCCCAGGCGGGCGGTGCCGACTGGATCGCCGTCGTCGCCGCGAAGGAGGCGGTCGACCTGCGGGACGCCGGGATCACCGGACCGATCCTGATCATGGGGGCGCTGACGCCGGACGAGATTTCCGTCGCACTCGGAGCCGGCGCCGACGTCGTCGCCTGGACGCCGGAGTTCCTGGAGGCCGTCGCCGCGACGGCGCCCACCGGACGGCCCGCACGCGTGCACGTCAAGCTCGACACCGGGATGGGGCGCCTGGGGACGCGCGACCCGCGCGTGGCCGACGCGTTGGTGCGCCGCGCGATCGAGGCGCCGGAGCTCCAGGCCGTCGGACTGATGACGCACTTCGCGACCGCAGACGAGCGGGGTGACGCGTTCATGCCCGAGCAGCTCGAGCGGTTCCTCGCGTGGTGCGAACCGCTGAAGGCGGCGCATCCGGACCTCGTGCGCCACGCCGCCAACAGCGCGGCCACACTGCGCGAGCCGGCGGCGCACCTGGACCTCGTGCGCTGCGGCATCGCGATCTACGGCATGGATCCGTTCGGCGAGGATCCCGACGCGGCCGGCCTGCGCCCAGCCCTCGGACTGACCTCCTACGTGGCGGCGGTGAAGGCCTGTGCCGCCGGGCAGAGCGTCGGCTACGGCCGCCGGTTCGTCGCCGACCAGGACACCGTGATCGCGACGGTGCCGATCGGGTACGGGGACGGGTGGCGCCGCGGTCTCACCGGTGCGGCCGACGTCCTGATCGCCGGCCGCCGCTTCCCGCAGGTCGGCACGGTCAGCATGGACAACGTGACGGTCGACCTGGGGCCGGACGGGGCCGGGGTCACGGTGGGCGACGAGGTCACCTTGCTCGGGCGCGACGGCGACGAGCGCATCCTGGCGGAGGATCTCGCGGCCGCCCTCGGGACGATCAACTACGAGGTCACCTGCGGTCTCCTGCCGCGGGTGCCCCGCGTGACCTCCGGCGGTGCGGCGGCGTGAGCGAGGCGCTCGACGCTGCCCGTGCGGCCCTCAGGGACGAGTCCGTCTGGCTCGTCGGAGGCGCGGTCCGCGACCGCCTGCTGGGCCGTGCGATCGACGACATCGACCTCGTGGTCGACGGAGACGTCCGGGCGGCGGCCCGTCATCTGGCCCTCGCGGTCGGCGGGCCCGCCTTCGCGCTGTCCGACACGCACGGGGCATGGCGCGTCATCGGCCCCGACCGCGCGTGGCAGATCGATCTCGCACCCATGCGCGGAACGGGTATCGAGGAGGACCTGGCGCTCCGGGACTTCACCGTCAACGCGATCGCCGAACCGCTGGCCGGCGGCCGGCTGATCGATCCGCACGATGGCGCCGGGGACATCCGGCGCCATCGTCTCCGCATGGTCACGGGGGCGTCGTTCCCCGACGATCCGCTGCGTGTCCTGCGCCTGGCGCGGTTCGCCTGCGAGCTCGGGCTCGAGCCCGAACCGCCCACGATCCTCGCGGCTCGTGAACACGCCCCGGGGATCGAGCGCGTGGCTGCCGAGCGGGTCTTCGCCGAGTTCCGTCGCGTCGTCGCCAGCGACCGCGCGGTCCACGGGCTCGAGCTCATGGCCGACCTGGGCCTGAGCGCCCGGATCCTGCCGGAGCTCGAGGCCCTGCGCGGTGTGGAGCAGAACGCCTACCACGACCGTGACGTGCACGACCACACGTTGGCCGTGCTCGAGGCCGTCTGCGCCCTGCAGGACGACCCCGGCGCGACCCTCGGCGAGCAGCACGGGGCCGCGATCGCCGCGTTCCTCGACGAGCCGCTCGCCGACGAGCTGACACGCGGGACCGCGCTGCGGCTGGGCGCCCTCCTGCACGACATCGCCAAGCCGGCGACCCAGCTGCGGGCCGACGACGGCCAGGTGCTGGGGTTCCCGCGCCACGACGAGCTCGGCGCGACCGTCACCCGCGAGATCCTCACGCGGCTGCGCGCGAGCGAGCGCCTGCGGAGCCACGTCGCGTTGCTGTCGCGGCATCACCTGCGGCTCGGGTTCCTGGTGCACCACCGCCCGGTCGACGACCGCCGCCTGTTCGACTACCTGGTGCGGACCGATCCGGTGACGCTCGACGTCACGCTCCTGAGCGTCGCCGACCGCCTGGCCACCACCGGACGCAAGAGCGAGGAGGCCACGGAGATCCATCTCGACCTGGCCCGTGAGCTGCTGCCGGCGATCCGCGCGTGGCAGGACGGCGATCGTCCGCAGGCGATCATGCGCGGCGACGAGCTGGCCCAGGCCGTCGGGCTCGCACCCGGCCCCGTCCTCGGCGAGCTGCTGCGCGAGGTGGCCGCGGCCCACTACGCGCAGGAGATCGGGACCCCCGAGCAGGCCGTCGCGCACGCACGAGCCTGGCTGGCGGCTCGCGGCCACTGATCGCGCATCCCGTAGGGTCCCGGCCATGCCAGCCGATCCCGACTGCATCTTCTGCAAGATCCTCCAGGGCGAGATCCCGTCCACGCGGATCGCCGAGACCGAGCGCGCGATCGCGTTCATGGACATCAACCCGGGGACCGCGGGCCACGCCCTGGTCATCCCGCGCGAGCACAGCACCGACCTGCTGGACATCCCGGCCGAGGATCTCCACGCGTGCACCGATCTGGCGCGTGAGATCGCCGCCCGCGCCAAGGACCGGCTGGGAGCTGACGGCGTCAACCTCCTGAACTGCTGCGGAGAGGACGCGTGGCAGTCCGTGTTCCACTTCCATCTGCACGTGATCCCGCGCTACAAGGACCAACCGGACAAGGACGACCTGCGCCTGCCGTGGGTCCCGACGCCCGGTGACATGGACGACATCCGCGCGACCGGGGAGAAGCTGGCATGAGCGTGACCCACACCTTCGGGCCCGTCCGGCTCGAGCAGAGCGACCCGCTGGCCGTCATGACCTTCGACAGCCCACCGCTCAACCTCTTCGACCAGGCGATGATGGACGGGTTCACGCAGGCCGCCGCCGCGCTTGCGGCCGAGCCGCCCCGCGGGCTCCTGATCCGTGCGGAGGGCAAGGTGGTGAGCGGCGGCGTCGACGTCCACGTCTTCGAGGGCCTCACCCCCGAGCAGGGCGCGGCCATGTGGGACGCCCTGTTCGTCCCCCTGCAGCAGATCGAGGACCTGCCGTGTCCGACGATCTTCGCGGCGCAGGGCCTGTGCCTCACCGCGGCGTTCGAGATCAGCCTCGCGTGCGATCTGCTGGTGGCCTCGGAGAAGGCCCGGTTCGGGCTCGTGGAGATCGTCGTGGGTCTCACCCCGAGCATGGGCGGTCCGCAGCGGCTCGCCGAGCGGGCGGGACCGGCGCGGGCTCGGGAGCTGATCTACACCGGGGAGCTCTACGACGCGGCGACGCTCGCGTCGTGGAACGTCGTCAACCGCGTGCTGCCGGCCGACGGCTTCGACGAGGCTGCCCGGTCGTTCGCGATGCGCATCGCCGGCGGCCCGACGAAGGCCCACCACGCCACCAAGCAGCTCGTGCGGGCCGGGGTCCGGCAGGACCCGCGCGCCGCGGACGCCCTCGTGGGGGAGATCAGCGGACCGCTGTTCGCCACCGAGGACCTCCGCAACGCGGTCCGCTCGTTCCTGACGGACGGGCCGGGCAAGGCGACCTTCCAGGGCCGCTGAGCAGCGGTGCCGTTCGCCGAGCACAACGGCACCCGGATCCACTATCGCGAGGTCGGGGACGGCCCCGACACCATGCTCCTGATCATGGGGCTCGGGGGCAGCGGCAACGCGTGGTGGCGGCTGCTGCCCCATCTCGAGCCGCGGCTGCGGCTGCTGGTCATGGACAACCGCGGGACGGGGGAGAGCGATCCGGTCCGCGGGATCCTGAGCCTCCGGGATCTCGTCGGGGACGCGCTCGCGGTGCTGGACCACGCGGGCATGGAGGCCGCCCACGTCCATGGGGTGTCGATGGGCGGGATGATCGCCCAGCACCTGGCGCTGGACCACCCCGACCGTGTCCGGTCGCTGCTGCTGGGGTGCACCACGGCCGTGGCCCGCTCCGGGCAGCCCCCGTGGCGGCTGCTGGGGGCGAGCGCCCTGCGCCCGCTCCTGGGGCCGGAGAGGTCCTGGCCGGTGCTGTCCCGTGTGCTCTACGCGCCCCAGACGTTCGAGGCCGCCCCCGAGCGCATCGCGGAGGACCTCGAGATGCGGGTGCGCGACGCCACGCCGCCCGCGACGGTGTATGCCCAGCTGCTCGCGATCGCGCGCCACGACGTCCGCGACCGGCTGTTCCATCTCGGGCGCTTCCCCGTCACCGTGGTCCACGGCGAGGAGGACCGGCTCGTGGCGCCTCACCACGGGCGCGCCCTTGCATCGGCGATCCCGGGCGCCCGGTTCGTCATGATTCCCGCATGCGGCCATCTGATGACCACGGACGCCGAGGGCGCCACCGCGGACGCGGTGCACATGCACCTCGATCGCTGCGCCGTGCCCGGAACACCGGTGCCCTGACCGTCCTGGGCGTCGTCGTGACCGCCGGTGCCGTCGCCGTGGCTGCGATCTCGACACGTCCGGTCGTGGTGCGGGACTCGCGCACCGACGCGGCCAGCAAGGCCATCGACCTGATGCGCGTGCAGCTCGGTCGGGCGTCCGACGGCAGGCTGCGTGCCGCGGTGACGGCGACCGAGTCGTGGGCCCCGAAGGACCTGGTGGCCTCCAAGGGGGGGCCGCCGGGCTCGATCTGCCTGCGGCTGTACACCGGCGGCAGCAAGGTCGAGGGCGTCGTGCCCGACTACCTGGTGTGCATCACCGCGACCAAGAGCGGCAAGAAGCTGCGCGGCAGCGTCCTGCGCGAGCGCACCAACGACTTCCCGGAGCGCGTGACCGGCGCGAAGGTGACCCGGTCGAGCAAGCGCACGGTGGTCGTCAAGTTCTCGCAGAGCTCGATCGGCAAGCCCGCGACGGTGCGGTTCTCCGCCGAGTCGACACGCGCCGGCTGCACCCGCACGAGCTGCGTCGACGCTGCGCCGAACCTGCCGACGGTCGGCACGGTGAAGCTGCGCGAGCCCTCGGCGACGACGAACCGCCCGGAGTGAGCCGGGCCGGGGACGGTGTCCCCGGCACTCAGATGCCGTAGCGCCGCAGCCCGCGTACGGCGAGCGCGCCGAAGATCGCCAGCAGGCCCGCCAGCGACAGGAACGCGGGCCACGTGTCGGCCCACGTGACCTGGCCGACGAAGCCCTGGCGGACCCCCTCGAGGATCAGCGTCACGGGGTTGAACGTGGCGAAGACCTCGAGCCAGTTGGCGAGGAGTTCCTTGGGCGCGTACGAGGTCGAGAACAGGACCGCGATGAAGTTGCCCATCTGCATGAGTGGCGCCGCCTGCTGGGAACGGAACCGCAGCGCGAGGATCACGCCCCAGCACGCCATCAGGCACGCGAAGCCCATGACGAGCGGGACCGCCACGAGGAGCTCCAGGAAGCCCGGGAAGTCGACGCCCAGGAGCACCGCGACGATGAACAGGAACGTTCCGGGCAGCAGGGACCGCAGGCCGGCGCTCGCGACGATGCCCGAGAGCAGCGCCGCCCGCGGGGACGGACAGAGCAGGAGACGGTCGAACCAGCCCTGTTCGATGTCGCGGGCGAGGTTCACCCCGGTCGCCGCGCCGGTGAACCCGGCGCCCTGCAGGAGGCCCACCGGGACGATGAACGTCAGGAAGTCCTCGCTCGTGAAACCGGGGAGGTTCGCGGCCTTCCCGAACACGCTCGCCAACCCGACCATGAAGATCGTGGGCGCGAGGACGCCGGGGATCGCGGCCCCGGGCACGCGGGTGATCTCGTTGAGGGCGCGGAACATGAGCGCGCGCACGATGAGGAGGTTGGCGGTCATGCGTCACGCAGCCTTCCGCGGAGGGCGAGCACGGAGAGGGCGGTCCCGGCCACCGCGACGAGTCCGGCGGCGGCCAGTCCCTCGAGGACCGGTGCCGCGTTGACCGTCGAGATGATCGGGTCGCGCAGGCCGTCGGCGATGTAGCTCAGCGGGTTGTACTCGGCGATCGTGTCGGACGGGCTGCTGAGCAGCGCACGCGGGAAGAACGCGCTGCTGATGAAGAGCACGACGAACACCAGCGGGAAGATGCCCTGCACGGTCGATGCGCTCTTGGCGCGAAGCGCGAGGGTCGTCCCGATCGCGCCGAACCCGATCCCCGCGAGGGTGCCGATCCCGAGCATCACGAGCAGTCCTTCGAAGCCGCCCTTGATGCTGGCGCCGAACACCAGTCCGAGGACCACGAAGTAGGCGATCTGCGCGACCGCCAGCACCGCGGTCGTGATCAGCCGCCCGAGGACGATCGCCGTGCGCGGGATCGGCGCGGCGACCATGCGGTCGAAGAACCCGCCCTCGATCTCCAGGGCCATGGCGATCCCGGAGCTCACGCCTCCGAGCATGAGGGACTGGGTGATCGCGGCGGCGAGCTGGAAGTCCAGGAAGCCGTCGACCTCGGGGAACCCCGGCAGGTCGGTGGTGCGGTTCAGGCCGCCCACGTTCACGGCCAGGAACAAGGTGGGGAAGATGATCAGGGGGGCGAGGAACTGCGGTCGCCGGAAGGCGTTGCGCAGCCCGCGCCGGCCGAGCGCGACCGACGCGCGGATCATGCCGGCTCCACCGCGGGGGGGACCGCGACCCCGTGGGCGTCGGCAGCGGCGTCCGTCCCCTCGAGGTGATGCCCGGTCTTCTTCACGAACACGTCGTCGAGCGAGGGTTCCACGACCTGCAGCGCCGCGACGTCGATCCCGGCGTCGTCGAGTGCCCGGACGACCGGCGCGATCGCCTTGGCGCCTCCGTCCACGGCGAACGACAGGTCGGCGTTCTCGGTCGACGGACGTTCGTCCCCGAACCCGGCCAGCAGCGTCCGGGCCTGCTCGAGCCGGTCGGGGTCGACGAGGGAGACGTTCAGCCGCGGACGGTCGATCTCCGCCTTGAGCGACGCGGGCGTCCCCTCGGCGACGATCTGCCCCTGGTTGATGATCCCGACCCGGTCGGCGAGCTGGTCGGCCTCCTCCAGGTACTGGGTCGTGAGGAAGACGGTCGTCCCCTCGCCCTTGAGCCGCCGGACCTCCTCCCAGAGCGTGAGCCGCGACACCGGGTCCAGCCCGGTCGTCGGCTCGTCGAGGAAGAGGACCTCCGGCTCGTGCACGAGGGCCATGGCGAGATCGAGGCGTCGGCGCATGCCACCCGAGTAGGTCGCCACGCGGCGGTCCTGCGCCTGGGTCAGCCCGACGCGCTCGATGAGCTCCTGCGTGCGGCCGGCGACGTCGCGTGGCGAGATGCCGTGCAGGGTGGCCTGGAGCTCGACGAGCTCGCGGCCGGTCATCAGGAGGTCCAGCGACGCCTCCTGGAGCGCCACGCCGATCCGGCGGCGTACCTGCGCCGGCTCGGTCGCCACGTCGAATCCGGCGACGGTCGCGCGGCCGCCCGTCGGTCGCAGCAGCGTCACGAGCATCCGGACCGTCGTCGTCTTCCCGGCGCCGTTGGGCCCGAGGAAGCCGTAGACCTCGCCCGCCTGCACGTGGAGGTCGACGCCGGCCACTGCCTTGAGGCCGCCCCTGTACTCGCGTTCCAGCCCGACCGTTTCGATTGCGCTCATGGCAACGCGCAAGTCTATTGCGCGCGCAACTTCTGGGTCGTCGCGCACCTTCGCGAGCGGGGTTGTGTTCAATGGGGGTGATGAAGCGATCGATGAAGGCCACGATGATGGCCGCTCTCACCGTGTTCGCCGTGCCCGCAGCGGCTCTGGCCACCCTCACGGAGCAGGGCGAGCTCGCCGACTACCCGATGCCCAAGCCGGCCTGTCCGGACCGCCCGTGCCTGGCGATCAGCAAGACGTCCGGGTACCAGGCCAAGGTCGAGACGACCCGCAGCGTCCACGTGATCCCGCGCGACGGGCGCATCGTGGCGTGGAGCGTGAGCCTCGGCAAGCCCGGGACCGACCAGACGAAGTTCTTCAACGAGAACCTCGGAGGCGAGTCACGCGCCCAGATCACGATCCTGCGGCCGGGCAACAAGCTCTACTACCGCAACGTGCACCAGGGGGAGCCGCAGAAGCTCTCCAAGTACTTCGGTCAGACGGTGCAGTTCGCGCTCGAGAAGACGATCCCGGTCAAGAAGGGCTGGGTCATCGGGCTGACGGTTCCCACGTGGGCGCCGGCGCTCGCCGTGAACCTCCCGGGGACCACGTCGTGGCGCGCGAGCCGCAAGAAGGGCAAGTGCAACGACTTCGACCGTCAGACGGCGCAGACCAAGGAGATGGGGATCTCCCAGTTCTACTGCCTGTACCGCACGGCTCGACTCACCTACACCGCGACGCTGATCTCCACGCCGTAGAGCCGCTCGACACCCCCACGGCAGCAGGGTCCACCGCCCGCGACGGGCGCGGGATGCCTGGTGTCGCGGGGCTGCCGCCGCGCCCACAGCTCTCGCGGTACATGATGGACGTGGGCTTCCTGGTCAAGCCCACGCGGTTCTTCGACGCCTGCGCGGCCGACTGCGGGGACTTCTTCACCCTGCGGCCGCAGAAGGACCGCGTCCTCGTCGTCACGAGCGATCCGGCGACCGTGCGGGAGGTCTTCACCGGCGACCCGGCCGTCCTGCACGCGGGTGAGGGCAACATCGTCCTGGCCCCGATCCTGGGGCCGGGCTCGACGTTGCTGCTGGACGGCGCCGAGCACCTGCGGCATCGGAAGATGCTGCTGCCGCCGTTCCACGGCGAGCGCATGCGGCGCTACGGAGCGGTCATGGACGAGATCGCGTCCCGGCACATCGGGGGCTGGCCACGCGGGCGGCGGTTCCCCGTCCTGCCGAGCATGCAGGCGATCACGTTGGAGATCATCATCCGCGCCGTGTTCGGCATCACTGACCCGGCTCGTGTCGAGCGCGTGGCAGCGCCGTTGCGCCAGGTGCTGGACCTCGTCGGAACCCGGCGCAACGTGGTCGCCCTCGGGCTCACGCAGGGGCGCAGAGGTCGCCTGAGC
>NZ_JBFIGP010000136.1:0-9781 GCF_041602235.1 Paraconexibacter sp.
CAACACCGCCCTGCACCCGGCCGTGCCGCCCGGGGGCGCCCTGCTGCGCACCAGCGTGATGGCGACGCACGATCGTCCGACGCTGGATCGGGCGCTGGAGCGCTTCAGCGAGGTCAAGTCGCGGTTCGAGGCCGAGCACGGTCCGCTGCCCGGTCCCGGGGACCACTGACCGGTTCCTGCCGGGCGCCCGACCCCGGCGAGGAGAGCGTACGCGTCATCTGTCGCAGATGACGTCGACGCCGCCTGGACGGAGCGTGGACGGGACCCGTTCTGCCGGAAACCGGCACTGCAGGAAAAGTGCGCTCTGAGCGCACGTTCCTTCACATTTGCCGTTGACCGGGCGGAGGAATCTGGCGTACGTTCGTGCAGCGTTGTCGACGGCGGCGCGATGAGGTGAAGCGGGGGCCGGGCCCGTGGGAAGGCCTGCAGCCAGAGACCTGTTCACCACTGGTGGAAGGACGCTGCCGTCGGGACGTGGGTTTCGGACATTCGAGGAGACGTCACCCGTCCAGTGGGTGACCGGGGAGGACGACACATGAAGGCACAGACGGCCTGCGGGCCGCAGCATCTGCGCGCGCTCGCTCGCGCGAACGAGGTCCGCCTGGCGCGCGCCGATCTCAAGCGCCGGGTGCACGCCGGTGAGGTGAGCGTGGCGGAGGTCATCCTGGATTGCGGGTGGGAGGTCGAGTCGATGACCGTCGCCGACCTGCTGCTCGCCCAGCGCCGTTGGGGGACGGCGCGCTGCCGCACCTTCCTGGCGCGCATCCCGCTCTCGGAGACCAAGACGGTCGGGTCGATGACCGATCGTCAGCGTCGTGCGGTGGCGGCGGTCCTCACCGACGGTGAGCACGCGGCTCGCCGTTTCGAGCGCGAGTTGCAGCCCGCGCTCGTCTGAGCAGGCGAGGCGGTGGCGAGCGGCGCCCGGGTGCGGCGCTCGCCACCCCCCGTCCGGTGCTCGCGGGCCGGATCGCGTCCGGGCGACCGGCTCAGCTGGCCGCGATCTCCAGCAGGTGGCCGTCCGGGTCCCGGAAGTACACCGACCGCAGCCCCGCCCGCTCCAGCACCTCGCTGCAGGCGACACCGGCGCCCGCGAGGTACTCGGCCCAGGCGTCGAGCTCGTCGCGAGACGCGACGTGGAACGCCAGGTGATGGGTGCTGCCCCGCCCGACCGTCCCCTCGTCCATCTGCGGGTACTCGAGGAACGTGACGAGCGTCCCGGGCGTGCCGGCCGGGTCCCCGAACCACACGTGCTGCGCGCCGGGGTCGTCGTCGTTCTCCGCCTCCCGCACGACCGTCAGACCGAGCACGTCGCGGTAGAACTCCCGCGTGCGGGTCAGGTCGGCGCAGATCAGCGTGACGTGGTGCAGGCCACGCAGCTGCATCCGGCGCGGCTCGGAGGATGCGGGGTGGTCGGTCATGGGGCTCCCGTCGAGGTCACGTCGAAATCCGTGGGCGTCCGCCGGCCGCCGATCGCCGCGAGCATCCTCATGCGCGGAACTTCAGGCCTCCGGCCTGCTTGGCGAACGCGTTGCGCAGCAGCTGGAAGGCGGCCGCGAACGCCAGAGCACCCGTGACGAGCAGGCCCGGCTGCGGCAGGGGCGTCCAGTAGAGCGGGACGTTCACGACGACCGCACACACTGCGGCGAGCAGCGCGCTGTGCGACTTGTACCCCGCGAAGTGCTCGCGGATCGCCAGCTCGAGTGCGGCCACCGACACGATGACCATGCCGATCGCCAGCATCGCGATGGCGTTCGTGAAGAACCCGATGAGGACGAGCACCAGCCCGATGAAGATCAGCGTCTCCGTCACGGGGACCGGGTGCCACAGCGCCTGGGGCGCCTCCTCGCGGCGGGCCTTGCGGTCGACAGGACGCCCGCGACGTGCCGCCGCGGCAGCCGGTCGAGGGTGCGCGGTGTCCACCGCCGTCGAGGGGCGAGGCGCGCCGGGGGCCCCTCGCTTGCGGCTACGTTTGCCCATCGGTGCGCATGCTACGCGGCGAGAGCGCGGTCTGGCGCGGCGCCCGTACCGCCGCGACTAACGGGCAGCCGCTCGAGAGCTTGACGTGCCACCAGCCGGCCAGCATGCCGATGAGGCCCAAGCGCGGACGGACCTGCCAGACGCCGCACCCCGACTCGCCGAGATCGCGGTTGGGCAGCCGAGCGAACCGGTACCGCTTCGGATCCCGCAGCATGCGCTCGAGCAGGTCGCGGTTGCGCGCCTCCTGCTCGCCCGCCTCGTGCACCGTCTGCCGCGCGCGGCGCAGCTTCTCGGCGAGCTCGTCACGCAGCACCTCGAGCTCCGCCAGGTCGAGCACGCGCGGGCCGCGCCCCGTGGACGGGACCGCGACGTCGACCCCGGTACGCGGGAACGCGGCGATGAGCGTGTCGGCAAGCTGCCGCTCGAGCTCCCGGACCTGGGCGCGCAACGTGCGGCGGGCGGCCGACTCGTCGGCCGGATGTCCCAGGCCGAGTTCGGCGCGCTCCGCGGGCGCCGGGCGGTCGGATCCGACCGCTGCCGAAGCTTGCTGGATGTCATCGATGACGACCACGGCACATCTCCTCCCTGATGAGCGTACCAGCGCCGCCGCGGATTCAGGAACGGTCCGAGAGGGCGTTGGCGCACGTCCACAACGACTCCTCCACGTGGATCGCCGGCACCCCGGCGACCTGCACGGTGAAGAGCCGCAGCGTGCGCGTGTCCGCGTGAGGCGACGACCGGGTGGCGATGTCCCCGAACAGCACCGCGACCGGGCCGGCGGCGTCGGCCACGACCAACCGCCCCGGCGGCAGCCCGGGCGCCAGGTCGTCGGCGCCGAGACGCTCTCCCTCGCGGGCGCCCCGGATGCCCAGCGGTCCGTCCAGACGATCGGCATCCAGCGCCCAGACGGGGACCGCGGTCTCCATGAGCGCCAGCAGCAGGGCGTCGTGCAGGCGCCCGCGCGAGGCGAACCCCCCGGATCGCAGTCGCTCGACGGCCGCCCCCTCGACGGGTGTCCGGGTCGTGTCCGGGTCCAGGCCGATGTGGCGGAAGAAGACCCGGTAGGCGTGCGGGATCGGCTGGCGCCGCATGGTGATCACCTGCGCACCGTCGTACCGGTTGCTCAGCATCCGCAACTGGGCGCGCAGGGCGGGCGTGGTCCGGCGCCTCGCCGGGGCCGACACCTCGACGGTGAGGAGGCGCAGCTCGGGGAACTCCTCCAGCAGCTCGCGGTCGACCCAGCCCTCGCGCGTCGGCGGGTCCGGGTCGACGTCCTTCACGGGGTCGTCTCCCCCACCCGCCGTCGTCCGTCCTTCAGCGCGTTCACGTACCGGTCCAGCTCGGCCACGCCGAGCTTTCCGAGGGTGGTGTCGAAGGTCTCGCCGCCACGCTTGATGTACGCGATCTGGGGGCAGACGGCGACGCCGTAGAGGTTCGCCAGCACGCCGTCGTTGTCGTAGCCGATCGGGAAGTCCCAGCCACGCCGCTCGATGAGCTCCCGCAGCCCGTCCCGGTCCCCGCGGATCGAGATCGCCGCGAAGCGCACGTCCGGGTGTCGGCGCGCGACCGCCTGGACGACGTCGAGCTCGTCGACGCACGAGCCCCCGCGCGTCGCGAAGAACGCCAGCACGACGGGCGCCTCATCGGTCAGGGCGCACAGCGTCAGCACGTCGGGACGACGGATCGAGCACGCGGGCACGTCGCCGGCGCTGCCCTGGTCCGCCTTGGTGGCGACGTTGACGTCGCCCTCGAGGTCGCTGCTGGCCAGCGGCGCCGCGAAACTGGGTGCGGGCGTCCCGGGCTCCAGCCCGCGCGACGAGACACCCTCGGTGTTGAACGAGTTGATCGTCACGAGGGCGAGGACGAGCACCAGCACGACGCCGAGGAACCATCCGTAGCGGCTGACGCCCGACGGCAGCCCCGAGCGCCGCAGCGGCGGTCGCACACCCTCCGGCGCCTCGGTCTCGTCGTTCGCCGCGAGCCGCTGCGCGGCGCTCGGGCGTGCGGGCTCGTCGTCCTCGGGATCGAACCCGAGCGGGCCGTCCTGGCGGTCCTCGGTCACGTCCCCTCCGGCGGGACGGCGGCGACGACGCGCTCGGACGGCTGCTGACGACGGCGCGGCATGACGCGGATGGGCCGTGCACGCGGGCGACGCAGCCGCAGCCGCGGTCGGCGGAGGCGCAGCCGCGGGCGGGGCGTCGTGCCCTCCGCGAGCATGAGCACGGCGGGAAGCACGACCAGCACCCCGAGCAGCGACACGGTGAGGTCGATGACCGTCACGGCGCCGAAGTCGCGCAGCATCCGGATGTCGGACAGCACGAGCACCGCGAACCCCGCGA
This sequence comes from Paraconexibacter sp., assembly GCF_041602235.1. Classification (GTDB taxonomy): domain Bacteria; phylum Actinomycetota; class Thermoleophilia; order Solirubrobacterales; family Solirubrobacteraceae; genus Paraconexibacter. The sequence continues at coordinate 4,317 of NZ_JBFIGP010000136.1, forward strand.
TCGCGGTGATGCCGGACGCACGCACGGCAGCGCCGGTCGACGCGTAGGTGCGCCGCAGCGCGGTGGCCGGGTCGTGGCCCGCCTCGCGCTCCTGGCGGTAGCGCTCGGACAGGAGCACGCTGAACTCGGTGGAGATCGCGATGACCAGCGCACCGAGCGTCACCGACATCGGGTTCAGCGGCACGCGCGTGAGGAACAGGACAAGTGCGGACCAGCCCGTGGCGAGCACGATCGGCACGAGCGGTATGAGCGCCCGGCGGCGGTCGCGGAACGCGGCGAGCAGCACCAGACCGACCGCGAGCAGGCCGGCCAGCAGCGTCCCGGCGCGGCGCCACGGCGAGGAGACCGCCGCGTTGGCCTCGGCGGCGAGGACCGGCAGGCCGGCGAGCTCGGCGGTGACGCCCTCCGGCGGGTCGAGCTCATCCCGCATGACGTCGATCACCTCCTGCTGGCGGTCCAGCGGCATCAGCCGCACGCCGAAGGCGAGCGTCGCCGTGCGCTTGTCGGCCGTGATCACGCCCTGCGAGAAGTACGGCGGCACCGCCTCGAGCAGGGTCTCGATCTGGGCCTTCGTGCGGCCGCCCGTCCCGGAGCGGAACAGGTCCGGCAGCGAGAACGCCGGGCAGAGCTCGGCCTGACCGCAGCCGCGCTTGCTCGAGTAGCCGAACCGCTTGACGAGGCGGTTCTGGTAGTCCGTCATCCACGAGACGACCTCGGGGTCCGTCAGCCGGTCGCTGCTGATCACGACGTCGATCTCTCCGCCGACCCCGGTGGAGCGCTGCAGGTCCTGGAGGTCCACGAGCGCCGGGAGGTCCTTCGGCACGAGCTTCTGGATGTCGGACTCCACGTCCGCCTGGGTGTCGATCGCCCAGCCGATCACGGCGACCGTGGCTGCGATGCCGAGGACCCGTGTCGGCCTGGACGTGCTGAACGCCAGCGCCCGCGTCCCGGCGCCGCGCAGGGCGCCCGTGCCACGTCGACCGACCCGACCGACGCCGCCGTGGACGGCGCGGCCCAGCCGGTTGCCCACGAGGATGTCGCGCGCGCCGCGCGCCGCGGAGCGGAGGATGTCGCCCGCCCCGAGCAGGGCGGCGCGCACCATGTCCCACGCCGCCAGCAGCGGCCCGGGCGCCCCTCCGCCTCCACGCGCCGTATGGGCGAGCACCGCCGTACCGATCACGAGCGCGCTGAGCAGCGAGAGCCCGATGCCCAGGACGAGCAGGATGCCGAAGCCCCGCACCATCGGAACGGGGCTCAGGACGAGGACCAGGAACCCGGCGGCGGTGGCGGCGGCCGCCGTTACCACCGTCGGCGCCCCTCGGCGCGCCGCGCCGGCGATCGCGCGGTCGATGTCCCCGCGCGCGGCGCCTCGGCGCTCCTCCTCTATGCGCGCGTGCAACTGGATGGCGTAGTCCACCGCCAGGCCGATCAGGACGGGCAGCACGGCGATCGAGGCCATCGTCAAGCCGGCACCGGCCGCCGACAGCACGCCGAACGTCAGCGCGGTCGCCACGAGCGCGATCGCCAGCGGGAGCAGGCGTAGCCGAGCGCGGAACACCAGCGCCAGCGTCAGCGCCATGACCAGCAGCGCGCCGAGGATCAGCCAGGAGATCGAGTCGGTGATGGCCTGCGTGAGATCGGCGACGACGACCGGCGCGCCGGTGACGAGATAGGTGCCCTTGCCGTTGACGAGCTCCCAGTCCTTCATCTCGACTGCGGCGCGGATGTCGGCGATCGCCGCCTCGCGGGTCTTCTCGCTGAGCCCCGGTTGCAGACGGACCTGGATGACGGCGCGATCGCACGTGGGGAACAGGTACGCGAAGCGCGCCTTCGGACAGCCGACCGGCTTGCTGTCGTCGAAGATGATGCTGGACACGAAGTCCGGGTTGTTGAGCTGCGGCAGCGACGTCACGCCGTACTTCGTGGCCAGGAGCAGCAGGTTGCGGGTGAACTCGGCGTTCACGAGCTCCCGCGCCTGCTCACCGAGCCTCTTGGCCTCGGCGGCGCTGCGCCCCTTCTCCCTGGCGAGCTTGCGGGCGGCCTCGGCGGCCTGCTCACCGCGCTGCTGCGTGTCCTGCTGCTGCCGGGCGAACTCCTCGGCGATGCGACCGACCGCCTCGTTCAGGAAGGTGCCGGGCCCGAACACGACGCGCACGGCCTTGGAACGGGCGAGGCGGGCGCACGGCCCGGACTCCCCGCCGCGCGGGACCACACCGGGCGGACGGTTGCCCGACAGGCAGCCCTCGAGGCCGACGAGACGCTGGATGTCGGCGGTGAGCGCGAGATACTTGAGGTCCTCCTTGACGAGGACGATGACGGCATCGTCCCCGAACTTCTCGTGGAAGCGCTCGTTGGCCTGATAGCTGTCGGCACCCCGGCCGACGAGGGTGTCCGTCGACGCGGTGGGCTCCAGCCGCGACGCGAACAGGCCGGCGACGACGACGAGCAGCAGCGCGAGCGCGATGGCCGCGCGGGGACGCCCAGCCGCGCCGCGCATCAGCGCGGTGACCCCCCGGACCACCATCAGTGCCTCACCCTCGTCTCCACAGCCATGAGACGGTACCGACGGCGCCGCGAGGAAGCGCCGCCGCCGCTACTTGGAACGTGACGCTCCCGCCGTCGCCCCGGTGGATGCCGCGACCTGCGGGAAGTCGGTGGTCTTGCCCCCGACGGTGTACTGCCCCTGCTTCACGCACGGCGGGGCCGCGACGCTCGTCACCGCGCCACCGAACACGTACTTGACGACGTTGTCGCGCAGCGGGGCCGGCAACAGGCCCAGGAGGCCGTCGGTCGCCCCGCCGAGGGCCGGCACGATCCCGTTCTTGCAGTGGCGGTCCTCGAAGAGCTTCAGCCCGTCCTTGATGGTGCTGAAGGCGCCCGGCAGCGGGTACGGGTTCGGCCGGTTGGTGCCGATGCGCCGCGGATACACCGCCAGGTTCTCGGCGTTCAGCGGGTTGGTCGTGCGCAGGTAGTGCGTCTTGGTGGTGACGTCGCCGCCCGGCGGGATGTTCGAGGCCTGCGTGGCGCCCACCACGTTGGCGAAGAACGCCGACCCCTCTTCCTTGTACCGGCCCAGGAAGCTGAGGATCGGGTTGAGCTGACGCAGCACCGGATCGGAGGCGCCGAGGAAGGGCTTCAGGTCGTCGAGGAGCTGCTGGGTCGCGGGGAGCCCCTTCTTCGACGCGGTGATCAGCGGATCGAGGTCGCGGAACAGCGCCTTGAGGTCCGGCGCGAGCTCCTTGAGGTCGATGAGCGTCGGGCTCAGCTGACGGGCCGCTGGGCGCAGCTGCGTCACCAGCGGGTCGGCCTTGCGGGCGAAGGACGTGAGGCGACGCACGGTGACCGCGGCCTCGCGGTTGAACGTCGGGAGCACGCGGAACGTGTCGGCCAGCTCCTGGTCGCGACGGGCCGTCGTCTCGAACACGCGGTTGGAGTTGGTGATCAGCTGGGCGAGCTGCGTGTCGCGCTCGCTGAGTGCCTCGAAGACCTCGCCCCCGTTGCGGACGAGCCGGCGCACCGTGCTCGACTGGGAGTTCAGGATGCGCAGCAGGTCGTTGGTGTCCTGCGCGAAGGGCGCCAGGTTGCCGAGGGCGTCGGAGATGTCGCGGCCCCGGTCCGTCGTCGCGGTCGCCAGCGAGCTCATCCAGACCTTGAACGCCTCCCTGGTGTCCGGATCGAACGCCCGGAAGATCTCGTCGAGCTCGACGGTCGGGGACACCTGGCCGGCCGGGAGCCGCCCGTTCTCGGGCACGAATCCTGCGCTGTTGTTGCCCGGTGTGAGCTCGACGTAGGTCTCCCCCAGCAGCGTCTTCTGACGCAGGATCGCCCGCGTGTCGCGGCGGACCGGCGCGTAGCGGGGCTCGAGCTCGATCACGGTGTCGGAGCGGCCGGACAGCCGGTTGGGCGTGACGCTCTTGACCTTGCCGACCGAGACGCCGGAGATGCGCACGTCGGCCTCGACCGCGAGCTGCGTGCCCTCACCGAAGGACGTGGTGAAGCGGTATCCCTGCGGCTTGAGCGGCGTCGGTCCGCCGAACGCCACCCACAGGAACAGGAGCAGACCGAAGCAGGACAGGGCGAACCCCGCCATGATGAGCAGCCGGCCGAGGGTTGGGGCCTGCTTGACCATCTACGGGGTCGCCTCCTTGACCGCTTCGGTGGCCGTCGGCGGTGGGATCGGAGCGTCGGCCGACCGGCTGGCCGCGGAGCGCGAGGGCGCCTGCGAGGTCGTCGGGCACACGTCGCTCGTCAGCGGGAAGTTGACGAGGTCGATGATCGTGCCGAGCTGCGGGTTCACGCCGCCGATCTGGTCCAGCGTGGCCAGGGACGAGCACGACAGCTGCAGCAGCCCGCGACGGATCGGTCCGTGCGCGTCCTGCAGGCCGAACACGGTGCCTGCCGCGTGGTTGGCCCACGACAGCCAGAACAGGTACCCCTCCTCCGCGTCCCCGGGCGGGTTGTAGGCCAGCGTGTTCAGGAGGTAGTTGGCCGTCTTCAGCGAGCTGGTGAGCTTCGGCGTGACGACCGCGAGGTCGCGAGCCGTCGGACGCAGGATCTTCACGACGGGCCGGACGTCGCGGGCGAACGGCCGCAGCTGCGTCCGGATCACCGGGGTGCTGTCCCGCAGGAACGGGCGGGTGGCCTTCAGGGACGGGCCGAGCGCACGGGCGGCCGGGCGCAGGTCGCGCAGTGTCGGACCGAGCTCCTTGGCGAGCGTGTCGGCCTTGGCGAGCGCCGTGCGGGTCTCCCCGAGGGTGTCCGGCAGCAGCTGCAGGGCCTCCCGCAGCCGTGCGTCCTGGTTCGCGAACGCGCGGAACACCGCGTTGGAGCTGTCCACGAGGTCGGCGAGCTCACGGTCCTTGGTCCCCAGCTTCTCGGAGACCAGCCGGAAGTTGTGGATGACGCGGCGGATGTTCGCCCGTCGGGTCGCGAGCAGGCGCGTGATCCGGTCGGTGTCCCGCGCGGTGGGCTCCAGGCGCCGCAGGACGGACGACAGCCGCTTGCCGTTGCCGTCGAGCCCTTCCCCGGCGTCGCCGAGCAGGATCTGCAGGTAGGTGCGGGTGTCGGCGTCCAGCGACGCGAGGATCTCGTCGGCGTTCACCGACGGCAAGGTGCGGCTGACGGGAATCGGCTCCGACGGCGGCAGTTCGCCGGCCGCGCGGGAGCCCGGCGACAGCTCGATGATCATGTCCTCGAGCCCCGTCTTGGGCCGTACGAGGGCGGTGGCGACCTTGTAGATCGGTGTGTACCTGCGCCGGATCTTCATCGTGACGACGGCCCGGCCGTCGTCGAGCTGGACGTCGGAGAGCTCCCCGACGGGGACTCCCGCGATGTTGACCGTCTGGCCCTGCCCCGGCGTGATCGACTTCGCCGTCTGCAGGGTCGCCTTGTAGTCGACGAAGTCGCTGCCCAGGACCGGCACCCACTTCGGCAGGTAGAACCGCTGGTTGGACAGGATGTAGCCG
>NZ_JBFIGP010000137.1:0-9724 GCF_041602235.1 Paraconexibacter sp.
GCACGAGCCCTCGCCCGTGGCTGCTCGCCGTGCTCGTGGTGGCCCTCGAGGCGGTGCTGGCGCTCGCCGGGATCCACACCGTCGCGCTGTCGGCGGTCGCGCTGCTCGCGCCCGGTCTCGCGCTGCTGCCGCTGCTGCCCGGCGCCGTCCGGCGGGTCCCGCTGGCCGCCCTCGCGGCCGCGCCGGCGCTCGGGGTGGCGGTCAGCTGCATCGTCCTGGTGTCGGCCGCCAGGGCGGGCCTGCCGCTGACGGGGGTCAGCGTCCGGCTGCTCGTGCTCGCGGTGGTCGTGGGCGCGCGCTGGTCGTGGACCGCCCAGCCGTCCGAGCGCACCACGCCGCGTCGCGAGGTCGCCGAGGCCGTCGGGCTGCTGCTGGTGCTTGCGGGGTCCCTGGTCCTGGCGTGGCGCGTGATGGGACGCACCCCGGTCCCCGGCAACGACTGGGCGAAGTACCTGCTGTACGCGGACGAGGTGCGCCGGCACGGGTCGTTGCTGATCGACAACCCGTACTGGATGCTGGGCGTGCCGTTCCGCGAGGACCCGGGCGCCCCGGCGCTGTACGGCTCCCTGCTGAGCATGACCGGTGCGTCCGCGGGGGTGCTGGCGCGCGGCATCCTCGTCTTCACCGTCATCGAGATCCTCGCGGTGTTCGCGTTCGCCCGCGCGTTCTGGGGACCGGCCGCCGGCGTGCTCGCCGCCGCCCTGATCGCGGCGATCCCGGCCACGCAGGACATCCTCGGCTGGCACGGGCTCGCGAACGTGGCCGCGTTCGGCCCACTCGCACTGCTGTGCGCGTACGCCGCGGCGTTCGGTCGCGGGGAGTTGGACTGGCGCTCGCGGGTCGGGGCGGCCGTGATCCTCGTCGGCCTCGCCGCGCTGCACCGTCTGACGATGCTCGTGGGGTTCGGGGCGGTCGCGCTCGTCGTGCTGGGGTCCCTGCGGTCCCTCGGCGTGCGGCCCGCGCTGCGGGAGTGCCTTCGGATCGCCGCGTGGTGCGTACCGATCGGCGCGCTGGTGGCGTGGGACCTCTACACGCGCCAGTCGACGTTCGGAGGCACGCAGCCCTACACGGCCTACCTGGGGACGAAGATCAACCTCGATCTCGCGGCCCGCGACATCTCCCCCTTCCTGGCCGGCGGGACGGCGCTCGCGCTGCTCGTCGCCGCCGTGCGGCATCGCACCGATCGCGCGCTGATCGGTCCGCTGGCGATCCTGGTCGTGTCCGTCGCCCTCGGATACGCCTGGCTGGTCGAGGTCCCCAACTACTACGCCCGCATGGTCTACTTCGTGCCGCTGGCGGCGGCCCCGCTCATGGCGGCGGTGGCGGTGCGCCTGCGGCCCGCGGCGCTGGTGGTCGCGGTCGTGGTCACCGGGCTCGCGCTCACCTCCGCGTCCGCGTACCGGCAGGCCCCGAACGTGCGGGCGTTCTACGGGTTCGCCTCCCCGGCGTCGCTGCAGGGACTCGACGCGGTCGCCGAGACCCTGCGGCCCAACGAGGTCGTGGTGACGGACCGGTGCTGGAGCTTCCTGGCCACCTGGCTGCTGCACACCCGGACGTTGCCGGCGCTGAGCCTGCAGGACATCCAGCCGCAGGCCGAGGTCGAGATCGCCCGCCGCGCGCAGGCCGTGCTGGCGGCGACGCCGTCGGGCCTGCGTGATGCGGAGCGGCTCGGCGTGCGCTACCTGATCGTCGACCCGACGTGCCCGGACGACGACGGATCGCTGCTCGAGCCGCCGCTGATCGGGGACCCGGTGTTCGTCAGCCGGCGCCTGGCCGTGCTGAAGCTGCCGCCTACTTGAGCTTCCTGACGGCCGCCCGGAACGACTTCAACGCCGGCTTCGCCTTGCCGTCGAGGGAGTGCAGCCCGGTGTGCAGGCCCCAGAAGTCCTTGCCGCCGGGGTACGGGACGGCGTCGCGCCAGTTGAAGTACACGAAGCCGTTGAGCCGCAGGCTCTTGCGGTGCTTGCCGGCGAGCCGTATGAAGCTCGACACGTAGCGGGCGTGCTTGCGGCCGACGTAGAAGCCCTTCTTGGGCCCGTTGTCGGACCATCCCACCTCGGTGGCCCGGATCTCGATGCGCTTCCCGCCGCGCCGGTTCAGCGCGCGGCGCGCCCGCTTGAGGTTGCGGATGACGCCGCCCGGCGTCTTGGCGTAGGGGTTGACGGCGAGCGTGTCCATCCCGCGGGAGGCGCCCGAGCGCATCATCTGGTCGATGAACTTCGTGAGCGGGATCCCCGACCTGCTGTCGGGCAGGCCGGCGGACACGATCTCGGCCCGGCGGTCGACCTTGCGGATGGCCTTGCGCGTCGTGCGCAGCAGCTTCACGTACGACGACGCCCGGGCCTTCGGCCGCCAGTACACGTCGAGGTTCGGCTCGTTCCAGATCTGGTAGGCCAGGACGGGGCGATACGGGGTCTTGCGGTGCGCGCGCCAGTAGCTGCCCTTGCGGCCGTAGCGCTTGGCGACACGGCGGGCGAACCGCGCGAAGTCCGAGTTGCGTCTGGGCGGATAGGTGCCTCGCAGCGCGTTCTTCTTCGGGCGCTTGGAGCGGAAGCTCGGCGGGTTGAAGAGGATCGGCATCACGCGGATCCCGTACTTGGCCGCCGTCCCGACGAACCCGTCGTAGAACGAGAAGTCGTACTTGCCGCGCTTGCGCTCGACGACGCTCCAGTCGATCGTCTGCCGCAGCGTGCGCACGCCGGCCCGTTTCATGAGCTTCATCTGCTGCGCGCGGTAGGCCCCTGGCGTCGCCAGAGCGTCCTCCGACGTGACCCCGACGAAACCGGTCGGGAGCTTCGCCTCGGCGGGGGCCGCGGGTACCGCGAGCACGGCAAACAGCAAGAGGAGTGGACGCCATCCGTGGTCCAACACGTGTCCAAGTATGCGGGATCAGAAGTGGGGATGCACCCGGTTGCGTCGATGCCGGAGGTCATGCCCTCCCGTTCTCGCGCCGTTCTCGCTGCACTTCTCGGCCTTTTCCTCGTCCCGCTGTTCGTCGCCCCGGCGGACGCCGCCGAGCGCCGATCGTGCGCGAAGTCGGTCAAGGACCGCGACGGTGACTGCATCGCCAACACCCGGGACCGGGACATCGACGGCGACCGGATCCCCAACCATCGCGACAGCGACATGGACGGCGACCGCAAGCGGAACTCCAGGGACTCCGACGTGGACGGCGACCGGGTCCCCAACGCCCGCGATCGCCAGCCGTTCGGCGTTCAGGTCAAGGGCACGCGGTACGGGGTGGCCGCTCCCGGGCGTGTCCGCATCGCGCGGACGACGAAGCAGGCGGTGGCGGGGCTGCCTCGCGGCCTGCGCGTGCCGCGCGCCTTCCTGGGGGTCGTGGCCGAGGACGCGCTGGCCGAGACGGGTCCGGCAGGCGCTCCCGCCATGCCGAGGATCGCGGCGTCCGGTGTCGGCCTGCTGCGGCAGACCTTCAGCTGGCGCAACATCGAGTTGCGGCCCGGTGTCCTGGACTTCTCCGCCTACGACGCGTTCGTCGCGGATGCCGCGCGGCGCGGCATCGACCTGCTGCCGATCCTGTTCGACCCGCCCGCCTTCCGGTCCTCGGCGCCGTCGGGGCAGACCCGGATGACCTACCCGCCGGCGTCGGACGCCGCGTTCGCCATGTTCGCCGCGATCCTCGTGGCCCGGTACGGCCCGACCGGGTCCTTCTGGTCGGCGCGTCCCGACGTCCCGCGTCGGCCGATCCGCGCCTGGCAGGTGTGGAACGAGCCGAACCTGAAGGCCTACTGGGGCGGCAAGCCCGACGCGGTCGCCTACACGCGGATGCTGAAGACGGTCCACCGCGCGATCCGCTCGGTCGACCCGTCGGCGACGGTGGTCACGGCGGGCCTGCCCGAGTCGCGCCTGGGCGACTCGCCCCGGAGGTTCCTCGCCCGGATGTACCGGGCGGGCGCGAAGGGGCACTTCCAGGCGCTGGCGCTCAACCCGTACGCCACGACGGCCGACGGCGTCCTCGAGATCCTGGTCGCGATGCGGCGCCAGATGAACAAGGCGAAGGATCGCGCCGCGATGTGGGTGACCGAGATCGGCTGGGCGACGACCGGTACGTCCTCGACCTACGACCTCGGTGAGAAGGCGCACGCGGCGGTGGTCACCCAGACGGTCGCCCTGCTGGCCCGCAACGCCAAGCGGCTGAACCTGCGCGGCGTCGTCTACTACGCCTGGCGCGACCTGCCGGTGTACGAGGGCGGTCGGGACTTCTGGGGACTGCACACCGGCCTGCTGTCGCAGGACGGGACCCCGAAGCCCGCGTACCGCGCGCTCACTTCGCTCCTGCGGCGACTCGCGCGCTGAGCGGGATCGAGGCCCCGCCGCAGACGCGGAGGGCTCTGGTCGCCGCCTTCGACGAGCGCCGCGACGCGGTCCGGGCGGTCGACGTGACCTTGACGGCGCGACACGCAGTGGTGACGGACCGGCGGGCGTTGGACCTCCGGGACTTCTTCTTCCTGGCCGGCTTCCGCGCGGTCCCCCAGTTCGCCACGCGGGGCGGTCGCCGGCTGACGGCGGACGGTGCTCGGCGAGCGGGCGACGGTGCCCGCGCGGCGGGCAGCCTGCCGGCCGGGGTCCTGAGGCCCGAGTTGTTGACCGCCGAGCCGCCGCTCGGACTCGCGGCCGCGTTCGGCGAGTACCGCACCCCGCTCAGCTCCAGGGCTGCGGGCAGGTCGAGCATCCGCCCGCCTGCGGCGGCCCGGGTGAGCGACGTCCATGCCGGCTTGGGGCCTGCGTCCGAGCCGGTGACGTGGGTGTAGCGCAGGCCGAGGCCGTCGTCGCGGACGGCCCGCACGTTGTTGTCGCGCAGCATGTACCAGAGCACCGGCCCGACGTTGTCGGCCGCGCGGACGCCCGCGTCGAGCCTTGCGCTGAAGGACCGGAAGCCCTCGGCGATCGTCTCGGGGGCGGCGTCGGTGTCCGACCAGCCCATCTCGGTCAACCAGATCTGCTGACGCGGGGCGCCGCCCGGTCCCGTGCCCGTGGTCGCGCGCAGGTCGTCGGCGATGCGGTCGACGAAGGCCACCGCGTCGGCCCCGAGCTGCTCGCCGGTGCGTCCCCGCGCGTCGGAGTAGGGGTGGATGGCGACCGCGTCGAACGCGTTGACGTCACGGACGGCGAGCGCCCGCAGCACCTCGGCGGGCTCGACGAACGACTGCTCGCCGTTGCGGTCCCACACGAGACCGCCGACGACGGCGCGGGCGCGCGGGTCGGCCTCGCGCAGCTTGGCCCGCGTGAGGGTGAACAGCGCGGCGTAGTCCTCGGCATCGGCGGCGTCGTCCCACCACCAGCCGTTGTTCTGCTCGTTCCAGATCTCCCAGGCGCGGATCGGCTTGGGGTCGCACCCGCAGGTGTCCCAGAACGTCCCGCCGGGCCCGTAGCGCCGCGCGGCGGCCGCGGCGAAGGCGGCGAACCGCTCGCGTGTCGGTGTTCCGCCGGCGCCGTCCTGGGTAGGGGGCACGGGACCATGGTGCCCGTTGCTGCGCATCCCGAAGTTGATCAGCGCTGGAAGCAGCGTCATGCCGTGCCGGGTCAGCCCACGGACGAGGTCGTCGTAGCTCAGCAGCCAGCAGGTCGGCGAACGGCGGGCGAAGTCGAAGTCGCCACGGCCCTCGGGATCGACGCAGTCCAGGCGCATGCGGGCGCGGTAGAGGCGGATGCCGCCGTCATGGGCGAGTGCGAGGTCGCCATCGCCGGCCCACGCGCCGTGGGACAGGAAGATCCCGTCCGACCGCAGGTCGTTGACGCCGACGGCGCCGATCTGCTCGGCCGCGTGAGCGGTGCCGGCGAAGCTGGTCGTGGCGAGCGCGAGCAGCGCCACGGTATGACGAATCCGCGCGCGCATCCGCACAACGGCCACCTCCGTGTCTCTGAGCGCCGTCCCGCCCAGACGTCCTTCGGCAGCCCGGCCAACTCCCGTTCCGTGGGAGTTCCGTGGCTTTGCGGACCCGCTTCACAGCGGGGGTGCCGTTTCGGGAGGCGGCGTCGTGTTCTTCCGTGAACTCTCATCCCCGGAATCGGAGAGGATGTTCCGGAACCCGACCTCCCACCTGAAGAACGGCCCGATGTCCAGGGTGCGTCTCCCCAGTTCCGGGGAGCCCGTCGCTGGACACCGGCGTCCTGACCTCGCCGTCCTTTCGCGAACAGCCCGGATGCTTCACACTGCCACGCACTTGACCGTCTCAGCGCAGCCCAGTCCCGAATGGCGTCAGCCAACTCCGGGTGCCCCGCCCCCAGAGTTGAACGGCGCCCGACCGCGCGGGCCGAAGGCTGCGGTCGCCCGGTACCTGTCGAGCGTCTTCGAGACCTCCGAGGACGAGTGCAAGCTCACGATCCTCGACGCGGTCGCCGCCGACCCTCCCCGCGAGCGCCTGCTCGACCTCGGGTGCTTCAACGGGGCCTTCACCGCCGACCTGGCGAAGGCGGCCCAGGCGACCCAGGTGGTCGGCGTCGAGTGGCTGCCGCAGCACGCCGCGGAGGCGCGTCGACGAGGCGTCGACGTGGCCGAGACCGACCTGAACGACCCCCTGCCCTTTCCCGACGACGCGTTCGACCTGGTGCACGCCAACCAGGTGATCGAGCACGTCCGCGGCACCGACAACTTCCTGCGCGAGGTCGCGCGGGTGTGTGCTCCGGGCGGCCGGGTGCTGCTGGCCACGAACAACATGTCGTCGTGGCACAACGTGGCGAGCCTCGCGCTCGGCTTCCAGCCGTTCCCCAACCACGTCTCCGACGAGTTCCACGTGGGCAACCCGCTGGATCCGCGTCGCGGTCTGATGCACGCGGACATCGGGCAGACGCACGTCCGCGTGTTCACGATCCGCGCTCTGAAGGAGCTGGCCGCGGTCCACGGCCTCGAGACCACCAGCACGTACGTGAGCGGCTACTACCCGCTGCGCCGGCGTCTCGCGCGCGGCGCCGCGCGGGTGGACCCGCGCCACGCGGCCTTCATGATCGTGGCGCTAGCGCCCGCGGAATCGCACTGAGGCGATCAGCCGTCCGGTGCCCGTGCGGCGGTCCGCGGCGCGCGTGAGGTAGAGGCGGTCGCCGGTGCGCAGTCGCACCCGCACGACGAAGGTGCGGGTGATGTTCGTCCGGAGCACCCGTGAGGTCAGGATCGTGCGCTTCCTGGATCCCTTGCGCCGCACCGAGACCACGTAGCGGGCGCGCGCGGCCCGGGCCGGACAGGACGCACGTGCCCTGACGGTCGCCCGCCGCGTCGTGACCCGCTTCAGCCCGACGGTCAGGCGGTAGCGGCACACCGTCGCGGAGGCGATCAGGCGGGGTGCCCCGGTGGCGCGGTCCGCCGCCCGGGTCACGTAGACGCGGTCTCCCTGACGGAGCCGCACGCGGGCCTGGAAGCGCCGCGCGAGGTTGGTCCGGAGCCACACGGTCCGGAGCACGACGCGTCGCGTCGCCCGTCGGCGCCGCACCGACACGACGTAGCGGGAGCGTGCGGCGCTCGTCCGGCAGATCGCGGAGGCCTCGAGGTGCGCCCGCGTGCTCGTGATCCGTCGTAGGCGGGCCTTCAGGCGGTGCCCGCAGGGGGCCAGCGCGGCGCCGTGCGGCCACGACCCAGCCGCACCGCCGCCCGCCGGGACCGGCTGGGAGGCGCTGGCGACGGAGCTCGGCACGCCGCCGGCGGCCGGCGGCGCCACGATGCGGCACGGTCCGTCGGTCACGGGGCAGCGCCAGACGGCGGAGCGCGCGATGCCCGGGATCTCCGCCCACACGTCGAACTCCCAGACCGGCGGGCCGTCGGGGATGCACACCTCACCGAACCCGAAGGCGTCGATCTCGAACGTCGACGTGCGCCCGTCGGCGACCCGCAGGGTGAGGGTGGCGCCCTCGATCGGGTTGCCGCCGTAGCGGATGTCCGCCACGGCGCAGGTGGGCGTCGTGTGGGTCACCGTGCTGCCGAGTTCCAGGAGGTCGGCGGGCGCGGTCGCCCCGGGCCCGCAGATCACGAGTCCGGTGGAGGGCGCGGCCCGCCAGTGCTGGGACGCCGCGGCGATCGCGCGGCCGGTCGCGTTGGGCTTGGCCGTCGCGCGCTCGTAGATGCCCATCCATCCTTCCTTGATGGGCTCGCGGTCGGTCTCGGTGCCGACGGCGTTGTAGACGAGCATGTTCCCGATGCCGCAGTCGCTGCGGGCCAGCGCGGCGCCCGTGAGCTGCAGGGTGCCGGCCCGTGCCTCGTCGCTGACGAGCCCCTCCCCGGCGCGGCGGGACGGGCTGCCGTCGTGGCTGCGGGGCTGCCCGGTCTCGGTGACGTCGATCGGCAGCGCGCCGTCCCCGACGGACTGCAGCGTGGCGCGGAGCTGGCGGACGAGCCCGATGATCGCCGGGGCGTGCGGGGCGTACGGGTGGAAGCCGATGCCGTCGATCAGCCCGCGCGCCCCGAGGGCGTACAGCTGGCTGACGTAGCTGGAGAACCCCTGCCAGCCGATGCTGGCCAGCAGCCGCACGCGCGGCTGGACCGCCTGCACGGCTGCGCGGACCTGCCGCAGGGCCTTCACGTACTCGGCGGCGTCGGCGCGGCGCGTCCAGAAGTTGGCCGAGTTGGCCTCGGTCCAGAGCTCGAGGTCACGGACCGCGAGGTCGGCGTACTGCGGGTAGCGGGCCCAGAACGCGCCGCCGGGGCCGTAGCGGGCGGCGAAGGCCGCGGCGAACGCGGCGAGGTCCGGGTACCGGCTGGGGGCCACGATCGCTCCGTCGCCGGCCGCCCACCACGGGGCGACCGCGATCGTGCCCACGGGACGGATGCCGACGGACACCAGGGCGAGGATCTCGCGGTCCAGCGAGAGCTCGGGCTGGCCGGGCGGGTCCCAGGTGTAGGTGTGCACCGGGGGGTTGGTCCGCGACGGGGGCCTGGGTTCCGCCCACAGCCATGCGGCAGCGATCCGGGCGGTCCGCAGCCCGTCGCTCGAGATCTGGTTGAGGAAGGCGGGACGCTCCGAGGGCTCGATCACCGTGAGGAACAGCGCCTGGGCGTTCGTGCCGAAGAAGTCAGGGCCCGGGACGGGCGCCGCGACGGCCGGCGCTCCGCTGCCTGCGGCGGTCGCCGCGCAGGCGAGGGCCGCAGCGCACGCGACCCGTACGCGACGGGTCAGGCGCAGCGCACGGCGTGCTGGAACCTGGGACGACAGCGACCAACCTCCACTGTTGGTCTTGGGTCGCTGATGGATAGCACGATTCGTCCCCTATGTGGAATGGCCGATCGGACCGAATTCAGCGCACGCGGAAGCGGATCGGGCAGGAGGTCGTGTCGGCCGCGAGCCCGCCGCGCTGCTTGGGGTAGCGGGCCCACAGCTCGTAGGTCCCGGTCCGCGGAGGCTTCCAGCGCGGCCCGGTGAAGCGCCCGCGGCGATCGGTCCTCACCCGGGCGATGGTGTGGAGCTTCCCCGTGGGACGTGACCACTCCAGCACGACGGTCCGGCGCGAGCGCAGGGCCACGACCCGTCCGCGCAGCCGGATCCGGGTGCTGCGCTTGATCGAGCGGGGGGACCGCCCCGCCCGCACGGTTCCCTTCGGGGTGGAGCTGAGGATCAGATGGGCGGCGAGCCCGGAGGACCCGACCTTGGGACCGCTGGTGCGCGCGGTGATCGACCTCGTGACGGTGGGTCCGCCGGCCAGCGGGCTCGGCGGCTCGTAGGTCCCGACCATCGTCGGCTGCACGCGGAAGCGCAGGCGGTAGTCGCCGTCCCGCCACGGA
>NZ_JBFIGP010000138.1:0-9479 GCF_041602235.1 Paraconexibacter sp.
CCAAGGGCACGTCCGGGTCGGGGCGCTCGAGCACCCCGGCGATCAGCGACGACGGCGCGGTCGTGTCGTTCGAGTCGCTCGCCCGGGACCTCGTCAGCGGCGACACCAACGGCGTCGCGGACGTGTTCGTGCGCAACATCGCGGTCGGGAGGACCGCGCTCGTCAGCGTCTCGTCCTCGAACAGGCAGCAGAACCGATCCGTCGGCAAGGGCTTCCGCATGCAGTCCGACGTCAGCGCCGACGGCCGGTACGTGGTGTTCGACTCCGACGCGACGAACCTGACGACGCGCGACCGCAACGCGAGCACCGACATCTTCCTCCGGGACCGCCGCGCGCGGAAGACCAAGCTGGTGAGCGCGAGCTCGCTCAACGTCCAGGGCAACAACGACTCGTTCGCGCCCACGCTCACCCCCAACGGCCGGTATCTCGTGTTCCGCACGTTCGCGACGAACCTCGTCCGTGGGGACGCGTCCGGCGAGGATCTCGTGGTCCGGGACCTGCGCGGCCGGACGACCAGCACCGTCGACGTGACCGCGACCGGCGACCGGCGGATCCCGAGCCCGGTGCCCGCCGTGGGCCGACGCGTCGGCATCTCCGGGGCCGGCACCATCGCGGTCTTCTCCAGCGCGTCGACGAACGTCGTCCCGGGGGATCGCAACCGGTCCTCGGACGTGTTCCTGCGACGCCTGGACGCCCCGCAGACCTCGCTCGCGTCGCCCCGCGCATCGGGCAGCCGCGTCGTGCGCCTGGCTGCCGACGATCCCGCGGCCGACCGCTTCGTGTGCCGGTTCGACCGCGGCCCCGCCTTCAACTGTCGCTCGCGGGTGACCGTGCCCCGCTCCGCCGCGATCCTCGAGGCACGCGCGGGTGGGCTCGGCATGGTGTTCGACCCCACCCCGCTTCGGGTCCGGGTCGGCTCCAACGACCGCACGCGACCGAAGGTCAGCATCACGGCCCCGAAGGGCCGGTTCCTGCGCGTGATCCGTGGACGCGCCAGTGACAGGTCGGGCGTGCGGCGCGTCGACGTGTCCGTCGCCTACCTCGTCCAGGGCGGGTGCAACCACCTGCGGTCGGTGTCCGGCAAGCTGCGGTTCGTCAAGGACGTGTGCACCAAGAAGTACTTCGTCCGGGCCAACGGAGCCAGGGCGTGGTCCGTCCGTCTGCCGAGCAACGTGCGCGGGGCGTTCCGCATCCTCGCGCGGGCCACGGACGAGGCGGGCAATCGCAGCCGCAGCGCCGAGATCCGCGTCTCGCTGTCCTGAGCGCTCAGGCGACAAAGGCCGAGCGCCGCCGGCGGATCCGGCGGCCCGTCGGGAACAGCGTCGCGGCCACCAGCAGGGCCGTGCCGGTCATTGCCGGGACCTGCCAGTCCCAGTCGACGGAGGCGTGGACCAGCCACACGGCGACGGTCGCGCCCGCTGCCGCGGTCTGGGTCGTGGGCAGGGCGAGGCGACGCCGCCGGCTGCGGACCAGCGCCGCGACGATCGCCCCGAGGAACGCCAGCAGGAGCAGCGCGCCGACGAGCCCCAGTTCCCCGAGCGTCTCGAACTCCAGGGAGTGGGCGTTCTGCACGTTCTCGTCGACGGTGCGCGTGCGGAAGAACCGGGTCTGGTAGGACCCCGCCCCCTCTCCCCACACCGGCGCCGCCGCGAAGGAGTCCAGCGCGATGTCCCACAGGTCCGACCGCGTGCCCGCCGCCGTGTCGAGCCGTGCGCTGCCGCGCTCCGCCTCGCGCTGGGCGCCCGGCCGGTTGAACTCGTCCCACTGCGTGCTGATCCAGTCGCCGCTGTCCTCGAGCGCATTGGAGACACGTCCTTCGATCGCGTCCGCCCGTACGACGTAGGCGCCCACCGCGCCGATGACGGCCGCGCTCGTGAGCAGGACCGCCAGCGGGCGCCCGGTGCGCCGCACGAGGTCCGCCATCGCGACCGAGCGGTTCCCGACGGCCAGCAGTCCCTGCGCGACCGCCGCGAGACCCATCGCGAGCACGAGCGTCGGCACGAAGTCGCGACCGGCCTCGGCCTGGCCGGGACCGGCAGCAGGATCCGTGGTGAGAGCGGGGATGGCCTCCAGACGCAGGACCAGCAGGCCGACCGTCGCTCCGACCAGCACGAGGGTGGCCACCACCGATGCCCGGTGTCCGCCGAGCGCGACGAGCACGAGCATGCCGACGCCGAACGCGACGATGCTCCCGCGCGAGAAGGTCAGATAGGCGGCGACGAGCATCAGGGTCGCCGCGGCCGCGGAGACGGCGCGCCAGGCGATCGCGGACCGGGGGTCGGCCGCGACGCCGACGGCGAGCGTCGCCCCCATGACGCCGAGTCCGCCGAGCGCGTTCCAGTACCCCAGCGGCCACTCCATCCGGTAGCCGTCCAGTCGCGGGTCCGGGAGCGGACTGCCGAAGGCCCCCGGATGCAGGCGGGCCCAGAGGGCCACCCCGAGGATGGCCGTGCAGGCCCCCAGGGCGGCCAGCAGGATCACGCGTGCGTAGCGCCCGCTACCCACCGCCAGGATCCCGAGGGCGAAGATGCCGACGTAGAGCAGGTCCAGGTCGACCAGACGCTCGCCTCGGGGCGCGTCAGGACTCCAGGTGGTCGACAGGGCCGTCCAGGCCGTCAGGAGCCCGAGGGCCCCGAGCGCGACCAGCGCGGCCGTGCTGGGCCGCAGCCGCGGGAGCTCGATCGCCGCCAGGAGGGCCAGCGCGGCCCAGACGACCACAGCAGCGTCCAGGCGCGCGTCCTCGAAGTACCCGCCCTGATGGAACGCGAGCCACAGGATCACGCCCGTGACCACGGCGGTCGCGGCGAGCCCGGGGCTCGCGCGTCGGAGTTTCGTGAGCCCGTCCTCCCGCATGCCGCGAGACCTTACGAGGTCCGGGATCGTCCGGTAGGGTCGTCGCCGCAGTGCACGAACCGAGCACCACGGAGCGCAGCCGTCAGCGGTGGGCGGCGATGGCGATCGCGGCTCTCTGCGCGCTGGTCGCGCTGTCCCTGTACGACCGACGGGCCGATGAGCGGACGCTTCGTGCTGCGAACGAGGCGGGCGCGGCCGGCGACTACCGCGAGGCGCTGCGGCTGGCCCGGACCCTGACGGAGGGCACGACGGCCGCGGATGCCCGCTACGTCGAGGCGCAGGTGCGGCTGCGGCAATCCCGCTTCGCCGAGGCGCGCACCGCGCTGGAGGCGGCCATCCGGGAGCGCCCGAGCGACTGGCGCGCGCGTCGCGATCTCGCCGGCGTGCTGCTGTTCCTCGGCGACCGCAGCGCAGCACGGCGCGAGTACGCGCGAGCGCTGGCGCAGAACCCCCGTCAAGAGCCTCTGCCCGTGTTCACGGAGCCGCGGGACCGCTGACGGTCCGGCGCGGCGCTCGGCGGGAGCGCCTCACCACCGCTGTCCCACCATCTACCCTGTTGCTCAGATGACCCGTCCGACACCACCGGTGACGCCGACCGGCGTCCGGGACGGGGATCCCGACTCGCTCGCCGGGCTGGCGCAGCGCCGCTCCGGATCCGTCTTCGACTACGCGCGCCACGCGTGCGGCCCCACCGTCGCGATGGACGTCACGGCAGAGGCCTTCGCACGCTTTCGCGGCGCCGTCGTCGCTGCCGACGACCCTCACGACCTGGCGCCCGACCCGCTGCTCCTCTCGTGCACCCGCAACGCGGCCGCGGCATTCGCGCCCGTGGCCGACGGGCCGGCGTGCGCCGACACGCCGTTCCTGCTCGTCGGACGCTACGAGGGGACGGCGTCGGCCGCCGAGGCGGCGAGGCTCACCAGCCACCTCGCGTCGTGTCCGGTCTGCACCCGCTACGCGAACGCCGTCGAACAGGCCGAGCGCGCCTTCCGCGCACCGCATCCCGCGGCACCCGGGGGCGTCGTCGTGGCCCGGGTCATCGCTGCGCTGAGGGCCGCGGCCCCGATCCGGGGTGAGTCGCTCGAGGCGGTGGTCGGTGCCGAGCCCCCGCCTGTCCCGCCTGCGCGGGTGGCCGCCGTGACCGAGCGCGACGAGGATGCGGACGGTGCCGCCCCCGCCGCCCACGAAGCGGCGCCACGCGAGGTGCCGGTGCCCGCAGCGACGGTCGCGGACCAGGGTCGGCCCGACGCGCTCCGTCGCGTCGTCGTCCCCTCCGTGATCGTCGCGGCCGGGGCGATCACCGCCATGGCCGTCTCGGGTCTGTTCGGCGGCACCTCGGCGGAGCCGGCCCGCGGGACCCCGGGACTGCCCGCCCCGACCCCTCCGGCTCGGCCGCCGGCCGCCGACACCGAGATCCAGCGGCGGGCCGCCGAGGCGGCCCGCGACGCGCTCGAGCGGGTCCGCGCCCGCGAACGCGAGACCGCGCGTCGCGCCGCGCAGGAACGGGCTGCAGGCGGAGCGCCGGCGGCGTCGGATCCCGCTGCCGAGTCCGAGTCGGCCCCGACGCCCTCGTCCTCCGCGCCCGGGTCGCCGTCCTCGAGCACGCAGTCGGGTGGCGGGTCCGGCTCCGGTACGAGGCCCGGCGCCGGATCCGGGACCGACACGGGTGCCGCCACGATCGAGCCCGACGAGGGCTCGGGCGCCGTGCCCGACACCGCGACCCCCATGTTCGAGCCGCAGTCCGCCGAGACCCCGGGCTAGGCGGTCTCGACCCCGTCGCCCCCGACCCACGTGGCCGTGGCGGTGTCGTACCGGCGGATGATCCGCGCCGGGTTCCCGGCGACGCTCGCGTTCGGCGGCACGTCCTGCGTCACGACGGCTCCCGCGCCCACGAGGCTGTTGGCCCCGACCGTCACGCCCGGGAGCACCGTGGCCCCGGTCCCGAGGAAGACGCCGTCCTCGATGCGCACGGGCCGTGGGGGAGCGAGCCGCCGGCCCGACGGTCCGGGCAGGTACTCGACGTCCGCGATGTACAGCCGATCGGAGCCCATGACGTCGTCCCCGATCCACACGTCGTGCGCGCAGACGATGGTGAGGTCCCGGCCCAGGTAGCTCCGGGCGCCGATGCGCAGCCCGGGGATGGAGGCGCCCTCCCCCGCGACCGCGAGCCAGGACCCGGCCAGGATGTAGCTGGCCTCCCCGACCCGGATGTGGCGTCGCCCGGTCACGGCGGCCGGCGGGTGGATGAGCGTTGTCGCGCCCAACTCCGCGAAGTCGGACCGCCGCAGGCGCCGCGCGAGTCGCCGCCGGAAGGCCCATCTCGCAGTTCGTGCACGAAATCCGGTCACGATTCGGCAGCGTACCTCCACCGGAACTCCCGAGATCGTTACACCAGTCGCAGGAAAACGCCGGGAAAACCGGTATTGTGCGGCGAGCACGGGATCGGGCCTCCGGATGGGGCTGTAGGACGACAGGGGAGTGGCTTGGGATGAAGCGCAGCGCCGTAATCGGAACGACCGCGATGATCGCGGGCCTCTTGCTCGCCATCACCGCATTTGCAGCGCCTTTCCGTGACTACGACCGAGCCGCCGGGGACCAGTACACGACGACGACCGTCACCCCGACGACGACCACCAGCCCCACGACGACCACCCCGCCGACGACGACCGTCGGTGCCACCGTCACCGTCGGGGGGCAGTCGACCACCGGCGGACCCACCACCGTCGACACCACCGGTACCACGGGCACGACGCCCGGGACCACCGACGACGAGCCGACGACCGACACCGACACCTCGTCGCCCGGCGGCGAGGACGACGGTGCCGGAGCGGCTCCCGACGAGGATCTCGGCGCCGGCGCGCCCACCGGATCCGGCGGCGGGACGGGCGCCGGTCGCGGCACCGGAGACGGACGCGGCACCATCGCCTTCCTGACGATCACCACGCCGCCGACGAACCTCGGGCCCAGCGTGCTCAAGGTGATCGGCATCCCGGCCTGGCTCGCCTCCATCGACCCGCTCTCGGTCAACACCCTCGGCGACATCGCCGCGGGCACGCCGTTCGCCGGGATCGGCGAGGGCGACCTCGACATGGACAAGCTCCGCGGCCTGGCCAAGCGGCTCGGCGGCGAGAGCGTGCAGGCGGTCGGGCTCTCGCGGGAGCTCCCGGACCTGCTCCGCGACTTCGAGGGGCTCGTGAAGCCGCTGACCGGTCTGGTGCTCGCGCACCAGAAGCTCGATGACGCCGACGACCGCGCGATCGCCGAGGCGTTCCAGCGCTCGTTCGCCCGCGGCGCCGTCCTGGCCGACATCCCCGTGATCGGGGTCGAGCTCAAGGACAGCGATCCGTCGAGCATCTCCTACTTCAAAAAGATCAAGGGCGTCTCGAGCGTCGACAACATCGACACGGCGACCGGCCAGGAGAGCCTCATGCGCCTCCTGGGTGGCGCCAAGCCCGGGCATTACGGCAGCCAGAAGGACGCCGACGCCCTGCAGCCGCCCCGGATCGTGCCGGACACCGCTGCCGCGCCCGTCACCGACGGCAGTGGCTCGCTCAGCGGCAGCCCGCTCCTCGTCGGGCTCCTGCTGACGATGGCGCTCCTCAGCGGCCGCGCCCTCGTCACCGTCACCCGTCGCGCCCGCGCCGGTCGCTGATCGGCGACCGAGCCTCCGGCCGCGGGACCACCCCGCGGCCGGTGATCAGTCCGCCTGGGTCCCTGCGGCGGTGACGAGCGCCGCGTGCAGACGATCGTCGCCGGTGAGTTCCGGGTGGAACGACACCGCGGTCACCGCTCCCTGACGCACGGCCACCGGGTGCCCGTCGACGGCCGCCAGCACGGTGATCCCCGGCCCGTGCTCGGCCACCCATGGAGCCCGGATGAAGACCGCCCGCATGGGCGGACCGTCCAGCCCGTCCAGGTCGAGCTCGTCCTCGAAGCTGTGCACCTGGCGGCCGAACGCGTTGCGCTCGCATCGCAGGTCCAGGGCGCCGAGGCGCTCGCGGTCCAGGACGATCATCCCGGCGCACGTCGCCAGCACGGGACGGCCGGAGCGCACGAACTCGACCAGCGGCTCTCCCAGGCCCTCCCGGGCGAACCCGAGCATGAGGGTGGTGGACTCGCCGCCGGGCAGCACCAGGCCGTCGAGGCCGTCCAGGTCGGTGGGCACGCGCACCTCCCGCACGCGGGCGCCGCAGCGCTCCAGGGCCCGGCCGTGCGCCGCAAACCCACCTTGCAGCGCGAGGACGCCGATGAGCGGCGTCCTCCCTCCTGCCGTGCTCACCAGCCTCGCGTCGCGAGGACCTGATCGCCGGCGAGCTTCGAGACCTCGAGGCTGACCATGGCGGGACCGAGGCCCTCGGAGGCCTTCGCGATCCGCTCGGGGTCACGGAAGTGCGTCGTCGCCTCGACCACGGCGCGCGCGCGCCGCTCGGGATCGGAGCTCTTGAAGATGCCCGAACCCACGAACACGGCCTCGGCGCCGAGCTGCATCATGAGGGCGGCGTCGGCAGGGGTCGCGATGCCGCCGGCCGAGAAGAGCGGGACCGGAAGCTTGCCGGTCGACGCCACGTCGCGGACGATGTCCAGCGGAGCCTGGAGCTCCTTGGCGGCGGTGGCGAGTTCGGCGTCGTCCAGCCGGGTCAGCCGGCGGATCTCGCCGGTGATCATCCGCATGTGACGCACGGCCTCGACGATGTCCCCGGTCCCGGCCTCGCCCTTGGACCGCAGCATCGCCGCGCCCTCGCCGATGCGGCGCAGCGCCTCGCCGAGGTTGGTCGCCCCGCACACGAACGGGATCTTGAACGCCCACTTGTCGATGTGGTGCGCCTCGTCCGCGGGGGTCAGGACCTCGGACTCGTCGATGAAGTCGACCTCGAGCGCCTCGAGCACCTGCGCCTCGACGAAGTGGCCGATACGGGCCTTCGCCATCACAGGGATGCTCACGGAGGCCTGGATGCCGCGGATCATCTCCGGGTCGGACATCCGTGCGACGCCTCCGTCGCGCCGGATGTCGGCCGGCACACGCTCCAGCGCCATCACCGCGCAGGCACCGGCGGCCTCCGCGATACGGGCCTGCTCGGCGTCCACGACGTCCATGATGACGCCACCGGAAAGCATCTCTGCCAGGCCGGCCTTGACTCGGAACGTCGCTTCGTCGCGCATCCCTGCAGTGTAGAGGGACCGGCGCCACGGCCCTGTGCCGCGGCGGAGCGGTCACGGGCGCTCGGCGCGCCGGACCGTCTCGCCGCGCCCCGCGCGGGCTACTTGAGGCGGAACGCCTTGATCCGGTCCGCGTACTGCTCCGCGTCGCGGGCGTACACACCGTAGGCCAGGCCCTGGATGACGCTCAGGAGCGCCGTGTGGGACCTGACGTACGCCGGGCTGTCGCTGGAGTAGTACAGGCGCGTCTGGGCCAGCTTCGCGACCTCCGACAGCGTCGCGTCGGTGATCGCGACCGTGCGGGCCTTGCGATGCCGGGCGAGCTTGAGCGCGCGGACGACCAGCGGATGCGGGCGCCCGGCGCTGAGTCCGATCACCAGGGTGCGCTCATCGATGCGACCGAGACGGCTCAGCGCCTCCTGCGACGGGCTCGCGACGATCTCTGCCCGCAGGTCGAGCAGCATGAGGAGGTGCCGCAGGTAGCTCGCGAAGAACGCCATCTGATCGGTCCCGGCGATGAGGACGCGGTCGGCCGCGGCGATCGCCTCGATCGTCGCCTCGATGTCGCTGCGGGAGGACTTGCGCGCCGTCGCCTCGACGTTGGCGTGGTCGGCCGCCACCGCGGTCTCGAACTCGCTGCGGTCCAGCGAGAACAGCGGCTCGGAGATCTTCGCACCCTGCGCGGTGCTCTCGTGGCGGCGCCGGTACTCCTCGCGGGCGGCGTGCTGAAGTTCGGGGAAGCCCTCGAAGCCGAGCGCCTGGGAGAAGCGCACCACGGTGGAACTCGAGGTGTTCGCGCGTCGCGCCAGCTCCTCGGCGGTCTGGAACGCGACCTCGTCGAGGTGGTCGACGATGTACTGCGCGACGTCCTTCTGCGATCGCGAGAACTCGTCGAACCGCGACTGCACGTAGTCCGAGAGAGATTGGTGCCCGTGCGCCTCGTGGGGCGGGGCAATGGTCGTGGTAGCCGTCCTCTTCATGGGCGATGAGGGGTTTCGACGTATAACGCCGGTCCCCTTCCGCCCGGGCGGCGATCCCCCTCAGGCGGCGATCGGCATGTCGGCCGCGACCGTCATCCCGGTGAGGTGCTCGATCGCCTCGACGAGGCGTGTCCGGAACGCCTCGGAGCTGAACCGCTCGGCGTGCCGGCGGAGCTCACCGACGTCCGGCGTCTCGAAGACCTCGTGCTGGAGCGCCTGGGCGATCGTCTCGGGACGGACCCACTCGAGGAGCACGCCGGTGACGCCGTCGCGCACGGTCTCGGCCGCTCCACCGTGCGTGGGCGCCACGACGGGTGTCCCGGACGCCTGCGCCTCGACGGCGACGATGCCGAACTCCTCGAAGCTCGGCACCACCACGGCCCGGGCGTTCTCGTACAGGCGGGCGAGCTGCTCGTCGCTCACCCGTCCGGCGAAGTGCACGTCGGGGTGCTCCTGGCTGAGTCGCTCGCGCTCGGGCCCGCTCCCGAC
>NZ_JBFIGP010000139.1:0-9464 GCF_041602235.1 Paraconexibacter sp.
GGACTGCAGGGCAAGCTCTGGGCCGCCGCGGGGTTCATCGCCGCGCGCTACGTCGGCATCATCGACGACACCTTCCGAGCGGAGCTCGTGGCCGCCGTGCCCGGCCTCGACGAGACCCGCCTGCGACGCGACGAGACCTCACCGCGGGTGGCCGCCGCCATCGAGCGGGCGGGCGACCTGGCCGCCGTCGCCGGCACGACGCGGTTCAGCACGCTGCTGCAGCCGGCTCGGGGGAACGCGATCTTGCAGCGCGGCCTGGACGTCTCGCAGCTTCACGCGACGGTCACGAGCGCCCTCGCACCCTGATGAATACTGGCTCCACACCGCGCCGCGGGACGACGCTGGACATGTGGTCCAGAGAACTTCCCCAGTTTGGGGTAGTCAGAACGACCGCCAAGCCCTAAGGTTGGCACATCGGGAGTCGTCACCGGGGAGGCGGCGACACGAGTCCAGCCGAGGGATGATGAGCGAGCACCACCTGTCAGACCGGGTCGCTGCGCCCGGCACCAGCCGTTTGCGGTCGCGTTACCGCACCCTGCCGCATTTCGTACCGCACCGGCGCACTGCGCCCGCCGTGCTCCCGGCTCCCGAGCACCCTCTGGAGCATGCGCACGAGACCACGCGCGTCCGTGAGTCGATCTACCGCCGGCTCCTCGTCGCCGCCGACGGTCTGGCGATGTTCGCCGCGCTCACGATCCTGCTGTGGGACCACCAGGTCGGCAACCTCATCCTGCTCGCCATCCCCGCGCTGATCGTCTGCTGCAAGGGCGCGGGCCTCTACGACCACGACGACCTCGTCCTGCGGCGCTCGACCCTCGACGAGTTCCCGCGGCTGCTGCAGCTCGCGACGCTCGCCACCCTGATCTTCTGGCTCTCCAGCCCGGCGTTCACCGTGATCGACCCGTCCCGCGGCGACATCGTCCTCATGTGGGCGGTGCTGATCGTGGCGATGCCGGTGTCCCGCGTCTGGGCGCGCAACCTCGCCGCACGGTTCGCCCCACCCGAGCGCTGCATGGTGGTCGGGGACGCCGACGACCTCAAGCGCATGCGCTACGCCACGAGCGACAACCCGGCGGTCGTGTGGACCGGCTCGGTGCCGATCGAGCGCGTGGTCAACGACCTCGCGGCGCTGCGCCGCATCGCGGCCGAGCACGACGCCGAGCGGCTCATCATCGCCCCGCCCAACACCACCGGGGTGCACGAGGCGGCCGTCAACCTGATCCGCGGCGCCAAGGCCACGGGGCTGCGGGTGTCGGTCATGCCCGGGCCGCTCGAGGTCGTCACCTCCGCCGTCGTGTTCGACCACCAGCCCGGAGTGACGCTGCTCGGCGTCAAGCGCTTCGGACTCACCCGGTCCTCCAACACCGCCAAGCGCGCGTTCGACCTGGTGTTCGCCGGCCTGGCGACCATCGTGCTCGCGATCCCGATGGCGATCATCGCGGTGCTCATCCGCCTGGACAGTCAGGGGCCCGTCCTGTTCCGCCAGGAGCGGATCGGGCGCGACGGGCGCTCCTTCGAGATCCTGAAGTTCCGCACGATGATCGACGGGGCCGACGCGCTGCGCGATGAGCTCGCCGAGCTCAACGAGGCCGAGGGCGGGCTGTTCAAGATCAGCGACGACCCGCGCGTCACCCGCGTCGGGCGGATCCTCCGCAAGACGTCGCTGGACGAGCTGCCGCAGCTCTTCAACGTGCTGCGCGGCGAGATGTCGATCGTCGGCCCGCGGCCCCTCGTCACCTACGAGGACGCCCGCGTCACCGGTCTGGACCGTCGCCGCCTGGCGCTCACCCCGGGCATGACCGGCCCCTGGCAGGTCACCGGCGGGGAACGGCTGCCGCTGCCCGAGATGGTGAAGATGGACTACCTCTACGTGGCCGGCTGGTCGCTGTGGTCCGACCTGAAGATCATCCTGCGCACGCTGTCGTTCGTGCTGCGCGCCCGCGGGCACTAGCCGCCTTCCCCCACGGGGCGGGGACCCGCTGGAATACCAGGGGCCGCAGGGGTTGGCGCAGCGCGGCGAGTGTGAGAGGGTGCGGCTCCGGAGCGCGACGAAAGGAGGCACAGCCCGCTCATGCCTGGTCCAGCTTCACGCGGTGACGCACGGACGCGTCCCGCAGGAACCCCCCCAGCTCTCGACCCCGGCCTGTCGGTGTTTCGGGGCCCTGGCGGCATCACCCGACTGCAGCGGCCGCACCCGTTGCCCTCCGTCACGCTGCCGGGCGCCTACCAGCACGCCGCCTGCCCGCCGCGCCTGCTCCGCCGCGAGGCGACGTACCGGCGCGCGCTGCTGCTGTCCGACGTGCTCGCCGCCGTCGTCGCACTCGAGCTGTCGCTGAACGCCCTGGGCACCGACGACCGGCTCACGTTCCTGAGCGTCCTGGTCGCGGTGCCGCTGCTCGTGCTGCTCGGCAAGCTCCACGGGCTCTACGACCGGGACGACCTCCTCGTCCGCAAGACCACCGTCGAGGAGATCCCCAAGCTCTTCCAGCACGCCACCCTGGCCGCGCTCGTCGTCTCCGTGTTCGACACGGAGCTCGGCATCGGCCAGGTCGGCGACACCCAGACGCTCCTGCTGTTCGCGATGCTGCTCACCGCGGCGATCGGCGGGCGCCTCGTCGCCCGGGCCGTGGCAGGACGGATCCTGCCCGCCGAGCGCATCCTCGTGCTCGGCGGCAGCGACGCCGAACACGACCTGCGCGAGCGCGCCGAGGGAAGGATCAACGTCGAGTTCGTCGGCGCGATCCCCTTGGAGCAGATCACCAGTCACGAGGACCTCCGGCGCATCGTCAAGGCCCACGACGTGGACCGCGTGGTGATCGTGCCGACCGCGGCCGCACGGACCCCGGAGCTCGTCCGCGCCTCCAAGGCGGCCGGCGTGCGCGTCAGCATCCTCCCCGGCGTGCTGGACGTCGTCGGGTCGCAGGTCGAGTTCGACGACGTGTTCGGCGTCACGCTGCTGGGCGTCCGCCGGTTCGGACTGACGCGCTCGGCGCGAACGATCAAGCGGGCCTTCGACCTGCTCGCCGCCATGGCCATCGGCTTCGTCGTCCTCCCGACGATCGCGATCGTCGCGCTGGCCATCAAACGCGACACGCCCGGACCGGTCTTCTTCCGGCAGCAGCGCGTCGGCCATGCCGGACGGCGCTTCTGGATCATCAAGTTCCGCACCATGGTCGACGGTGCCGATCAGCTGCGCTCCACGCTCGCGGACCGCAACGAGGTCGATGACGGGATGTTCAAGATCAGCGACGACCCGCGCGTCACCCGGGTCGGGCGGATCCTGCGCAAGCTGCACCTCGACGAGCTCCCGCAGCTGTGGAACGTCCTGCGTGGCGACATGAGTCTGGTCGGCCCCCGCCCGCTCGTCATCGACGAGGACGAGCGCATCACCGGACTGGACCGGCGGCGGCTGGAGCTCACCCCCGGGATGACCGGCCCGTGGCAGATCCTCGGCGCGGACCGGCGCGTGTCGATGAGCGAGATGCTCAAGCTCGACTACCTCTACGCGGCCAACTGGTCGCTGTGGAACGACACGAAGCTGCTGCTGCGCACCGCGGGGATCGTCGCGCGCCGGCGCGGGGTCTGAACGACCGCGCCCGCCCCCCGGCCGACGCTACCCGACGATCGAGCAGCCGCCGCGTGCGCCCTTCGAGACCCGGACGGCGGCCGCGGGCATCCCGGCCGCGCGGGCGACTCGCGCCCGCATGGCCGCCCGGGGAACGGTCAACGCGTCGCACGTCCTCGCGGCGACCCGCGCAGCCGTCTCGATCTCGGCCGTCGCCGCTCGGGCGCGACTCGATGCGTCGCGCTCCTCTGGGAGCTCCGCGACCCGTACGCCGACGGCGAGCAGCGCCAGGACGACGACCGCCACGCCCAGCGGGCGGGGCCATCCCGGGGTCGCGATGCACCGGTAGACCGCCACCGCTCCGAGCACGACCAGCATCGCCGCGCCCGGGATCATGTACCGCTGGAGGATCGACGTACCGAACGCGTTCGCCACCACGGATGCTCCAGCCACCGCGACGGCCCCCACCGCGAGCCACCGGTCGGTGCCTCTCAGCCGGCCGGCGGCGACGCAGGCCAGGAGACCGGCCATCGCCAGCGCAGCGAGCTCGACGTTCATCGCCTGCGCGAGTCGGAGCGGGCCGTAGACGAGCGCGTCGATCGGGCCACGCTGCCGCTCCAGCGCGACCGCCAGGTCGCGCGTGTGCGTGAACGAGTAGCCGAGCTCGCCGGTGACCGCCACGTCCATCAGCGTCCACACGATCGGCGCCGCCACGACGAGGAGACCCGCCGCGGCGACCTCGCGCCGCCCGCGCAACCGTCCGGCACGCCACAGGAGCGCAAGGAGGACGAGCGAGAGGATCCACGCGTCGGGACGGACCAGACCCGCCAGCGCCAGCAGGACGAGCGCCGCTCGCGCCCGACCCCGCACCGCCGCGAGCACGGCGAAGAGCACCAGGGCGGCGTACAGGAGGTCGAAGTAGCCGATCGCTGCGGTCGCGACGATGAACGGCCGCAACGCCACCGCGACACCAGCCGCCAGCGCGAGACCCACGGAGTCACTGGCCCAGAGAGCAAGGCCGAAGCACGCCAGCGCGACGCCCACCAGACCGCCCAGCGCCACCGCGCTCATGGCCGCGTCGGCGAATCCGTCGGACCCGGGGACGGCAGCCAGCGTCGCCAACGCGAGCACCAGCGGATGCGGGGTGGACCCCTGGTCGAACTCCGGCGAGTCACCGGCGAGCACCTGCGCGGCCCACAGCTGATGCCACTCGACGTCCTCGGTGAGAGGCCCGAGTTCATGCCCTACGAGGACCGCGAGCAGCGCGACCGCGGCGACCGCGATGAGGGCCCACATGACGCGCGGCGAGGGCTGCCCGAAGATCGGCGTCGGCGCCCCGTCGATCGTGCCGCAAGGCGGTCCGGGGCGGGCAGGACGCATCGCGGCAGTTTGACGGATCGAGCACGATGTTCGGAGGCTGCGTGCGGCGGCGTGCCTCGGTCCGCCGCGAACTAGTATGCGCCCGTGACGCTGATGCTCCGGGGACTGCGCAGCGACTTCCAGCTCTTCCATCGGACCTACCACCGCCACCGCAGCAGGCGCATGGCCCTGGCGGCGTTCTGGCTGCAGCCTTCGACCGAGGCCCTGCTGCTCATGCGGATGGCGTCCACCGGGCCGAAGGTCATCTCCCTGATCGCACGACGTCGGCTGTTGCGACGGTTCAGCACCGACGTCGAGCGCGGCGCCAGCATCGCCCCCGGCCTGCTGGTGGCCCACGCACTCGGCATCGTGCTCGGTGGCGGAACGCGCACCGCCCACAACGTGAAGCTCCATCACAACGTCACGCTCGGCGTCGATCGCGGCGGGTGGCCCACGCTGGAGGAGGACGTCATGGTGTTCCCCGGCGCGGTCGTCGTGGGACCCGTCACGATCGGGCGTGGCGCGAACATCGGAGCCAACGCCTTCGTGAGCGCCGATGTCCCCGCCGGCACGGTCGTCCCTGGCGGCACGCGCTGGACCCGGACCGTCGCCGCGGCGCAGGATCCCCCCGGTAGTCTGCGCCGTCGTGAAGCTTGAGACCCGCGAGGCGTACTGCGTACGCATGGTCCGTGCGGGTACCCGATCGGTGATCGACATCGGCTGTGGCACCGGATCGGTCCTGAACAGTCTTCCGGGCGTGGATCGCCGCGTCGGGGTGGACACCGACGGGGAGCTCATCGCCATAGCCCGCGCCGCGGTGCCCGCGGCGCAGTTCGAGGTCATCGACGGGGGTCGGCTGCCGTTCGAGGACTCCTCGTTCGAGGTCGCCGTCCTCTCCGAGGTCCTCGAGCACGTCGGGAACGCGAACAAGGTCGGCGTGGTGAACGAAGCGCTCCGGGTCCTGGCCCCCGGCGGGAGGCTCATCGTGACCTGTCCCCACCGGGGCCCGTTCTCCCGCCTCGATCCCCTCGACTTCAAGCGATCGATGCCACGGCTGTACGCCGCCTATCGCAGCCGCCGCGGGGGGTCACCGAAGACGGCTGCGGACATCGGCCACGTGCCGCTGACCCGCAGCGAGGTCGATGCACTGCTCCAGGGGCGCACGACCACGGTCGACCTGCGGCTGGGAGGTCCCGTCTCACCGCTGCTCGCGAACGTGATGCTGGTGCTGATGCTCACCCGCAGGCCCGACAGCTGGCGGTACGCGCTGGCCCAGGTCTCCGACCGGGAGCAGAGCCTCCCGAGCCCTCCGTGGTTCGCCCACGCGCTCCGGATGACCGTCGAGCTCGATGCCTGAGCCGCTGCGCATCGCGTGGACGGGTGAGCCCGGGTCCAGCGAGGCCGGAGGCGTCGCGGGCATCGCGTACCTCATGCTCGAGGGCCTAGCGGCCCGCGGCCACCGCATCGACGTGTTCGCGGAGACCCGCGGAGGTCGCTGCACCGCTCCCGGGATCGAGGGTCTGCCCAACGTCAGCATCGTCGGACGCGACACCCGCTGGCAGTGGGACCGCTGGTACAGCCGAGGGACCTTCCGCGCCTTCGTCTCGTCGAGCCTGTCGCGCCTCGTGATCCAGCGCCGGCTGGCCGCGGACGTGCTCGAGCGCCACGCCCGGGAGCCGTACGACGTCGTCTTCCAGATGTCGCAGTTCGAGTCGTTCTTCCGCGGGCGCGACGCGCGCCTGCCGCTGGTCGTCCATCCGTGCACGATCGTTGCGTCCGAGGCGTACTGGCACGCCGCCGAGCGAGCGCTCGCCCGGAAGACCGAGTCGTTTCCGCGGTGGTTGGCCGTCGACCTGATCCTTCGCCTGCGGGCACGGCTCCAGCACCGACACGCCGCACGCCCGAGCCTGATCGTCGGCCCCTCGCGGACGTTCGTCGCCGAGCTGCGCGATCGGTACGCGGCCACCGCGCCCGGCGTCGTGCTCCGGCACCCGACGCCGACGCCGGAGGCACCACCCGACGCACCGCCGCCGTCCGGCAGGCAGATGCTGCTCTTCGTGTCGCGGATGTCGTCCCGCAAGGGGGTCGAGCTCGTCGTCGACCTGAGCCATCGGCTCGACGACCTCCGCGACGAGGTCGAGCTCGTGCTGATCGGCGGCTACACCCTGTGGTCGAACTACACCGGGCTCCTCGACGACCTCAATCCTCGTGTCGCCCGCTACGCGGGTGAGATGCCCCAGCCGCAGGTCATGGAGCACATGGCGCGAGCAACCGCGCTGCTGGTGCCGAGCAGGTTCGAACCAGGCTCCATCGCCACGGGCGAGGCGCTGGCCTGCGGTCTGCCGGTCATCGCCAGCTCGGCGGTCGGGCCGAGCGAGATCATCGACGATGGCGGCGGGCGGGTGTTCGCCGACGGTGATGCATCGAGCCTCGAGGCGGCGGTCCGCGACCTGCTGGACGAGGCGACCCGTGAGCCGGACGGGCTGCGGCGGGGCGCGTGGACGATCGCGCGGCGTGAGCTCGACGTCCCGAGGATCGTGGACCGTCTCGAGGCGATCCTGCAGAGCGCAGCGCGACACGAGCCGTTCAGGGACTGACGTGGGATCCCAGCGCGTGCTCTTCGTGCACGAGCGGCCCGGCGACCTGGGCGGCTCCCAGACGTCGATGCTCGCCGAAGCCGCCGCGCTGCGCGACCGCGGTTGGGAGGCCGTGCTCCTGCACGGTGAGGAGGGGGTGACGGATGCGGTCACCGGGCGGTTCGACGACAGCCGCTTCGCCGCCGAGATCTTCGCGCCGCACCCCCGGCCCAGCGCGCGCCGCGCCCTCCGTGGACATGTCGACGAGACGGCAGCAGGGGTCGTCCACGTGCACCTCGGCCTGCACGCGTCCCTCGTCTCGGACGTCGCGCGACGGCACCCGACCGTCGTGACCACCCACCTCCCGGTCTGCCCGAACGGAGCGCGCTTCCGGTACGCGCAGGAGCGGGCGTGCGAGCGGCGCATCGGGGCCCGGTGCTTCACCCAGGGCTACCGCTCCGAAGGCTGCGCCACCCGCTCCGACGACGTCGAGTACGACCTGGCCCGGTTCGCGCTCGGCGCCGGGTACGCGAAGTGGATGCTCCGCGCGCTCCGACGCTGCTCCGCGGTCATCGCGCCGAGCGAGTGGCAGCGACGCATGCTGGTCGCAGACGGACTGCTCGAGGATCGCGTCGTCGTGCTCGCGCCGCCGATCGCGCGGCCCTCCGCCGGCCCCGTGCCGCCCCCCACGGACGCACCGGTCGTGCTCACCGCCGGTCGCCTGACCACCCTGAAGGGCGCGCACCACCTGCTGCGGGCGTCCGCGACGATCACGGCGCCACACGTGTTGCACATCGCCGGCGAGGGGCCGCAGCGCGCCCACCTGGAGCAGCTCGCGAGCGCGCTGGAGATCTCGAGCAGGGTCCGCTTCCTCGGTGCGCTGCCCGCACACGCCCTGCACGCTGAGATGGGCCGCGCGGCGGTGGTCGTCGTGCCGTCGCTGTGGCCGGAGACCTTCGGGATGGTCGGGCCGGAGGCCGTGCTCTCCGGGACGCCGGTCGTGGCCTACGACAGCGGCGGTGCCGCCGACTGGGCACGACCGGAACACGGCGTCACGTCCGTCGCCGACGGGGACATCGCCGGGCTCGGCCGTGCGATCGAGTCGAGCCTGCGGCTGCGGGCACGCGTCCCCCGCGAGCAGCAGGCACGCGTCGAGGAGTGGCTCGCCCCGCCGGCCCATGCCGAAGCGCTGACCGCCCTCTACCGCAGGCTCTCCGCAGGGTGATCACGCGGGTCGCCCTCATCTCCGTCGGTGATGCGCGCGACCCCGGCGTGTGGTCCGGGATCCCGTGGCAGATCCGATCGACGTTGACCGCGATGGGGGTCGACGTGACCGACGTCAGCCCGCTGCGCGTCCCCTTCGCCCGCGGGCGACACCTGGCGTTCACGGCGGCCCAGCGGATCGGCCGCCACTACCGCTACGACCTCGACCGCGGCAGCATCCGGGCGATGGGTCGGGCGGCGAACCGGCGGCTGAGCGAGTCGCGTGTCGATGCCGTGATCTCGACGTCGATGCTTCCGCTCGCCGCGCTTCGCACCACCCTGCCCGTCGGGGTCTGGCAGGACGCCACGATCGCGAACCTCGTCGAGACCTACGCCGAGTACCGACGCCTGTCCGCTGCGCGTCGCCGCCGCCTCTTCGCCATGGAGCGCGAGATCCTGTCCCGCGTGACGGTGGCGGGCTACGCATCGTCCTGGGCCGCCCGCTCGGCGATCGAGGTCCTCGGTGCTCCCGAGAGCAGGGTCGTCGAGCTTCCCTTCGGAGCCGGCCTGCTCCCACGGGGCGGGTTCGACCCTGCGCCGGCACTCGCCGCACGCGCGACAGACGTCTGCCGGCTCGCATGGATCGGCGCGGACTGGCAGCGCAAGCGCGGGGACTTCGCCATCGCGGTCGCGCAGGCCCTGGTCGAGAGAGGGCGGCAGGTCCACCTCACGATGGTCGGGCAGGCGCCTCCTCACGGGAC
>NZ_JBFIGP010000140.1:0-9436 GCF_041602235.1 Paraconexibacter sp.
CTGAACTCCGTCTCGTAGGACCCGCGCTCGGCGATCGCGGTCCGGATGAGCCCGTCGAGTCGCGCGCGATCCTCGAAGTAGATGGTCTCGAGGTACTCGCTGTAGCTCAGCGGCGCGCGTTCGCCACCGTGGGCCTGCTCGTGGCCGGTCGACCAGCGGATCGCGCCGTCGGGCAGGTCCCACTCCCACCAGCCCATGTTGGCGGCACGGAGTGCGAGGGACAGATCCTCATCGCGGGCCCGGGCGGAGGCATGCCGGCTGGCGGGGTGCTCGCGCAAGACCGCGACGATAGTCGGTCCCGCCGCCGCCTTCGACGAAGCGTGTGGAAGTTCTCATGAACGGGTACGTACACCCGCGTCGCCCGGCCCTGGTCCAGCGGGCCGGGCGACAACAGCTTCTTGGGCGGGTCGGATTGTTGGACAATCTCCGCGCGCCTTTGCTACGGTCGGTCGGTGCGGATTGTTGGACAATCACCGGCGGCCGAGCGTCGAAGGGTCTGGGTCGCGGCCGGAGCCACCTACGGCGTCGCGGCGTTCGCGCCTGCGCTGGACGCCGGGCGGGCCCCGAGTGATCCGTCGCTCTCGGTCGTGCCCTTCTGCGTGGTCTTCGCCCTCGCGTTCGTTCCCTGGGGACGGTGGACCGACCGTCACGGTGTGGCTCCGGCGATGCGGGCCGCGAGCGCGCTGCTGCTGCTCGCCGGCGTCGTCCTCGTCCTTCCGCTCGGCGACGCCGGCTGGATCGCCGGACGCGCGTTGGAGGGCCTGGCGGCCGCCGGCGTCCCGCCCGCCGCACAGGCCGCGCTCGCGGCGCTCGGAGGTGCGGGGCGTACCGGCCGGGCGATCGGCGGCATGAGCGTCGCGGTCGCCGTCGGGACGCTGCTGGTACCGCTGTTGGCCGGAGCGTTCGAACCGATCCTCGGCACCGACGCCGTCCTCGCGCTCGGGGCGCTCGGGCTGCCCGTGATCGCCCTGGTGGCGGTGACGCCGCTCCTGCGCAGCCGCCGCCTGCCCACGGGAGGCGCCGCCCGGGCGCGTCGCCTCCCGGTCACCTCCGGCCTCTGGGCGGCGTGGGCCTGCGCCTTCCTCGTCCTGATCGCGTACTGGACGATCGTCACGCGCATCGCGCCCCTGCTGGGGCCGGACGGCGCGGGGCTCTCGGAGGACGGCGCCCGGGCGATCCCGCTCCTCGGCGGCGTCGCCGGCATGCTGCTCACGGGCGTCGTCGCCGGTGTCGCCGACCGCATCGGCCCACGACGGCCGATGGTCGCGGTCCTGGCCACGGGGGTCACAGGCCTCCTCATCGGCGCGCTCACGGGCACCCCGGGTGGAGCCGCGCTCGGCATCGGGCTGTTCGCCCTGGCCTACTGGTGCTACCTGACGCTCGTCGGCCTCCAGGTGGTCCTTGCCGTGCCCCAGGCCGTTCGTGGACACGCGCTCGGCGGGTTGTACGCGGCGATGTGGTCGGGGGCCGCGGTCGGTGGCGCGCTGGCAGCCCTGGTCGACGCCTGGACGACCGTGCTCGTGCTCTCGGCGCTCGCATGGGCGTGTGCGGCGATCGTGGCGGCGCGGTGGTTCGCAGGGCCGAGGGGCGTCGCAGGTGCTCCGCCGCACCCTGCGGCAGTATCGACAGGTGATGTCCCCGTCGTCGCCCGCTGAAGCGCCCGCTGCCGTCACCCGTGTCGTCGCCGCGCTGCGGGCGCGAATCCTCGACGGTGAGCTCGCGCCCGGAGACCGCCTCGTGGAGCGCATGATCGTCGAGGATCACGACTGCGCACGTCACACCGCCCGCGTGGCGCTGAGGACGTTGCAGGAGGAGGGGCTGGCCACCGTCGAGCGCAACCGCGGAGCCCACGTCGCGGCGCTCGACGCACAACGCCTGCGGGGGCTGTTCGAGGTGCGGACCGCGCTGGAGCTCGAGAGCGCGCACCGGATGCTCGAGCGGCACGACGGCCGGGTGGCCGACGAGGTCCACCGCGCGGTGGCCGATCTCGATCGCGTCTGCGCGAGGAGCTCTCCTCCGTGGAGGGCGATCGTCGAAGCGCACGAGGGCGTGCACGAGGCGCTCGTGCGCGCCGGCGAGAGCGAGCGCATCGCCGAGGCCTACGCGCGTCTCTCCGGGGAGCTGCGGCTGTTCGTCATCGCGCTGCGTCCGCTGTGGACGCCGGCCACGATGGCCGAGCATCATCGCCGGCTCCTCGCCGCCCTGGAGCGGGAGGGCCCTGCCGCGCTGCGGCGCCACCTCGTCGAAGGCGAGGAGACCGTCCGCCGCGCGCTGGGCTGACTCAGGCCGTCTTCGGGGCGGCGTCGCGCACCAACGAGGGCACGATGTCGTCGATGAGGACGAGCATCGAGCGGGTGATGAGCGTGTGGGCCTGGGCCCGCGTGAGCCGTTCTCGTTGCAGCCACTCGCGGGTCGCCGCCTCCGCGAGCGCGATGTGGCTGCGGATCGCCGCGCGCAGCTCGGGCTCGACCTCGGCGGTCGCGTCGGGGCGCCGCGAGGCGAGGATCGTCACCCAGCGATCGACGACCTCCTCCCGGGCGTCCTCGAGGATCTTCTCGATCTCCGGGTCGCCGCCCAGGCCCCCCTCCGCACCGACCGCCGCGAACCAGGTCTGGCGGTGGCGGCTGACCATGCCGAGCCAGCGATGGATGGTCACGTCGAGGATGTCGGTGATGGGGCGCGCGGCGACGTCGGCGTCCGGGAGCGGTGGCGGCAGCCGGACCATCGTGCGCACGACCTCCGCGTAGAGGTCGCGCTTGGTGCCGAAGTAGTGGTGCAGCAGCCCGCGGGCCACGCCCGCCTCGGCCGCGATCTCCGTCGTGGAGACGTCGGCGTAGCCGCGCTCGCTGAACAGCCGTCGCGCACAGGTGAGGATCTGCTCGCGGCGCTCGTCGTGTTCCAGGCGCGTCCAGCGCGGCGCGGGGGAGGGGCTGCCCATGTGGCCGCAACCTACCACCGCTGTTGGCAGAGCGCCAAGAGGGGCCTCGCCGGTCGGTGGCCTGGCAGCACGCGACGCCGTGTGCGCCGGAAATCGCGCCGCCCGGCGCAACTCTGCATGACGCGAGGTGGTTCCGGGAAGGGCACGAACCGAAACCGACAAAGGGGTTCTGTTCCATGAAGAAGTTCCACGGCAAGGCGCCGCGAACGCGCGCCGTCGTCCTGTCCACCGCAGTGGCCGCGATCGGCATCACCGGCGTGGTCGACGCCGCGACCGGCGGCAACCTGCGGGAGGGCATCCGCAACGGCACCACGTCGCAGGAGACCGAGATCGTCGCCAACATCCAGTCCTCGACGGGGGTGAAGGGCGGCTACGCCACCCGGCAGTCGAACCTGTCCAACAGCGGTGGCGGAGCGATCTACGGCTGCCGGTCCACGGTCGGGGGCAGCGCCGCGAACCCGCCGAAGAACCCCTGCCTGCGGGCGAACAACCTCAGCACCGGGTTCGCGTTCGAGTTCAACGCCACCAACGGTGACGTCGTCGGCACGATCAACGCCGGATCCGGCGGAGACACCAAGAAGCCGTTCACGACCAACGCCACCGGCGTGGCGACCGGTCTGAACGCCGACCGCGTCGACGGAGCCAACGCCAGCGAGCTCATCGCCAGCGCCCGCGCCAAGACCGGCCTGGACGCCGATACCGTCGACGGCAACGACGCGACCGCTCTGAAGACCCGCTGGGCGCTGGTCAACGAGAAGGGCCAGATCGAGGAGCAGTCGGGCGGCTTCAGCATCATCGACTGCTACACGACGAACGCGAACTGCTACATCGACAGCGGCTCGTCCATGGTCGGCAAGGGCATCGACGCCACCATCGCCCTGCAGAACCTGGTCGACGTGGACGGGGCGGCCGGCGCCGACCCCAACTTCGGTGGCGAGGTGTCCGTGTCGCGCTGCCAGATCCCGAACGTCGTCGAGTGCGCGCCGGCGGGAGCGAAGACCACGAACGCGTTCGTGGTCAGCCCGCGCAAGAGCGACGGGACGCCCACGACGGCGACCGATCGCAAGCGGTTCTACGTCACGATCAGCGAGTAGCTCACGCGGCGTCCGAGACGGCCGGGGTCATGACGACCTCGGCCGTCCGCAGTTCGGTGTCCAGGCGCACGTCGCGAACGCCCGCAGCGGTGACGACCGTGGCGTGCCAGCACCGGCCGAGCGGATCGAGGGGCACCAGGCCCACGACGGCGCCGCCGTCGGCCGCCTCGGCGGCGGTGCTGCGGAGTTCGGCCTCCGTGACCGGGGGCTGGGGGAGCAGCGTGAGGGATCGCATGCGGCTCATCCTGCTGCGCCAACCTCAAGGTCACCTTCAGGCGACGTCAGAAGTTCCTGAGGACCGCGGGTCCGGGTCCGTGGGGCGAAGCCGCTGCGGACCCAGCGGCTCCCCGGGCACGGCGTCGACCGGCTCGTCCGGTGCGAGGTCGAGCTGCCACCAGCCCACGTCGTGCCAGCGACCGAACTTGTACCCCACCTTCCGGTACACGCCGACGGGCACGAACCCGAACGCCTCGTGCAGGCCCACGCTCGCGGGATTGGGCAGCGTCACCCCCGCGTGCACGCGCCGGATGCCCTGACGCCGCAGCAGGTCGAGCAGGGACCGGTACAGCTCGGCCCCGACGCCGCTGCGGTGCGCCGAGCCCGCCACGTAGACGCTCACGTCCGCCGACCACCGGTACGCGGCACGCTCGCGATGCGGGCAGGCGTAGGCGAAGCCGGTCACCCGGCCGTCGCGCTCCGACACCAGGAACGCGTGCGTCGCCGCCCACGCGGTGATCCGCCGGCCCATCTCGCCGGCGTCCGGCGCGACGGCCTCGAACGACGCCACCCCGTCGGCGACGTACGGGGCGTAGATGGCCGCGCACGCGGCGGCATCGCGAGACGGGTCGGCATGACGGGGCACCCGACGATTATCGTGGCCGCCCATGCCGCCCGCCGCCCGTCGCCGTTCCCAGCCCCTCCCCGGCGGAATGCCGCAACCCGCACCCGGAGAGGTCCTGATCTGGACCGACGGCGCCTGTCAGGGCAACCCCGGGCCGGGCGGCTGGGCCGCGCTGGTCGTCTGGCCCGACGACGCCGACGACGCGGTGCAGGAGCTCTCGGGCGGCCTGCCGCACACCACCAACAACGTCATGGAGATGACGGCCGCCCTGGAAGGTCTGCGCTCGCTGCCCGACGGGTCACGCGTCTGCGTGGTCACGGACTCGCGCTACCTGCACGACGGCATGACGTCGTGGCTCGCGGGCTGGAAGCGCAAGGGCTGGAAGACCGCGGGCGGCAAGCCGGTGAAGAACCAGGAGGTCTGGCAGGCGCTCGAGGCGGAGGCTGCGCGCCACGAGTCGGTCCGCTGGCACTGGGTGCGCGGGCACGTGGGTACCGATCTCAACGAGCGCGCCGACGAACTGGCGGTCGCCGCCGCCGAAGCGGCCTCGCGCCGCTGAGGGACCCCGCGCCGATACGGTCGGCGCATGAGCTACGAGACCATCCTCTACGCGGTCGACGGGCCGATCGCGACGATCACGCTGAACCGCCCCGAGTCGCTGAACACGATCGTGCCGCCGATGCCCGACGAGGTGCAGGACGCCGTCCATGCGGCGACGCGCGACCCGGAGGTGAAGGTGATCGTCGTCCGTGGCGCGGGACGGTCGTTCTGCGCCGGCTACGACTTCAGCGGCGGCTTCCACCACTGGGACGAGCACCTGGCCACGGATGGCGAGTGGGACCCGGGCAAGGACTTCGCGATGGCGACCGATCCGGCGATGGCGCCGACGCAGAAGTTCCTGTCGGTCTGGCGCACGTCCAAGCCGGTGATCGCCCAGGTCCACGGCTGGTGCGTCGGCGGCGGCAGCGACTTCGCGCTCGGCGCCGACCTGGTGATCGCCAGCGACGATGCGCAGATCGGCACGCCCTACTCGCGCATGTGGGGCGCCTACCTGTCCGGCATGTGGATCTACCGGCTCGGGCTGACCCGCGCGAAGGAGCACGCCCTCACCGGCCGGCCGTTCTCGGGGGCGCGGGCGGCCGAGATCGAGCTGATCACGGAGGCGGTGCCGTTCGAGCGGCTCGAGACGAGGGTGCGCGAGCGGGCGCTCGAGCTCGCCCGGATCCCCGCCTCGCAGCTGGCTGCCATGAAGCTCGTCGTCAACCACGCCTACGAGCAGATGGGTCTGAACGCCGTCCAGACCCTCGGGCCGATCCTCGACGGGCTGATGCGCAACACGCCCGACGCCAAGCGGTTCATCGAGCTCGCCGAGCGGGACGGGGTCGGCGCGATGGTGGCCCGGCGTGACGGGGAATGGGGCGACTACGGGCAGGCTCCCGAGGGGCAGCGGCCCGACCCGCGACACGTGATCACGCCGTAGGGCCGCGAAAAAGTGCCACGCGGCGTCGCTGTAGGAGTACGGTGCGATCCGCAGAGTCCCGAGGAGGAGTGGCGCAAGGACGTCGATGGGCGGGTTCGGTCACACCACGGCTGTACGACGCTCGGCCCTGGCCGCCGCCTCTTGCTGCGGACTCCTGGTCGCCGGACCGATGGCGGAGAGCACGACGAGCGCGGCCACCGCGGCGCCGCGCACGTCCACGGTCGCGCAGAGCACCGCAGCCCCGCCGGCCGGTGCGGCCAAGCGCACCTACCGTTCGCTGCGAAGCGTCGGTCTCACGGTTCGGAGCGCGAGCCTGAAGAGCAGGACCCTGCGCGTGAAGGTCACGGCCACCCGCAAGCTGTGGCTGCGCTTCGCGATCGTCCGCGGCAGCAAGCAACTCGGGTCGGCGAAGCACAGCGTGCCCCGGGGCACGACCTCGTTGAAGCTGCTGCTCAACCAGAAGTCCCGCGGATCGAACCTGCGATTGCGCGTGACGGCGCGGTACCGGGAGCGACGTACGCGGCGCAACATACGCGGGCGTCAGCGGGTCGGCGTGGAGATCATCGATCTGCCCAAGGTCGAGCCGAAGCCGCCGCCTACCCCGCAGCCCTCGGCACCCGTCACGGGGCAGAGCGGTCCGGCGACGCCCGCGAACGCCGCGCCCACCGCGCTGGCGTTGACGAACGCGAACGTCGCGGAGAACGCGCCGGTGAACACCACGGTCGGGAACCTGGCCGGGACCGACCCAGACCCGGCGGACACCCTGACCTACGGCTTCGCCGCGGGACCCGGATCCCAGGACAACGCGTCGTTCGTGCTGAGCGACGGGACCCTGCGGACCGGGGCGGTCTTCGACTTCGAGGCGAAGTCCTCCTACAGCGTGCGGCTGTGGGTGTCCGACGGACGCGGGGGGACCTTCGAGCAGGCGTTCACGATCACGGTGACCGACGCGGCCGAGCCACCGACCGCAGTCGCGCTGAGCAGCAGCACGGTGCCGGAGAACCAGCCGACCGGGACGCCCGTGGGCCTGTTGTCGGCGACCGACCCCGACGCGGGCGACACCGCCGGGTTCTCGCTCGTCGCCGGGCCCGGAGCGACCGACAACGCGAGCTTCGCGATCGTCGGCAACGAACTGCGCACGGCAGCACCGCTGAACTTCGAGGCGGGGGCGGTGCGCAGCGTCCGCGTGCGCGCCACCGACGGAGCCGGCGGCGTGTTCGAGCAGGTGCTCTCGATCAGCGTCGGGGACATCAACGACCCGCCGACCAACGTCGTGCTGTCGGGCACCTCGGTGGCGGAGAACCAGCCCAGCGGGACCACGGTCGGATCGCTGTCCGCGCTCGACGAGGACGCGGGCGCCACGGCGACGTTCGCCCTGGTCCCCGGGGCCGGGGACGCGGACAACGCGTCGTTCGAGATCGTCGGCTCGACGCTGCGGACCGCGGCGGTGTTCGACGCCGAGACCAAGAGCACCTACGCAGTGCGGATACGGGCCGACGACGGCGCCGGCGGCGCGTTCACGCGGACGTTCACCATCGACGTGACCGATGTCGACGATCCCGCGATCGCCCGCGACGACAGCGCGACGGTGACCGAGGACGATCCGGCCACGGCGATACCCGTCCTCGGGAACGACAGCGACCAGGACGATCCGCTGAGCATCGTCAGCGTCAGTGATCCGGCGGGCGGCACCGCCGTGATCACCGGTGGAGGATCCGGCCTGACCTACCGACCCGACGCCGACTACTGCAACGACCCTCCCGGCTCTGCGCTGGACACCTTCACGTACACCCTGGGCGGACCGGGCGGTGAAACGGCGACGGTCACGATGACCGTGACCTGCGTGAACGACGCACCGGTCGTGACGACCACGTCCGGGCCCGTGACGTACACCGAGGGCAGCCCCGCGACCCCGGTCGACCCCGGCGTCACGGTCGTCGACGTCGACAGCACGATCGCGAGCGCGACCGTCTCCATCGGCGCCGGATTCGATGCTGCGCAGGACGTCCTGTCCTACCTCTCGCCGCTCGGCAATCCGGTCACGGGCTCCTACGATGCGGTCACCGGCGTGATGACCCTGACGGGCCCGGGGACCCCGGCGCAGTTCGCCGACGCGCTCCGCGAGGTCAGGTACGCGAACACCTCGAACGCCCCGAGCACCACGACCCGGACCGTGACGTTCGTGGTGAACGACGGCACCGTGCCCTCGGCCCCGGCATCGCGCGACATCGCCGTGAGCGCGACGGACAACGCGCCCGAGACCACGACCAGCGGCGGATCGCTGGCGTACACCGAGGACGCCCCGGCCGCGGCGATCGACACCGGGGTGACCGTGACCGACCCGGACTCGGCCAACCTCACCGGCGCGACCGTGAAGATCACCGGTGGCTACGTCACCGGCGAGGACCTGCTCGCGCTGCCCGCCCAGCCGGCGATCACCGGGGTGTTCACCCCGGGCGACGGAACGCTGGCCTTGAGTGGCACCGCCACCGTCGCGGCCTACCAAGCGGCCCTGCGAGCGGTCACCTACCGCAACACCAGCGACACACCCGACGCCGCCCCGCGGACGGTCACCTTCGCTGCCCGCGACGCGACCGGCTTCGGCACGGCAGCGACGCGCGGGATCACGATCACCCCCGTGGACGATCCGCCCGTGGCGGTGGACGATGACGCAACGGTCACGGAGGATGCGGCTGCGACCGCGGTCCCGGTGCTGTCCAACGACACCGATGTGGACGGGGGGACGAAGCTGATCGGGTCGGTGACGCAGCCGGCCAACGGCACCGTGGTGATCACGGGCGGCGGGACGGGTCTCACCTATGCACCCGATGCGGACTCCTGCAATGCGCCTCCGGGCACGACGCCGGACACGTTCACGTACACGCTCAACGGCGGGTCGAGCGCGACGGTGTCGATGACCGTCACCTGCGTGGACGATGCGCCGGTGGCGGTGGATGACGACGCGACGGTGACGGAGGATGCGGGGGCGACCGCGGTCCCGGTGCTGTCCAACGACACGGATCCTGATGGTGGGACGAAGCTGATCGGGTCGGTGACGCAGCCGGCCAACGGGACCGTGGTGA
>NZ_JBFIGP010000141.1:0-9299 GCF_041602235.1 Paraconexibacter sp.
CTCCGCGGGCGGCGACGAGCTCTCCGAACTGGAGTTCAGCGCGGTCGGCGAGGCGATGAACCAGATGATGTCGGCCGCCGCCATGGCGACCAGCCGCGTGCTCGACGAGGAGGTCGAGATCGCGCCGCCCGACGTGCGCCTCGTCCGGACGGTCGAGGAGGCCACCGAGCACTGGGAGCACGCGGGCCAGGCGACCACGGTCACCTTCACCGTCAGCGGCGCGCCGTGCACGCTCGTCCAGCTGGTGCCCAACGCGTTCATCGTGCGCATGACCCGCGCGTTCGACGAGATCACCGCCGAGTACGACACGGAGATCCCGCTGAGCGAGTCGCTGCGCTCCGTCGCCGTGCGCGTGTGGGCGGAGCTCGGGCGTGCCCGGATGCCCTCGGGGCAGCTCGTGGGCATGCCCAGCGGCTCGGTCGTCGAGCTCGACCGAGAGGTCGAGCACCCGATCGACCTCTACGCCGACGGCATGCGCGTCGCCACGGGACGCCTGCTCGTCACCGGCGACGGCGGGCTCGCCGTGCGCATCGAGGAGCTCGTCGCCACCCCCGGCGCGGGCACACCCGCTTCTTCCCGACCCCCGACCCAGACACTGGAGGTGTAGTACCCATGGCACGAGTGCTCGTCGTTGATGACGCCGCGTTCATGCGCAAGATGGTCACCGACGCACTGAGCGGCGGAGGCCATGAGATCGTCGGCGAGGCCGGCAACGGCGCCGAGGCCGTGCAGCGGTTCCAGGAGCTGCGCCCCGAGGTGATGACCCTGGACATCACGATGCCCGAGAAGGACGGCATCGCGGCCCTGCAGGAGATCATCGCGCTGGACCCGTCGGCGAAGGTGATCATGTGCTCGGCGCTCGGGCAGGAGTCCAAGGTGCTGGAGTCGATCAAGCTCGGCGCCAAGGACTTCGTCGTCAAGCCGTTCCAGCCGGACCGCGTGCGCGCGGCGGTCGAGAAGGCGCTCGCCGCCTGAGCGGCCCGGCCGCGCGCGCCTGGGCGCCCGCGGGGGCACGCGGGGCGCGGGTGCCCTCCCCTCAGTCGTAGGCCGCCTTGGGCGAGCGATCCTCGGACAGCGAGGCGCGCGACCGCGTCGTCAGGTGCTCGATGGCGTCCGCGACGTGGATGCGGTCGATGTGGTGGTCACCCCGCTC
This sequence comes from Paraconexibacter sp., assembly GCF_041602235.1. Classification (GTDB taxonomy): domain Bacteria; phylum Actinomycetota; class Thermoleophilia; order Solirubrobacterales; family Solirubrobacteraceae; genus Paraconexibacter. The sequence continues at coordinate 1,154 of NZ_JBFIGP010000141.1, forward strand.
CACCCGGATGCGGTGCGCCTCCAGCAGCACGTCCGCGTGCCCGTGGCCGGCCGGCGGCTCGAACCGGTAGGAGGCCAGCTCGATGAGAAGCCCGAGCGGGTCCTTGAAGTAGATCGAGTCCATGAACCCGCGGTCCTTCACGCCGCTGTGCGAGATGCCCCGTTCGTCGAGCCGCTCGACGGTCTGTGCGAAGGTCGCCTGGGAGATCGACAGCGCGAGATGGTGCACGCATCCCGGGTCGGTCGGGGTGCGGGACGGGTCGGCCTCGCGCGTCTCGTCGGTGAAGATCGTGATCAGCCTGCCGTCGCCCGGGTCGAAGTACAGGTGGCTCTCGCCGGGGTTGTCCAGGTTGGGCTGCTCGAACACGAACGGCATCCCCAGCACCCCCTCCCAGAAGTCGATCGAGGTGTCGCGACCCGCCCCGACGAGGGTGATGTGGTGCACGCCCTGGCTCTGGATCTTGCGCATGGTGCTCCGAGCCTCTCACGTCCAGCGCCGTCTGGACACTCCTGAAGATCCGCGGCGGTCGGCCGACGATCGAGGCGATGAAGGCCGCAACAGCCATCGGTGTCGTGATCGCGATCCTCAGCCTGATCGTGGGCGGGATCATGAAGGGCACCTCCCCGACCCAGCTGATCAACCCAGCCGCGTTCGTGATCATCATCCCGACGGTCGCGGGATGCACCCTGGCGTCCGTGGGCATGGAGCGGTTCAAGCTCATCCCGGCGCTCTACAAGCGGGCCTTCTCCCCACCGGACCTCGACCTCGCCTCCTCCGTCACCCAGCTCACCGGCTTCGCCGAGCAGGCCCGCAAGGACGGCCTGCTCGCGCTCGAGGAGCAGATCGAGAGCATCGAGGACCCGTTCACCCGCAAGGGGATGCAGCTCGTCGTCGACGGCACCGACCCGGAGCTGCTGATCGACATCCTCGAGACGGACACCCACGCGATGCAGGCGCGGCACAAGGCCAACGCCTCGTCGTTCACGAAGGCCGGCCAGTTCTCCCCGACCATCGGCGTGATGGGGACGGTCGTCGGGCTCGTGCACGTGCTCGGGAACCTGTCCGCTCCCGAGACCCTCGGTCCGTCGATCGCCACCGCCTTCATCGCCACGCTCTACGGCATCGCGACCGCCAACCTCATCTTCCTGCCCGTGGGCGCCCGGCTCGCCGCGCTGACGCTGGAGGAGGTCGAAGCGCGGCAGCTGCTGCTCGAGGGGATCGTCGCGATCCAGGCGGGCGACAACCCGCGCATCGTGCAGGAGAAGCTGCTCGGCTACGTCGCTCCCGCCGAGCGCGAGGCGATCCGCGAGGGCGGCGGCAAGCCCAACCTGACCGCAGTGGACGGCGGAGCGGCGGCCCAGGCGGCATGAGCCATGGCTAGCGGGCGTCGCAAGGCGCAGCACGATGACCACGAGGAGCACATCGACGAGTCCTGGTTGGTCTCCTACGCGGACATGATGACGCTGCTCGTGGCGCTCTTCATGGTGCTGTTCTCCATCAGCTCGGTGAACGTCAGCAAGTTCGAGGACCTGCAGCGGTCCCTGTCCAACGCGTTCAGCGGTCGCGTGCTGCCCGGCGGCAAGGGCATCCAGCCGGCGGGCGGCAGCGACGCGACCGCGAGCAACATCATCAAGACGCCCGCGGCCTCCTCGATCAAGCCCAGCGACTCCGGGGACGCGGGCACCAAGGACGCCGCCGGGAAGGCCGAGGAGGCCCGGTTCAAGAAGGACAAGGAGGCCGTCGACGAGGCCGTCCGCGAGCGCGGACTGGGCGGCAAGATCCGCACGAGGATCAGCCGCCGAGGCCTCGAGGTCCGGCTGCTGACCGACGACCTCCTGTTCGCGTCCGGCAGCGCCGTGGTCCTGCCGGCGGGCGGTGGCCTGCTGCGGGACATCGGCATGGTGCTCCGCGCCGAGCGCTCGCACCCGGTCGTCGTCGAGGGCCACACCGACGACGTGCCGATCGCCACCGTGCAGTACCCGACCAACTGGGAGCTCAGCGCCGCGCGGGCGACCGGGGTCGTCCGCGTCCTCGCCGGGGCGGGCGTCGCACGGACGCGGCTCACCGCCCAGGGGCGGGCGGACCTCGACGGCATCGCGGCCAACGCCACCGAGGCCGGCCGGGCGCTGAACCGCCGCGTCGAGATCCTGCTGCCGCGACAGATCGTCCGGTCCCGCGCCGCGAGCCGCACCGGCGGCTCCGCCCAGAGCGAGGGCTTCGACGCCGGCGTGCGGCCGGCCTCACCCACCATCCGACCCGACGCCACGGAGGCATCGAAGTGAAGAACGTGAAGATCATCGTCCCGGTGCTCCTGGTGGTGCTCGGGGCCGCGTACAAGTTCGTCCTCGCCAAGCCCGCGGAGGCCGGGCCGCCGCCGAAGATCGACGGCGAGGTGTACGTGCTGCCCAAGGAGTTCCTCGTCAACCTCAAGGACGGCAAGTTCGCGAAGCTCGGGGTGGCCCTGGTCTTCCATCACGGCTTCACGAGCGCTCCCGCGGGCGGGGCGCACGGAGCTCCCGCCAAGCCGCCGGAGGGGTTCGGCGTCCTGTCGCAGGAGGCCGTCGTGCGCGACATCGTCACCGACGAGCTCACCGACGTCAGCTCCAAGGAGCTCACCACCTCCAAGGACCGCAAGAAGGTCAAGAAGCACATCCTCCACCGCATCGAGGAGGAGACCGACGTCGAGGTCGAGGACGTCCTGTTCACCGATGTGGCCGTTCAGTAAGGAGGCGATCGCATGACCGATGACATCCAGTACGACGAGCTCGAGCCCGCGCCCACCGCGCCGGTCTACACGCCGGACGGCCAGCTCGAGCTCGAGCGGCTCACCGACGTGCTCGTGGAGCTGACCGTCGAGGTCGGCCGCACCCGCATGACCCTGGGGGAGGCGCTGAGCCTCGGCCCCGGATCCGTCGTCACCGTCGACCGGCTGGCCGACAAGCCGGTGGACCTCCTGTGCAACGGGCGGCCGATCGCGCGCGGCGAGGTCGTGGTGATCGACGAGGAGTTCGGGCTGCGCATCACCGAGGTGATCGGGGCCGAGGGCCGGTCCACCGGCGACCCGGCGTTGCCCGGTCCAGCGGACCCGGCGGCCCTGCCCGAGGCGGCCTGAACGCCGGGCTGACCGGGTCGCGCCGGCACCGTCCGGCGCCGGTCGCGGAACGGCTCAGCCGCCGGCCCGCAGCGACGAGCGCAGCGCCAGGACGCGGCGGGCCGCCGCCTCCGCCTGGGCGCGCGGGACCCGTCCGTCGGTGACGGCGGCCGTCAGGCGCTCGTGCGCCGCGACCGCCGAGCTCGCGCGACGCCCGAGCAGCACGAGGTCGACTCCCGCCCGGGCACTGCGCAGCGCCCGGGTCGCCGGGCTCCCGTAGCGGTTCAGGCCCGTCGCCTCGAGGTCGTCGCTGACCGAGACGCCGCCGAACCGCAGTCGGGTCCGCAGCTCCGTGTGCGCGATCCTCCGGGAGAGGGTGGCGGGCAGCGTGTCGAGCGCGGGGTAGACGGCGTTGGAGAGCATCACGAGCTTCGCCCCGGCCTTGAGGCCGGGGACGAAGGCGGCCTCGTCCACGCGTCGCAGCGTCGAGGTGGACAGCCCGATGCGGGCGGGTGCGTCGTCGGTGTTCACGCGTGCCGCCCCGAAGCCGGGGAAGTGCTTGAGCGTGGACGCGACGCCGGAGGACCGCTGGCCTGTGACGAACGCGGCGGTGAGCCGGCCGACGGCCCGCACGGACGACCCGAAGGTCCGGCCCTCGCGCCGCAGCGCGGCGCCGGCGCGCCCGACGTCCGCGACCGGAGCCAGGTTGACGTTGACCCCGGCGCGGCGCAGCGCCCGGCCTGCCTCGCGGCCCGAGGCCCGGGCGGTCGCTGTCCCGGCCGCGCCCATCTGCGCGGCGGAGCGCCGCGGCGGAGCGTCCCTGAGGCGCCGCGCGCCGGTCGTGCGACCGTCCCCACCCTCCTGGTCGATCATCACGAGCAGCGGCAGGGGCAGGGGGCTGCGCCGGGCCTCGGCCTGCAGCTGATCGGCGAGGCGCCGGGCCGCCGCGATGTCGGGGGCCTCGCGGGAGAACAGGATGACCCCGGCGAGCTCGCCGCGCCGGATCAGGCGGCGCAGCTGCGGGCCGGGCGTCCCGGTGTCGCGGAAGGTCGCGATGACCCGCTGCCCGGCGAGCTGCCGGTCGGTCAGCGACGACACGTCGAGCTTGGACGCGCCCGGGATCGTGCCGGGCCGCGTCGTCGCGGCGGCAGCCGTGCCGTCGGCGTCGTTGGAGGCGGATCCGCACGCGGGTCCCAGAACCGCCAGGCCCGCGATCACGCTCACCGCCGGCGTCATGCGTCGCAGGAGCATCCGCCGTGGACGGTACCGCGACCGGGTCGGGGACCACCGCGACACCCGACGCCGATCCGCACCGATCATCCGTCCAGGGGTGGTGCTCAAGGCGCCGGGAGCGCGGCCGACTACCGGACGGAGCCGTCTCCCTCCCTCCGACGACTCGCTCCCTCCCTCCCTCATGCTCGGAACCCTGCAGCGTGCCGCGACCACGGCCGCCCTCCTCCTGCTCGCCGCGGCCCCTGCGGCGTTCGCGGCCCCCGGCTCGTCGGCGACCGGCGAGGACGCACCCCTGAACCTGCCGACCGAGGCGGCCCGCAACCAGGCCGGCACCGCCGGGTCGACGTCGGGCTCGCTCGTGCGCACCGTGGTCGGGCTCGCGGTCGTGATCGGGGTGATCTACGGGCTCAGCTGGGTCATGCGCCAGGTGAAGGCGAGCCGCGAGGAGGCGACCGGCGGCCACGGCCTGCGGTCCGCCGCGACCATCGCGCTCGGCCCGAACCGGTCCCTGCACCTCGTGCACGCCGGACGCGAGCTCGTGCTCGTCGGCGTGGCCGAGCAGGGCGTCACGCCCATCCGCACCTACTCCCGCGACGAGGCCGTCGAGCTCGGGCTCCTCGACGAGGAGGATCTCGACGACGCGCAGGACGGCACCTCCGTGGGCCCGCGTCGCCGCACGGCCCGCTACGACGGCATCGGCTACGTCCTCGACGCGCTGCGGCGCAGGACCCAGCGATGACCGACGGGCAGAACGCCGTCCAGCTGCTCATCCTGGTCGGGGGCATCACGCTCGTCCCGGCGCTGCTGTTCACCGTCACGGGCTTCACCCGGATCCTGATCGTCCTCGGGTTCATCCGGACCGGTCTCGGCACCCCGACCGCGCCGCCCAACCAGGTGCTCGTGGGCATCGCGCTGTTCCTGACGATCTTCGTGATGGCGCCGGTCTTCACGCAGATCAAGGAGCAGGCGATCGACCCCCTGACCTCCGAGAAGATCACGCAGGCGCAGGCGTTCGAGCGCGGTCAGAAGCCCCTGCGCGAGTTCATGTTCAAGCAGACGAGGACCTCGGACCTCGCGCTGTTCGTGAAGCTCGCCAAGCTCGACCGGCCCAAGACGCGCGCCGACGTCCCCACCTACGTGCTGATCCCCGCGTTCGTGATCAGCGAGCTGAAGACCGCGTTCCAGATCGGGTTCCTGATCTTCCTGCCGTTCCTGGTGATCGACCTCGTGGTCTCGTCGACGTTGATGTCGATGGGGATGGTGATGCTGCCGCCTGTCTTCATAAGCCTGCCGTTCAAGATCCTCCTGTTCGTCCTCGTCGACGGCTGGAACCTCGTCACGAAGTCGCTCGTGCAGAGCTTCGTCTAACGACCAACCCGTGCTCGGAGCCCACCCGTGAACCAGGACACCGTCGTCAACCTGTCGACGCAGGCGATGGAGCTCGCGCTCAAGATCGCGCTGCCGCTCCTCCTCGTCGGCCTGGCCGTCGGCCTGCTCGTCAGCGTCTTCCAGGCGGTCACCCAGATCCAGGAGCAGACGCTCTCGTTCATCCCGAAGATCCTCGCGATCGCGGTGGTGCTCGTCGTCGGCGGCCCCTGGATGCTCGGCGAGCTGCTCACCTACACGACGGACCTCTGGGGGTCGATCCCGGACATGGTCGGATGACGCTGGCTGAGCTCATCGACCAGTTCGGTGAGCAGCAGGTCGTCGCGTTCTTCCTCGTTCTCGCGCGTGTCTCGCCGCTGTTCCTGATCGCGCCGCTGTTCAGCTCCAAGAGCGTCCCGGCGCGCGTGCGGGGCACGATCGCGGTGGCGCTCGCGATCGGGCTGGGGCCGGTCGTCGGCCGCGACGCGCAGATCGACCTCGACACGTGGAACCTCGTCGGCCTGCTCGGCAAGGAGATCCTCGTCGGGGCGTCGTTCGCGTTCGTGCTCGCCGCGTTCTTCGCCGCCATCCAGGTCGCGGGATCCTTCCTCGACACGCTCATCGGGTTCGCCTACGGCGGCCTGATCGACCCGATCACCGGCAACCAGTCCGCGGTGCTCACGCAGCTCTACGCGTTCATCGGCGTGGCGGTGTTCATCGCGATCGGCGGCGACGCGTGGGTCATCGAGGGAATGGCGCGGACGTACGACGTGGTGCCGATGGACGCCTACCCGCAGATCACCGCGATCGTCCGCGGCGCCGACGCGGCGTTCGTCGGGGTGTTCGCGGCGGCGATCCAGGTCGCCGGACCGGTCGTGCTGGCGCTGATCGTGACCGACGCCGCGTTCGGCGTGGTGTCCCGGGTCGTCCCGCAGCTCAACGTCTTCGCGGTCGGGTTCCCGGCCAAGGTGTTCGTCGGGCTGCTGCTCATCGGGACCTCGCTGCCGTTCGTGGCGGGCTGGTTCGCCGACGAGCTGCAGACGTCGGTCGGGCAGGCGCTGAAGACCCTCCAGGTGGCGGGGTGAGCCGTGGCGTCCGGATCGGACAAGACCGAGAAGGCGACACCCAAGAAGCGCGCCGAGGCGCGCGAGAAGGGGCAGGTCGCCAAGTCCACGGACCTCTCCGGGTCCGTGGTCATGCTCGTCGGCGTCATGACGCTCGGGGCGGCCGGCAGCTCCATGGTGGGCCGGATGGGCGACCTGATGCGCGGCACGCTCGCGAACCTCACGGACTTCCAGTCGGTGTCCCACGCGGGGATCGGGACGATCTTCCTGGACGCCGGGGAGGCGCTCGCGATGACCGTCGCGCCGATCGCGTTCGCCTGTGCGATCGCTGCGCTCGCGATGGGCTTGCTCCAGGTCGGACCCAAGCCGATGCCCAAGGCGCTGAAGCCCGATCCCAAGCGGCTGAACCCGGTGACCGGGGCCAAGAACCTCTTCGGCATCAACATGCTGGCCGAGGGCGTCAAGAGCGTCTCGAAGGTGGGGGTCGTCGGGGCGATCGTGTTCGCCGCCGTCGGGCCGAAGGTGACGCAACTCGGTGCGATGGTGGGCATCTCGCCCCAGGAGCTGGCCGCCGCGCTCTCGGGCGAGGTCAAGGCCGTCGCGCTCCGCGCCGGTGCCGCCTACTTCGTCATCGGCGCGATCGACTACGTCTACCAGCGCTGGCGCAACGAGAAGCAGCTGAAGATGGACAAGCAGGAGGTCAAGGAGGAGTCGAAGGGGCAGGCCCTGCCCGCCGAGGTCCGCAGCGCGATCCGCCGACGCCAGATGCAGGCCTCGCGCGCGCGGATGATGGAGGCCGTTCCCGAGGCCGACGTCGTCATCACCAACCCGACGCACTTCGCGGTCGCGCTGAAGTACGAGAACGGCAGCGCCGCCCCGGTCGTCGTCGCGAAGGGACAGGACCTCATCGCGGCGAAGATCCGTGAGCTCGCGAGCGCGGCCGGCGTGCCCCTGGTCCCCAACCCGCCGCTCGCCCGCGGCCTGCACGCGAGCGTCGAGGTCGGCCAGGAGATCCCGGAGGACTTCTACGCGGCGGTGGCGCAGGTGCTGGCGTTCGTCTACCGCGTGGCGGCACGGCGTCGGCGGGGCGGCGCGGCCGTGGGCGCGGTGCCCGTGACCGCGCAGGCGTAGGGGGCGGGCTCGCGTGCCGGGACGCTGGTGTCGGCGCGCCCGCCGGCGCGTGGTCGCCGCGGAGGCGGGCGCCCGTCCTCCACGTCAGACCGCGAGGTCACACACGTACGAGGCGCTCGGGTGACCGGTCTCGCTCGCGGCCGTCCGTCCCGCGCGCGTCCGTGCCGACGCCGCCCGCCCGGATGTCGCCCGTCCTGCGCCGGAGCGGCTCGAGGTCGCCCGTCCCGCTCCGGAGCGGCTCGAGCGCGCCCCTCCCGCGCCC
>NZ_JBFIGP010000142.1:0-9135 GCF_041602235.1 Paraconexibacter sp.
CGAACGGTCCACATGGGTCTCGGCGGCGAAGTTCACCACCGCGTCCACGCCCTCCATCGCCTCGGCGACCTTGTCGGGGTCCTCGATCGCCCCGTGGACGAAGGTGTGCTCCACGTCGGCGAGGTTCTCGCGCCGCCCCGCGTAGGTGAGCTTGTCCAGGACGATGACCTCGTCGCCGTGGTCGCGCACGCGCAGGCGCGCGAAGTTCGAGCCGATGAACCCGGCACCACCACAGACCAGCAGCTTCATGACGTGACAGCCTCTCGCTCTCGCAGGTAGGAATCCAGGCCGTCCTGCCAGCTCGGCAGCACGATCCCGGGGTCGCGCTCGGTGCCCAGCACGCTGTAGGCGGGGCGAAGCGCCGGACGAACGAACTCCTCGCTCGTCGTGGGCAGGACGCGACACGCGACGCCGGCCCGGTCGAAGATCTCCACGGCGAACTCGTACCAGGAGCACGAACCCGATCCCGCCGCGTGGAAGAGGCCGGTGTCGGCCCGCCGCTCGGCGAGCTCCACCAGCGCGCCGGCCAGGTGCCCGGTCCAGGTGGGTCGGCCGACCTGGTCGGTCACCACGCTGACCTCGTCGCGCTCGGCCCCCAGTCGCAGCATCGTGTCGACGAAGTTCGGCCCGCCCGCGCCGTAGAGCCACGCGGCACGCACGATCGCGTGCTCGCCGCCGGCCCCGAGCACACCGGTCTCGCCCTCGAGCTTGGTCCGCCCGTAGGCGTTGAGCGGTGCGACCGGATCGGACTCGACCCACGGGTCGTGCGGGGCGCCGTCGAAGACGTAGTCGGTCGAGACGTGCACGACGCGAGCGTCGGCCGCCGCAGCGGCGCGCGCGAGCAGCCGGGGTCCGACGCCGTTGACCAGCCGCGCCCGGTCCTCGTGCTCCTCGGCGCCGTCGACGTCCGTCCACGCCGCGCAGTTCACGACCGCGTCGGGATGGTGGGTGCGCAGCGCGTTCTCGATGGCGACCGCATCGGTGATGTCCAGCGCGGCGCGGTCGAGCCCGACGACGTCGTGGCCGAGGTCGCGGGCGGCCTGGACCGTGGTGCGGCCGAGCATCCCGGCCGCACCGGTGACCAGCAGCTTCATCAAAGGATGCCGATCTCGGAGTTGTCGCCGACCATGAAGCGGTAGGCGCGCGGCTGCTTGTCGCTGCGGCCGATGGCGACGTTGCGGCCCAGCAGCGAGGACTCCATCCGCCCGTCGAGCCCGCGTACGCTGGACCCGGCCAGCAGGATCGAGTGCTCGACCTCGGCCCGTTCGATGACGCAGTCCTCGCCGATCGCGGTGTACGGGCCGATGTAGCAGTCGACGAGGCGTGCGCCGGCGCCGATGACGGCCGGTCCGCGGACCGTGCAGTTCTCGATCCGCGCGCCCTCCTCCACGACCACGCGGCCGTCGATCTGGGCGTCGACCAGCGTGCCCTCGAGCCGGGTCTCGATCGTCTCCAGGATGAGGCGGTTGGCCTCCAGCATGTCGTCGAGGCGACCGGTGTCCTTCCACCAGCCGCGAACGATGTGCGGCTCGACCCGCCGGTCGGTGTTCACGAGGTGCTGGATCGCGTCGGTGATCTCCAGCTCGCCTCGGGCGCTGGGCGTGATCGCCCGCGCCGCGTCGTGGATCGCGCCGGTGAACATGTACACGCCGACGAGCGCCAGATCGGTCTTCGGCTCGGGCGGCTTCTCCTGCAGCATCACGACCCGGTCGCCGTCGAGCTCGGCGACGCCGTAGTTCTCCGGGTCGGCGACCGGGGTCAGCAGGATCAGGGCGTCCGGCCGTGAGGTCTCGAACGCGCGCACGAGGTCGCTGATGCCGCCCTGGAGCAGGTTGTCGCCCAGGTACATGACGAACGAGTCCTCGCCGAGGAACGGCTCGGCGGTCAGGACGGCGTGGGCCAGGCCGGCCGGCTCGTCCTGGACGATGTACGTGATCTTCACGCCGAACCGAGAGCCGTCGCCGGCCGCGTCGCGGATCTCGTCCCCGGTCTCGGGGGCGATGATGATCCCGATCTCCTCGATCCCGGCACGCGCCATGGCGTCGATGCCGTAGAAGAGCACGGGCCGGTTCGCCACGGGGACGAGCTGCTTGGCGCTGGTGTGCGTGATGGGCCGCAGGCGCGTGCCCTTGCCGCCTGACAGGATCAGGCCCTTGAGGGAAGACACGCCCGCAGAGTAGAGGGTCCGTGCGGTCTTCGACGCCCGGGGGAGCGGTGCCGGGCGCCTGCGCGCGATGGGGCAGGAATGCACCTCTTGGCACCGCGACGCTCTCGTGCGAAGGTGATCGGAACCGCTCCACGTACCGCACCGAGGACACCATGAACGGATCCGCACCTCGGGCGCGCACGCCGATCTCACGGACGAAACTCGCGCTGCTACGCCCGATTCTTCGTTACAGCCAGGGTCGCGACGCGTACGTCCTGCGCGCGATCGGCAACCACCGCGGGCCGGTGTTCAAGGCCGAGCGGCGGCGCATCACCGGCCTGTGAGCCGGCGCTGCGTCGCTCAGTAGACGCCGCCCAGCTTGCGGTGGTCCCAGCTCGCCCGGCGCGATTCGACGAACCGCATGCCGACGCGCTTGGCCGCCTGGGCGGCGACCAGCCCGCGACCCTCCTCGGGAAGCGTCCCGTCGGGCGAGCCCGAGTAGCGCCCGAGGATCTCGGTGCCGAGGTCGGTCACGGCGTCCAGGTCCCGCACGAGCTCGACCTCGCACTCGAGCATGACCCCCCGCAGGAGGTGGTACTCCGTGCCGTCCTCGACCTGGAGGGTGGCGCGAGCGTCACGCTCGAGGTTCTTGATCTTCTGCGACTTGGCGAACGTCCACGCCCAGAGCTCGGGACCCCCGTCGGCGGCGGAGTCCCGCACGACGTACCAGAGGGGCATCAGGTGCGGGTAGCCGCGCACCCCGTTGGTCGCGCAGATCACGGTGCGCTGCTCGTCGAGGAACGCACGGACCTCGTCCGGCGTCATCTGGATCTGCTCGCGTCGGCTCATGGCCGTCAGCCTACGTGGGGATCGACCTCGACCGCGGAACGACCGGGGGCGGCCGATGGCCGCCCCCGGGGTTCAGCGCTGCACGACGGTCGGACCGTCTAGAACCGCGGCTTGCCCTGGCCCTTCGGGGCCTTCTTGATGAGCTTGCCCTTGCGATCGCGCACGTTGATCTGCAGCGTGCGACGCGTGGCGACCTTCGACGAGTTCAGGTCGGGGCGGTACTCGAACCGCAGCTTCCGGGTGAACAGGTTGCGAGGCAGGATCAGCGTCATACGACCCAGGGCCCGCGAGCGCAGACCGGTCTTCACCAGCTTCTTGCCGTTGGGAAGGATGTGGTAGACGTCGATCCGGGCGCGGACGATGCTCTTGCCGTTGCAGTTGACGATGCGTCCGCGGGTCACGACCCGCTCCCGGCCGAACTTCACGCCGAGCGCTCGCTTGCGGTTCTTGGCGAAGTACATCGTCAAGCGGGCGCAGCGGCTCGCGTTGGTCCCGTTCGGCACCGTCTTGGTGCCGGCGCCGGTGACCGTGGTCGCGGGGACCGTGACCGTCTTCGTCTGGGTCTGCGTCTGCGTCGGACCCGGGACCGTCTGGGTGGGACCGGGCACCGTCTGCGTCGGGCCGGGCACCGTCTGCGTCGGACCTGGGACGGTGGTCGTGGTGCCGGGCACCGTGGTCGTCACGGTGGGCGGCGGCGGCTCCGGGTCGCAGGCGTTGCCGTTCTGCGAGGAGACCTTCGTCTCACCGAGGACGACGGTCGCGAGCGGCTTGCCGAGCTGACCGGCCGCGGCGGCCAGCACCTCGACGCGCAGCGCGGTCTGCGTGAGCGACGAGCCGTCCGGCGACTTCTCCTGGCGGTTCGCGTAGACGCGGACCACCTCGCCCAGCGGCGAGTCGGTGATCGTCTGGACGCCGGCGAAGACGTCGTCGACCGGGACCGACTGCCCGGCGATCTTCAGGCCCACGATCTGGCTGGTGCCGGTCAGGGTCGGCTGGCCGCCGACGCACGACGCGGTCGCCGTGCTCTGGATCGTGTCGGCGGTGACGAGCGCGCCACCGGGGATCGCGCCGTCGACGAGGACGCTCAGCTTCTCGGCCGAGGTGGTCGCGGTGTTGGTCCGCGCGTTGCGCGGTGCGCTCGTACCCGGATCGACCGAGGTCTGCGCCTGGAGCACGTCACCGAGCACCGTCAACGGCGTGGCGTCGAGCTTCTCCTGCGCGGACTGGCTGTCCGGCGCGCAGGACGCGTTGTCCGGCGCGGTCTCGCTGTTCTTGCCGTTGGCGATCAGCGGCTCGATCGGACTCGACGGAATCCCGAGGAGCGTGGTCAGCCCTTGATCGGCGCGCACGAGGCTGGCGCGGCAGTTCCAACTCGGATCGGCCGGCGCCTGTGCCGCGCCGATCGTCGTTCCGACGAGGACGCCCGCCCCCGCGAGCGTCGTGGTGAGCATCGCTGCTCGGGTACCCCTACCCATGATGAATTCCCCTGTTGCGTGCGAGGCGGACGGAAGCGTCGTGCGGCCGTCCGTACCTGACAGTGTCGCGCCGAGGCTACCGCGAATGCGGCCCCGGCGCGACACTACTTCGTGCAGGTGTCGCGGTTAGCGCTTCTTGCGGAACGTGACGATGGTCTCGCAGCCCTTGGCCCGCCGGACCTCGTCGGGGTTCACGCGCGCCTTGTCACGGCCGGTGCCGCAGCTCACGCGGGCGGGCGGGCCCGCGGTCGCGGTGTTGATGAAGTCGCGGCCCGGGCCGCCGTAGACGCGGTCGGCGCCGTAGGCCGAGTTGAGCGTGTCGTTCCCCGACCCGCCCGAGAGCCGGTCCGTCCCGGGGCCGCCGTTGAGCGCGTCGTTGCCGGACCAGCCGTACACGCGGTCGTTGCCGATCGCGCCGTTGAGGTTGTCGCGACCCGTGCCGCCGTCGAGGCAGTCGTTCCCGCGTCCGCCGTCGATCACGTCGTTGCCGCCGCGCCCGAGCATGCGGTCGGCCGTGTTCGTACCGGTCAGCTTGTCGGCCTTGTTGGTGCCGATGACCGCGTACTTCGGGCCCGGCCCCTTCACGCAGGGGCTGTTCTTGTACCGACGCCGCGCCTCGTTGAGGGAGATCACCGTGCCGCCGCCCGGGCCCTCGAAGGGCTTGCCGATGACGACCTCGCCCTGGCCGCCGGACTGCTCGGCCGGGATGATGCACAGGCCCTTGGTCACGTCGAAGGTGGAGCCCGGGGCGCATGCGCCGGGCCCGGGGTCACCGGTACCGCCGCCGTCCGGGCCTGCGTTCTCCGGCACGGTGGGGTCGCACGGGAGTCCGGCCCCGCTCACGCGGGACTCGGCGATGATCACGTCGGCCAGCGGCGCGGCGCCGATCGCGGGCAGCAGGGTGATGTGGGCACCGCGCTGGATGAACGTCGTGCCGTCCCGCACCTGCTCGTTCAGCTTGACCCTGACGATGATGCCGAGCGCGTCGCTGATCCCGTCGGTCAGGGGACCGAGCACCGGGTCGAGCGGGATCGGCTGGCCGCCGATCGTCAGCTTGACGGCGTCGCCGCCCCCGGTGAACTCGAGGGCGCCGTTGACGCACTTCGCCTGGGCGAACGAGCTCACCGCGTCCGCCCCGATCACGATGGTGTCGCCGGCGTTGATGCTGAGGTTCTCGACGGCGGCGCCCGCAGAGGAGACGGTGTCCAACGGACGCACGCCGTCGGGCGTGGTGTCGGTGATCGCGTACGCGGATCGCGCCTTGATCGATGGTGCCAGCCCGACGGCCTCGGTCGTGTTCGGCAGGCCGGCGGCGCTGTCGGCGCACCTCGACCGGCTGGTGGTGATCGGGTCCAGCGTGCTGGCTCCGGCGATCGTGGCCTGGACGGCGCTGGCCGAGCAGTCGACCTGGTTGGCGGCCTGCGCGGCGCCCGGCAGTACGGCGCAGCCGACCGTGATCGCGGCGGCGAGCGTGAGCGCGCCGGACCTCGTGGTGAGCGCGCGCAGCCCTGCGCGCGGACGAATCCCCTGGTGCATATGTCCTCCGTGAGCGGGCCAGTTGTGGGACTGCCCGCGGTCGTTGCCCCTGTTGTGTGGTCATGCCGACTGCGTGCGCCGACGACGGAGAAGGCTACGCGATGTGCGACGGTGTGACGACCCTGAGGCGTGAAGTGCTACTGGAGTCGCGCTACCGCAGATGCGACGGCCTGCCGCGCTTCGTCGGGCTCCAGGACGGCCGCGTCGCCCGCCTCCTGCAGCACCTTGCGCACGAGGTAGTCGGTGCCCTTGTAGGGCAGCTCCACGACGATCGCGCCGTCGGCGAGCTCCTCGGCGACCGTGCGGTCCTCGCGCATCCATCGAGCCCGCTCAGGCGAGATCCACAGCCGCGCGATGTGCGACGCCTCGACCTCGCCGGTCCGCAGCCAGCCGTCGACGGCGGCCGCGGCATCGACCTCCGGGCGCGGCACGAAGGTCTCGTCGAGCACCTCGACCGTCTTGATCCGGTCGAGCCGGAAGTGCCGCACGTCGTCCTTCGCCGGGTCGAACGTGGCGACGTACCACCCCTCGCGGCCGTTCGTCAGCGCGTACGGCTCGAGCGTGCGCTGCGAGAACTCGTCCTCGTTGCTCTTGTAGTACTCGATCCGGACGAGGCGGTGCCCGACGATCGCCTCCGACATGCTGCGGGAGACGTCGGCGTCGTCGGCGCCGCTGCGAGCGACCTGGAGGCCCTGCTCCATCGGATCGAACCCGAGCGCATCGACGATCTTCTGCCGGGCCGGGGTCAGCGCGCCCTCCGGCAGGTGGTCGCCGATGAGGTCGATCGCGGCCACGAGCGCCTTCGCCTCGACCGGCAGCAGCCGGGCGGGACGGTCGAAGTTGTCGGAGTACGGCTCCGGGTCGACCTCGATCGTCCCGTCCGGATGGATCTCGGCGTACAGCACGTACGACCCGCCGCCGAAGTTCACGACGTTCAGGACGTTCACGTCCTCCTGCAGTTCCTGCTCGGAGATCTGCAGCCGCTCGAGCACGTCGGCGACCTGGAGCCGCTCGCCGGCCCGGCCGGCGTGGATCAGGATGCTCGCGAGCGTCACCAGCCGCGCGAAGCGCTCCGGGCGGATAGCCGTCTCACGGCGGGTCGGGCCGTCGTCGGCCACGACGGCGCCGTTCGTCGCGCCGGTGCCCAGCACGACGGGTGCCAGCTCGGGGCCGCTGGCGCTGTGGCGGCGGGCGAGGAGCCCGATGCGCTCCTCGACGACCTCGCGCAGCGCCGGCGGGCCGACGACCCGGGCGTTCTCCCCGAGGCTCAGGACCCAGGCAGCGAGCTGCCGCGCCGAGGCGTACGGCGTGCTGAAGACGATCGCGCCGTCCCCCTCGTCGGCCGGGCGCACCTCGCCGAACCGGCCGAAGTGCCGCTCGACCTGCCAGCCGATCCGGCCGCTCACCCAGACCTCGGCGGTGTCCACGGTGTCGCCGTACTGCCACTCGGCGCGGTTGGAGTAGCTGCGGGGGTCGAAGTCCGCCGGCTTCTTGAAATCGTGCTCGGCCTTCGTCGCGTAGGCGACCTTGCCGCGGATCCGCGACAGGCGGAACACGCGCAGCGCTCCGCGCTCGTGGCTGTGGCCGAGCAGGTAGAACTGCTGGCCCTGGAACAGCAGGTGGTAGGGGTCGACCTTGCGGGCGCCCACCTCGTCACGTTCCATCGTGTAGTAGTCGAACGTGATCGTCTTGCTGCGGAAGATGGCGGTCTCGATCTTCGCGAGCCGCTGGGAGAGCTCGTGCCCGCCCGCGCTGCCCGTGACGCCGAGCGCCACGCCCACCTGGTCGGGGGCGTTGAGCGGCGACGGGCGGCCCCAGGTGATCTGCTGCAACGCCAGCCGCAGCGGCTCGGCGTAGGCGAACTCGCCGTCGAGCAGGCTGAGCGCGGTCTGCAGCGACGCGAGCTCCTCGTCGGAGAACGCGATCGCGGGGAGGTGGAAGTTCTCCGGTCGCAGGGAGTAGTTCTCCTGCTCGGCGATCCCGTCGGCGGGCTTGTCGATCGTCAGCTGGATGCCCAGCGACTCGAGCTCGGCCCGGTCCGCGTAGAACCGCCGCGCGAACGCGTCCTCGTTCATCCCGCTGTAGCCCTCCACGTCCCGCCTGATCTCCAGAGCGGTCACCGGACGGCGCTCCGCCATGAGGTACGAGATCAGCGAGAGCTGGCGGATCAGCTTCTCCGTGTCCTTCGCCATCGGCGGACCACGATAGTCCTCCGCGGCCCCCTGCGGACGGGCAGCAGCGATCCCGGCGGACTTTCCCCGCTCCTTGCGAGCTTTCTTGGCAGGGTCGGACTGTCCCGTGACGAAGCTGACGACTCCGAGATTTTCCTCGGAGCCTCCTCCTGCACCCGATAGCCTCAACCGAGATCCCATGACCAAGCTCGTGATCGTCGACGACCACGAGGCCCTCCGCGAGGGTCTCGCCGCGCTGCTCACCGCGAGCGGTCTCGACGTCGTCGGGGCGGCGGGCAACGTCGCGGCGGGGCACGATCTCGTCGAGCACAGCGATCCTGACGTCGCGCTGATCGACATCCGCCTGCCGGACGGCAGCGGGATCGAGCTCACCCGCGACCTGCTGCGCTCCTTCCCCGATCTGGGCGTGATCCTCTACACGGGGGACAGCGACGCCGAGCTGCTCTACGACGGCCTGGACTCGGGCGCGCGCGGGTACGCGCTGAAGGCGGGCTCGATGGACGAGCTCGTCGGGGCCATCGAGCGTGTCTCGATGGGCGGGTCGTACGTGGATCCCCGTCTCGACCGCATCCTGCTGTCGCCGCGAGCGACGGCGCACGTCCCGCAGCTCTCGCCGCGGGAGCGGGAGATCATGCACCTGATGGCCGAGGGCATGACGGCGGAGCGCATCGGCGAGGAGATCACCGTCAGCGTCGAGACCGTGCGCACGCACGTCCGCAACGTGATCCGCAAGCTCCAGGCCCGCAATCGCGTGCACGCCATCGCGATCGCACTGGAGCGCGGGGAGATCGCGCTCCAGCACGACGACGACTGATGGGTGCCGAGGGCTCGCCGGATCCGGCCGCGCAGGAGCGGCTGATCCGCCTCGTCCACGACCTCCGCACCCCGCTCACCCTGGTGCTCGGCTTCTCCGACCTGCTGCGCAAGCGCGGCGACC
>NZ_JBFIGP010000143.1:0-9112 GCF_041602235.1 Paraconexibacter sp.
CATCGTCCGCGGCGTTCCGCTCGACGCGGCCCACGAGTTCAACGGGACGCTGTTCGACCTGCTCAACCCCTACGGGCTCTTCGGGGGCGTGACGACCCTCGTCCTGTTCTACGCCCACGGCGCCCAGTTCCTCGGGCTCCGCCTGAAGGGGGAGCTGCAGCACCGTGCCGAGGCGATCGCGTCGGCGATGACACCGGTCGCGGCGCTCCTCGTCGCGGTCTTCGCCGGCTGGACCGTCGTGCGGCAGTCCGGTGGCGCAGGGATCGAGGCGGTGTCCGCGGTCCTGATGGCCGGGGCGGCGTTCGCGGCCGCGGCGACGTTCACCGGCAAGCGCGGCGCGGTCGCCTTCGGCCTGACGACCGCGATGATCGCGCTGATGTTCTGCGGGCTCTTCGCCGAGCTCTTCCCGAACGCGCTGGTCTCCAACGGCCCTGCCGGTTCGACCCTCGCGCTGAGCGAGGCCGCTTCCACGCAGTACACGCTGAAGGTCATGACCTTCGTCGCCGTGCTCCTGGTGCCGGTCGTGCTGACCTACCAGTACTGGACCTACCGGGTCTTTCGTGCCCGGCTGGGTGCGGAGGACTTCATGACCGGGCCGATCGACCTCCTGCCGAAGGCCTGAGGTGCGCGGCGTCGACCCGCGTCTGCTCCGCGCGAGCCGCCCCGCCCGCGTCCACCTGGTCGTGACGGTCTCGCTCGGCGTCGCGGGCGCCGCCCTGGTGGTTCTGCAGGCCGTGCTGCTGGCTCGCGCGATCGCCCGGGGCTCGCTCGGCGGGGCGACGCTGGCCGAGCTCACCCCGACGTTGGTCGCGCTGGGCGTCGTGCTGCTCCTGCGGTCGTCGACCGAGGTCGGGGCCGAGATCTCCGGGCGGATCGGCGCCGCCCGCGTGCTCTCGGACCTTCGCGGGCGACTCGCCCGTCACCTGCTCGTGCGTCGGTCGGGTGTGACGGGCCGTGAGCCGGCGGGCGAGCTGGCCACCCTCGCGGTCCAGGGCGTCGACGCGCTGGAGCCTTGGTTGGCCGGATACCTGCCCCGTCTCGTCCTGGCCGCCGTCGTGCCGCCGGTGACGATCGCGTGGCTGTTCACCGTCGACGCGTGGGCCGCCCTCGTGCTGGCGCTGACGGTTCCCGTGCTGGTCGTGTTCCTGGTGCTCGTCGGACTCGCGGCCAAGGAGCGGACCGAGGCGCGCTGGGAGTCGATGCAGCGGCTCGGGGGGCACTTCCTCGAGGTCGTGCAGGGTCTCGCGACGTTGCGGGCCCACGCCCGGGACGGTGCGCAGGCGCGGACGCTCGCCTCGGTCTCCGACCGCTACCGGCGCGACACCATGGGGACGCTGCGTGTCGCGTTCCTCTCGGCACTGGTCCTCGAGCTCGCGGCGATGATCGGCACGGCCCTCGTCGCCGCGACCGTCGGCGTGCAGCTCGCCGAGGGGCGGCTGGGCCTCGAGGCCGGCCTGACCGTCCTGCTGCTCGCGCCGGAGATGTACGGGCCGCTGCGGCAGGTCGGCCAGCAGTTCCACGCGAGCGCCGACGGCACGCAGGCCGTCGGCAGGCTGCTCGACGCGCTCGAGGAGCCCGCGACCCTGGTCGACGCCCCCGACGTGCCGCTGGAGGCGCCGGACCCGCGTCGCGACGCCGTGCGGCTCGAGGGGGTCGCCTTCGCCTACCCCGATCGCGACCGCACCGTGCTGCGGGAGATCGACCTCGAACTCCCGCCCGGCAGCATCACGGCGCTGGTCGGGCCCAGCGGCTGCGGCAAGAGCACGCTCGCCGCGCTGGTCCTGCGCCTGGCAGATCCGACCTCCGGCCGAGTGACGTGCGGGGGGATCGACCTGCGGGACGTCGAACTCGACGCGTGGCGCGCGAGGCTCGCCTGGGTGCCGCAGTTCCCTCGCGTGTTCGCCGGCACCATCGCCGAGAACGTCCGGCTCGGCGCCCCGACCGCATCCGCGCAGCGCGTGGAGCAGGCGCTGCGGGAGGCGAACCTCGGTGCGCTCCTGACCGGACTGCCGCAGGGCGTGGACACGCGGGTCGGGGAGGGAGGGCGCCCGCTGTCGGCGGGCGAGGCCCAGCGCCTTGCGCTGGCGCGCGTGGTCGTCTCGGACGCGCCGCTGCTGGTGGTCGACGAGCCGACGGCCCACCTCGACGAGCGTTCCGCGGCGGAGGTCGCGGACGCGCTCCGCCGGCTCGCCGCCGGACGCACCGTGCTGATCGCCGAGCACCGGCCGCAGCTCGCGGCGCTCGCCGACCGCGTGGTCGCGCTGGACCACGGCCGGATCGTGCGGGCCGACCCCTCGGTGCTCCCGACCTCGGAGGAGGTTCTCGTCGCATGAGCGCGGGCGCCCTCCTCCGTGCCGCCGCGGTCGCCGTTCCCCGACGCCGGCGCGTGGCGCTCGCGGCGCTGCTGTCGTTCGGTGCGGTCGCGTCCGCCGTCGGCCTGATGGCGGCGTCCGGGTACCTCATCGTGCGTGCGGCGCAGCAACCGCCCATCCTCACCCTGACGGCCGTGATCGTCGCCGTGCGCGCGTTCGCGCTGTCCCGCGCGCTGCTGCGCTACGCCGAGCGGCTCGCCTCGCACGACCTCGCCCTCCGGGTCCTCGGCGACCTCCGCGCCCGCTGCTACGAGCGGCTGGCGCCGCTCGTGCCGGCCGGGCTTCCGGGACGGCGCTCCGGTGATCTCCTGACCCGCTTCGTCGGCGATGTCGACACCATGCAAGACCTCTACGTCCGGGCGCTCACCCCACCGCTCGTCGCGCTCGCCACCGTCCTGGTGGCGGGCGCGGCGGCGGCCGTCGTGGCGCCCACCGTCGGGCTCGCGCTCGCCGGGACGCTGTTCGCCTGCGCGGTGCTGCTGCCCCTCGCGACCGGGCTCGCGGTGCGCGGAGCGGCGCGACGCCAGGGGCCCCTTCGCGGCGAGCTGACGACCGAGCTGGTGGAGGCCCTCGACGGCGCGGCCGAGCTGTCGGTCCTCGGGCAGGCTCCGACGCGGCTGCGACGGCTGTCGGATCTCGACGCCCGTCTGCGGCGGGCGGCGACCCGCGACGCGGTGTCGGCGGGGCTGGCCGGCGGGCTCGGAACGCTCGTCGCGGGTGCCGCGGTCTTCGCCGTGCTCGTGACCGCGGTCCCGCTGGTCCAGGACGGCCGCATCGACGGCGTCCTGCTCGGCCTGCTGGTCCTGCTCGCGCTGGCGAGCGCCGAGGGGATCGTTCCGATGGGCGACGCGGCACGACGGATCGGGGCGTGCGCCGCCGCGGCCTCGCGCCTGGAGGAGATCACGCGTGCCGGCGTGCCGGTGACCGATCCCGACGTCCCCGCCGCGCTCCCGGTCTCCGGCGCGATAGCGGTGCAGGACGCTCGGGTCGTGCTCGACGAGAGGGTCGTCCTCGACGGGCTCGACCTGCGGCTCGAGCCCGGGCGAGCCATCGGGGTGGTGGGGGCCAGCGGCAGCGGCAAGACCACGCTCGGTCACATGCTCGTGCGCTTCCTGGACCCCGCCGGCGGTCGCGTGACGTTCGGCGGGGTGGATGTCCGGGCGGTGGCGCAGGACGACCTGCGCAGCGCCGTCCTGCTCGCCGAGCAGGACGCCCGGGTCTTCGCCACGACGATCCGCGAGAACCTGCTCATCGCCGACCGGGGCGCCGACGACGAGCGGCTGTGGTCGGCCCTGCAGGCGGTCGACCTCGCTGCCGAGGTCGAGGCGATGCCGGACGGGCTGGACACCGACTGCGGGACCGACGGCGATGCGCTGTCCGGCGGTCAGCGCCGGCGCCTGCTGATCGCCCGAGCCCTGGTGAGCCGTGCCAGGTTCCTCGTGCTCGACGAACCGGCCGCCCACCTCGATGCGGGCGCGGCCCGCGCGCTGCTGGCGCGTCTCGTCCAGGAGGCGCGCGACGGCCGCGGCGTCCTGGTCATGGGCCACTCGGCCGCGTCCCTCGCCGCCTTCGACGAGGTTCACCTGCTGCAGGCAGGTCGGCTCACCGCCGCGCCGGTCCTGGCCGCGGCGTGAGGGCTCAGTCCTGCTCGGCGGCCTCGAGCAGCTGATGGTCCAGCGCGTACCGCACCAGCTCGGCGCGGGTGGCGCACCCGGTCTTCGACTGCAGGCTCGCCCGGTGGGACTCGACGGTGCGGCGGCTGAGGTGCAGCCGGTCCCCGATCTCGGCGTTGGTGTGCCCGAGGGCGAGCAGGGAGAGCACCTCGGCCTCTCGTGACGTGATGCCGTCCGGGAGCTCGGGCACCTCCGGCTCCGTCGCCAGGCGTGCCCCCAGGCTCGGCGTCAGGTACGTCCCGCCGTCGGCCGCGGTGCGCAGCGCCTGCACCAGCTCCGCGCCCGCCGACTCCTTGAGCACGTACCCGCGGACTCCGGCACGCAGCGCCTCGCGTGCGAACGCCGTGCCCGACTGCATGGTCAGCACGACCACCGCGGTGTCCGGCGATGCCTCGTTGACCTGCGGCAGCGTCTCCAGGGACGGGGTCCCCGGCATGTTGAGGTCGAGCACCAGGACGTCCGGCTTGTGGCCGAGCACGTAGCGCACGGCATCGTCCGCGGTGCCGGCCTCCGCGACGATCTCGATGTTTCCGGCGGCTTCGAGGACCATTCGCAGGCCGCTGCGGACGATCTCATGGTCGTCCGCGAGAATGACGCGCAGGGGTTCGGGCATCGGCGCGCACGATAGTCGCTCAGGTGCGCGCGTGCTTGCGATCGTCCGCGGCGAGCGGGACCTCGGCGCGGACCGTCGTGCCGCGAGCGCTGCTCGCCAGCTGCAGCTTGCCCTTCACGAGCTGCACGCGCTCGTTCATGCCCATCAGCCCGAAGCCGTTGGTCGGGCCGCTGGTGTCGAAGCCGTCGCCGTCGTCCCGGACCTCGGCCGTGATCCCGCTCGGGCTCTCCTCGACGAGGATGCTGATCCGCTTGGCGCCCGAATGGCGCACCGCGTTCGTGAGCGCCTCCTGCACCATGCGGTAGACCGCATCCTCGACGGGAGCAGGCAGCCGGTGCCCGGGCGCCTGGTCCTGTCGCAGCGCGACGTTCAGGCGGATCGGGATCGAGCTCGTCTCCACGACTCGCTCGACGAGCGCTCCGAGCGCGGCCCGCAGCCCGAGGTCGTCGAGATCGGCGGGGCGCAGGTCGGTGATCAGCCCGCGCAGCGTCCGCGCCTGCCGTTGCACGTGTCCGAGGGCGATGGAGATCGCGTCGCGGAGGCCCCCTTCGTCCGGGGCCTTGAGCGCGAGTTCGAGATGGATGGCGAGGGCGGCCATGTCCTGCAGCGTCTCGTCGTGCAGCTCGCGCGCCCATCGCGCCCGTTCGCGCTCCTGGGCGTCGAGCACGGAGCGCAGGCGACCCGCGGCGACGGATCGTGCCCCGGCCACCGCAGTCGCGGCGCTGGCGGCGAACACGGCGAGCAGACGCTCGTCGGACTCGGTGAAGATCCCCTCGCCGTGCGCCGGGTCGAACGCCGCGAGCACCCCCAGGGCCTCGGACCGGTACTGGAGCGGCACGACCAGCGCGGAGCCTGGCGTGCTGACCGCGAGCTCTTCGGCGAGGTCGTTCAGTTCGTCGGCGTCGTGGTCGAAGCGACGCGGCTTCCCCGTGCGCAGGACGCCGGCGACTGCGCTGGCGGCCAGGTCGATCGTCGCGCCCAGGCGGTTGCCGTCCACGTCCCCGGACCCCTGGTCGACGACGAGGTTCGGGCCTTCCCGGAGCGCGATCACCAGCGCGCGGGCGTCGACGAGGTCCCGTCCGCGCGCGACGATCAGCTCCAGGACGCGGGAGACGTCGGGCTCGCCGCCGACCGCGAGGGCGACCTCCGTCGTGGCCTCGAGGGCACCGACGGCCGCCTCGAGGGCGACACGTCGCTGCTCGCTGGACTCGAAGTTGCGGGCGTTGTCGACGGCGATCGCCGACCATTCCGCCAGCAGGACGGCAGCGTCGCGGTCGGAGGCGGTGAACGGACCCCCGCCCTCCTTGTCGGTCAGGTAGAGGTTGCCCCACGGCGCTCCGCGGATGATGATCGGAACGCCCAGGAACGTCGACATCGGCGGATGGTTGGGCGGGAAGCCGAAGGACGCGGGATGGTCGCTCACCCGGTCCAGAACGAGCGGCTCCGGGTGGGTGATGAGCTGGCCGAGGACCCCGCGGCCCCGTGGCAGGTCCCCGATCCTGGCGCGGTCCTCCGCGTCGATGCCGCGGGTGACGAAGCGCTCGAGCTCGACCCGGTTGGGGTGCAGCACGCCGATCGCCGCGTAGCGCGCACCGGTGAACTCGGTCGCCGCGGTGAGCAGCTCCTCGAGGACAGCGTCCGGTTCGAGCTCCGAGACGAGCGCCCGGGCGGCGTCGAAGAGCGGGCGCACCCGCTCGTGGGAGAACAGGCCGTTGTTCACCCACCAAGTGTCGCAACTCTCGGGCACTGCGCGTGAAGCGTTCGCGTCAGCTGAGCCGGCCGGCAGCGAGATGCCCGTCGAGCCAGGACTCGATGGCGCCCATGAGCCGTTCGGGCTCGTCCTCGGAGTTGAGCGCGAGCCGGTCGCGCGGAGCGAGCTCGTCGAGGGGGGAGAACGAGCGTGCGAGCTGGGCGGACACCTCGGCGTCGGCCTCCGATCCGTACCAGCGTCCGGGGACGCGCACGCGGGCCCGGTGCTGCAGCGTCTGGGGACGGGCCTGGCACTCCACGGCCAGGACGTTGCGCCGGTGGTCGCTGTCGAGCTCGGCGAAGAAGGCCTGCCGGATCGCGGGCTCCCCGAAGGTGGCGTCGACGATGCACGCACGTTCCAGTCCGGCGCGCCGGCCGAGCTCCGCGTAGACCCGCGTCCGGCCGGCGAGTCCGTAGTCGTCGCTGACGTCGTGGCGCACCTCGTCGGAGCGCAGGACCGGCAGGCCGGTCGCCGCGCCCAGCGCGTCGGAGAGCGTGGACTTCCCCGAGGCGGGAGGCCCGGTGATCAGGAGCACGAACTCTCCGCGTGCGCGCGCGGCGAGACGCCGGGCGAGCCCGAGCAGGCGGACGGCCTCCGCCTCCTGGCCGATCGGGTCCTGCTCCTGACGCGCGCGGATCAGCGCCACCTTGGCCCGCACCGTGGCGCGGTAGGCGCCGAAGTACGCCAGCAGCTCGCGGGGCGGTGGCTCGCCGCCGCCTTCCACGTAGCCCTCGAGCACCGCCGCCGCCGCGGCAGGTGCGGCGCTGCCCTCGAGGTCCATGCACAGGAACGCCAGGTCGTCGACGACGTCGACGATGCGCAGGCGCGGGTGGTCGAGCCGGTCGATGATCGTGATGCCCTCGGGGGCCTCGGGGTCCAGCAGCACGTGCTCGGCGCGCAGGTCGCCGTGGCCGTCCACGACCCGGCCCGCCTCGGCGCGGCCGCGCAGGACGTCCTCCCAGCAGAGCAGGAACGCCTCCGAGAACCGGCGGGCGGCGAGGATGTCTCGGGACGGGACGACCCCGCGGGCCAGCGGGATCAGGCCCTGGAAGTTGCGGTCGGCCACCGCGCGGGCGTCGGGGGCGGCGCGGACGACCCGGGCGTGGCGGTGGAACGCCGCGATGCGGCGTCCGACCGCGGCCGCCTGCTCCGGGACGAGCGCTCCGCGGCCGAGGTGGGCGGCCATCGTCGTCGACTCGTCGAACCGCCGGCTGACGACGACGTGATCGACGGCGTCCGGATGGTCGGCCGCGGCGATCGAGTAGCCGTGCCCCACGGGGACGACGGACCGCAGCTCGTACTCGAGCCCGGGGGCGAGCACGCGGTTGGCGTTCGCCTCCTCGGCGCAGGCGCGGCGCCGGGACTCGGGGTCGCGGAGGTCGGCGAAGTCGAACCGCAGCGGCTTCTTGAGCTTGAACGCCCGGTCGGCCGTCAGGAAGACCCACGACCCGTGGGTCTCGCGCAGTTCGATCGGTGGCGTCCCGAACTGCCACAGCGAGCGACGCAGACCCTCGGGGTCCACGCCCGGGGTCCGAGCGACGGGATGAGTTGACGGAGTGACCAGCACGTAGACGACGGTATGCCTGTGCGGAGGTGCCGTCGTCCGCATGACGCGCGGGACACGTTGCGGAAAAACACCGAGGAAGCGCGGGAGGACTGCGCATGGAAGCCGCGTTCGCCGGTGGCACGCTGATCGCATGTCCGAGAACGCGCAGCAGACGGCTGACGGAACCCCCAGGCGCGTGCTGATCGCCGGCGGAGGGGTCGGTGCCCTCGAGGCCGCCGTCGCACTGCGGGCCCAGGCCGGAGATCGGGTGCACCTGCGCATCGTCGCGCCGCAGTCGGCCTTCACCTGGCGTGCCCTGGAAGCCGTCGAGCCCTTCGCCGAGGAGCGCCCGCGGCAGTACCCGATCGACGACCTGGCCCAGGAGCTCCGGGCCGATGTCGTCCACGACGAGATCGTCCACGTCGACATGGCCGCCTCCCGTGCGCGGAGCCGATCGCACGGGGAGATCGACTACGACTCCCTGATCGTCGCCATCGGCGCGCGACCCCGTCCCGTGGTCGAGGCGGCCGAGACGTTCGACCGCCTGTCCTTCCCGGAGGTCTTCGACGAGGTGCTGGACGCGTTGCGCTCCCGGCTGGCCGAGTCGCTGCTGGTCGTCGTCCCCCACGGTGTGGTCTGGTCGCTCCCGGCCTACGAGCTCGCCATGCTGTCCGCGGCCGGGACGTCGGCGACGGTCACGCTGGCCACCCACGAGCCCCGGCCCTTGACCCTGTTCGGCGCGTCGGCCAGCCGCGCGGTCGAGCAGGCGCTCGCCACAGCTGGTGTCGAGGTCCGCTGCGGCGTGCAGACCGACGTCGTCTCGGCCACGGCCGCGAGGATCGACGGGCTCTGGGTCACGGCCGATCGGATCGTCGCCCTTCCCGGGTTCGTCGGCCCGGGGCTCTCCGGGATCCCGGCGGATCCCGAGGGCTTCATCGTCACCGACGCCGAGCACCGGGTCCCCGACGCCGACGGACGCGTGTTCGCGATCGGGGACGGCGCGGCCGGCCCGCTGAAGCACGGGGGCATGGCCGCCCGCGCAGCGGATCGCGTGGCGACGCGGATCGCGCTCGAAGCCGGGGCGCCCATCCGGGAGGACGCCGGCCCGCCGGTGCTGCGCGGTCTCCTCCGCACATCGGAGGGGCCGCTCTTCCTCGC
>NZ_JBFIGP010000144.1:0-9104 GCF_041602235.1 Paraconexibacter sp.
CGCAAGACCGCCGCCACCAAGGCCAAGACCCAGGCCAAGAGCACCGCCAAGAGCGAGGCCGCCGAGGTCAAGGGCACCGTCGAGACCGTTTCCGAGTACGCCGAGAAGGCCGTGCTCGTGCCGGTCGGCGCCGCGCTGATCGGTCGCGACAAGCTCGTCGCCACCGTCGAGGACCTGCGCGCCAGCTACGGCACCCGCGCTGCTGCTGAGAAGGAGCTCAAGGCGCGCCAGAAGAAGCTCGAGACCCAGCTGAAGAAGTTCGAGCGCCGCGGTACCACCGCCCGCAACAAGGTCGAGCGCGAGGTCAAGAAGACCCGCACCCAGGTCGAGCGCGAGCTGCGTCAGCGTCGCACGCGCTTCGAGCGCGAGGTCAAGAAGACCCGCACCCAGGCCGAGAAGGAGCTCAAGGCCTTCCGTGCCGACCTCGAGAAGCAGGCGCAGACGGTCACCAAGGACCTGAACCTCGGTGACGTCCAGGCCCGCGCCGAGTTCGTCACGGCTCGCGTCGAGAACCTGGTGCAGACCGGCGTGACCGCGGGCCAGAAGGCCGGCAAGACCGTCCAGGAGCGTGTCGCTTCCCTCGTCTGAGGGTAAGACCACCCCGAACTTCCCGCCGCGGTCCCGGAGAGGGGCCGCATCGGGCGGAAGATCTGTCGACCTCATATCTCGTCGACAGACGTAGCACCCTCTCCTCCCTCGGCCTCGGGCCCGGTCCTCGGACCGGGCCCGAGGTCTTTCTCCTCCGCTCCCCGCCGATCCGCGGAATCCTCAGGGGCTCGGACCCCGGAGGGTTCCGCGGGTCCCGTGGAACGGGGCGCGCCGGCGGGGTCTGAGACAATGGGCCCATGACTTCCCGCGAGAACGTCCTCGAATCCCTGCGCGCCGTGATCGATCCGGAGCTGCGCGAGGACATCGTCACGCTCGGGATGGTCCGGAGCATCGAGATCCACGAGGACTCCGGCACGGTCGACGTGACCGTGTCGCTGACCACGCCCGGCTGCCCGATCAAGAACCAGTTCCAGGTCGCGGTCGCCGACGCCGTCGGTGCCCTGGAGGGCGTGCAGGCCGTCAACGTCGCGTTCGACGTCCTGAGCGATCAGGAGAAGGGCGAGTTGCAGCGCAAGCTCGGTCGCGGCACCCTCCCGGCGGGCGCGCTCGCCCAGGTGCAGAACGTGA
Source organism: Paraconexibacter sp. (assembly GCF_041602235.1). Taxonomy (GTDB): domain Bacteria; phylum Actinomycetota; class Thermoleophilia; order Solirubrobacterales; family Solirubrobacteraceae; genus Paraconexibacter. The sequence continues at coordinate 1,177 of NZ_JBFIGP010000144.1, forward strand.
TCTGCGTCGGATCGGGGAAGGGCGGGGTCGGCAAGTCCTCGATGACCGCCAACCTCGCCGCGGCGCTCGTGGCCGACGGGAAGACGGTCGGCATCCTCGACGCCGACGTCTGGGGCTACTCGATCCCGCGCATGTTCGGCCTGGGTGGCCAGCGTCCCCCCGTCAGCGCCTCGCGCAAGATCATCCCGATGGAGGCCGGCGGCGTGAAGGTCATGTCGATCGGGTTCTTCGTGCAGGAGGACAGTGCCGTCGTCTGGCGCGGGCCCATGCTGCACAAGGCGCTCACGCAGTTCCTCGAGGACGTCGAGTGGGGGGCGCTCGACTACCTCCTGGTCGATCTCCCGCCGGGCACCGGCGACGTGTCGATGACGCTCAGCCAGCTGCTGCCGCAGGCCAAGTTCGTGATCGTCACCACGCCGCAGCCGACCGCGCAGAAGGTCGCTCGCCGCAGCGCCGAGATGGCTCACAAGGTCAACCTCGAGATCTGCGGCGTGATCGAGAACATGAGCGGCTTCACCACGCCGTCGGGTGAGCGCTTCGCCATCTTCGACGAGGGCGGAGGACAGGCGCTCGCCGACGAGCTCGACGTCCCGCTGCTCGGCAAGATCCCGCTCACCATGCCGCTGCGCGAGCAGGCGGACGCCGGCCTCCCGCTCGTCGTTCACGACCCGGACGACCCGGCCGCGCAGGCCGTGCGGCACGCGGCGCGCGGGCTGATCGCCCTGACCCCGGCGCCCCTGCCCATGATGTCGGCGAGCGCTCCGACCCTCGACGTGATCCCCCCGTCGGGGCCGGCCTCCGGCATCTCCCTCCCGATGGCCTGAGCCACCGGGGGTGAACGCCGACGGGCGGCCTTGCGGCCGCCCGTCGCCCTACGCGGTCTGTCGCCCGGTGTCAGCTCTTGGAGAGCTCGTCACACTTCGGGGCGCCCTCCTTGAGCTCCTTCGGCGCCTCGAGGTTCTCGAGCGGGTTGGACTGCTTCGACAGGTCGGTCAGCGCGCCCTGCAGCTCCGTCAGGCCCGAGGTGTCGCCCTTGGCGACGCCCGACAGGTCGATCTCCTTGAGCTTGCCCGCCGTGGTGGTCGCGATGCCGGCCACGTCGTTGATGCCCTTGGTGAGCTTGTCGTTGAAGTCCTTGTACTCGCTCGGGACGTCGGCCTCGCCGAGCTTGCCGATCTCGGTCTTCAGGGTCGTGCCGTAGTCACCGAGCACGTCGCCCAGCGCGGTCGCGGCCTTGGCCGGGTCGGAGCCCGCGCTGCTGGCGGCCGCCTGGACGTCGCCCTCCAGCGACTTCTGCTTCGTCAGCAGGGCGTCGCAGAAGGAGTTCAGGGACGCCTGATAGTCCTTCTTGCTCGAGTCGTCGCCGCCGCAGGCCGACAGACCGAGCGTCGCGGCTGCGCCGAGGATGAGGGCGCCGGACCGGACGCGCGCCGTGAGGTTCGTGATCACCATGACGCCAGCCTAAGGGATCGTCGGCCGCCTGCGGGTGCAGGTGCCCGCCCCGTGGAGGTCGCCCGTCAGTCCGTGAGATCGGCGCAGTTCGGGGTGGCCTTCTCGAGATCCGCCGGAGCCTTCAGCTCCTTCAGGGGGTTCTCCTGCTTGGAGAGCTCGCCCAGCGCCGTCTGCAGCTCCGTGAGACCCGACGTGTCGCCTTCCGCTGCGCCGGAGAGATCGACCGCCTTGACCTTCTCCGCGGTCGTGGTGCTGATCTTCGCCATCTCCGCGATGCCTGTGGCCAGTTCCTCGTCGAACTGCTCGTACTCATCGGGAACGCCGGTCTCCTCGAGCTTCTTGCGTTCCGCGGAGAGCGTCTCGCCGTAGTCGGCCAGGAAGCTCGCCATCGCTGCGGCCTGCGCGGCGGGGTCGTTGCCGCTCATGACCTTCTCGACGTCGGCCTGCAGCGACTTCTGCTTGGCGGTGAGATTGCCGCAGAAGGCGTTCAGGGACTTCTGGTAGTCCGCCTTGCTGGCGCCCTTGTCGTCGTCATCGCCGCCGCAGGCCGAGAGGCCGATCGTCGCGGCAGCGCCGAGGATGAGGGCGCTGGAGCGAACGCGCACGGAGAGCTTCGTGATGGGCACGGTGCCACCTTAATGCGTTCGAGCGCCTCGGTCGCGACCGAGACGCTCGGGGTGCGGCGTACAGCGTCCTGGGCCGGCGCCGGAGGGCGCGCGGCGAACCGTCACTTGGTCGCGAAGTACTCCGCGTTGATCTGGACGAACTTGGACCACTCGTCCGGCAGCTGGTCCTCGGCGAAGCAGGCGTCCACGGGGCAGGCTTCGACGCAGGCGTCGCAGTCGATGCACTCCTCGGGGTCGATGTACAGCTGCTCGACCTTGTCGTAGTCGGGCTCATCGGGCGTCGGGTGGATGCAGTCGACCGGGCAGACCTCCACGCAGGAGTTGTCCTTGGTGGCGATGCAGGGCTCCGCGATGACGTAGGCCATGTGCTCCTCGGGTTTCTAAGACGGCAAGATGCGGTCGTCATACTACGACAGGAACGGCTGAGACCCCTCACCCGTGCGGCTTATCTGAACCCCCCGAATGGGCATCACATCGAAGATGATCGGCGAGCGCGGACGACGCCAGGCGGACAAGCTGGGCGTCGATCCCGGACGTGTCCCTCCCGGCCAGTACCTGACCGAGCGCTTCCCCGTGCTGACCGTCGGCCGCAACCCGAAGGTCGACCTCGAATCGTGGTCGCTGTCGATCTGGGGCGAGGTCGAGAACCCGTTCGCGCTGCGGTGGGGCGAGCTGATGGCGATGGAGCAGGTCACGGTGACCACCGACATCCACTGCGTGACGCGCTGGTCGAAGCTCGACACCACCTGGACCGGGGTCCGGGTTCGGGACCTGCTGGCGCGCGCAGGCGTCAAGCCCACCGGGACGCACGTGATGGCGCACAGCGACGGCGGCTACACGACGAACGTGCCGATCGAGGCCCTGATGGCCGACGACGTGCTGGTGGCGCACACCTACGACGGGGAGCCCCTCGAGCCCGACCACGGCGCTCCGCTGCGGCTGCTCGTCCCGTCCCGGTACTTCTGGAAGTCGGCGAAGTTCCTGCGGCAGCTCGAGGTCATGCCGGAGGATCGGCAGGGCTTCTGGGAGCTGAACGGGTACCACAACGACGCGGACCCGTTCACCGAGCAACGTCACTGGTTCTGACCGCCGGGCCGCGCCCGGCCCGTCCGGATAGCCTCCAGGACGATGCTGCTGCTCACCGGTGCCACCGGGACCACGGGTGCCGCTCTGCTGCGACGCCTGACGGCCGCCGGCGTCCCCACGCGGGTTCTCGTCCGTGACCCCAAGCGACTCGGCCCGGAGCGGGTGCGCGTCCAGATCGCGCTCGGTGACCTCGCCGACCCGCCGTCCTTCCGCAACGCGCTGCGGGGCGTCACGACGGTGGTGCACCTCGCGGCGGCCAGCCGTGACCAGCCGCAGGGGTCGATCGAGGAGCTCGGGGGCATCGCGACCTGGCGCATGGTGGCGGCCGCCGAGAAGGCCGGGGTGGAGCACTTCGTGTTCTTCAGCGCGCTGTCCGCCAGCGCGCACAACCGCACCCGGTTCCTGCGGTCCAAGGCGCTGGCCGAGAAGGCGGTCGCCGAGAGCGGGCTGCGGCACACGATCTTCGCCCCGTCGATCGTCTACGCGCCCGGCGATCCGGCGCTGACGCTGATCGCCCGGCTCGCGCTGCTCCCGGTCGTGCCGATGAGCGGCCGGGGCCGCGCGCTGTTCCAGCCCATCTGGGCCGACGACGCCGCCGACTGCGTGATGAGCGTGCTCGGGCACCGCCCGGCCGGCGCGGAGATCCGCGCCGCGGGCGGCGACGACGCGGAGGTCCCGCGCTCGGCCCGGTACGAGCTCGCGGGGCCCGAGACGCTGACGGGCCGTGAGCTGGTCGACGTCGCGGTGCGCGCGGCCGGGCGCCCCCGGCCGATCCTGCCGGTGCCGACCGCGATCACGTCTCGCGTGCTGCGGGCCGCCGAGCTCCTGGTCTCGCATCGCGCGCTCGCCACGTGGGACGAAGCCGAGCTGCTCGAGGTCTCGATGACCTCACGGTCCGGCACGGCCGACGCGGAGCGGCTGGGCGTGTCACCGCGGCGCATGGCCGCGGTGCTCGGCGCGGCTTGAGCGTCGGCCGGTCCAGCTCGCCGTCAGGAGACCGGGGCGCGTCGGTCCGTCCAGGGGGCGGCCCGCTCGAGCTGGGCGGCCAGCGCGAGCAGCGTGCCTTCCTGCGCAGGTTGCCCGACGAGCTGCACCCCCACCGGCAGGCCTGCGTCGGGATCGTCCTGGGGCCGGTCGTAGAGCGGAACGGAGATCGCCGGCGAGCCCGTGATGTTGGAGATCGCGGTGTAGGGCGTGAACTGCCCGGAGCGGGCGAAGTCCGCCATCGGATCCGCGGAGCACGCGTCGATCGTCCCGATCGGCACGGGGGCCTCGGCGAGGGACGGCATCAGCAGGACGTCCCACTGGGCGGACCAGCTCACGATCGCCCGGGCGAAGCCCTGCAGCTGGGCGTCGGCGAGGGCGGCCTGCGTGGCGTCCAGGTTCTGGCACAGCTGCCAGATCGCCCAGCTCAGCGGCTCCATGGAGTCCTCGGTGACCTCGCGCCCGCTGACCATGCTCGCGAACGCCATCTGCATGGTCAGCGCGGGGCCGAAGGAGGCGGTGAACAGGTGCAGCACCCCCGGCACCGTCCACGGGACGTCCTGGACCTCCTCGACCTCGTGCCCGGCGGCGGCGAGCAGCTGGGCGGCGTCGGTCACGGCGCGCGCATGGACCGGGTCGAGGACCGCGTTGTCGAGGGGGGACTTGGTCACGACGGCGATCCGCAGGCGGCCCGGCTCGCGTCCCGCGGCCTCGGAGAACGGCACCGCCGGCTCGGGTGCCCAGGCGGTGTCACCGAGCTCGTAGCCGGCGAGGATGTCCAGGAGCGCGGCGGTCTCGCTCACGGTTCGCGTGAGGACGCCGTCCTGCACGAGGAACTGGTACCCGAGGTCGGGGGCCAGCGAGATGCGCCCGCGCTGGGGCTTGAGCCCGACGAGGCCGCAGCACGCCGCCGGGATGCGGGTGGAGCCTCCCCCGTCGTTGGCGTGCGCGATCGGCACCATCCCCGAGGCGACCGCCGCGGCGGACCCACCCGAGGATCCCCCAGGGGTGCGGTCGGTGTCCCAGGGGTTGCGCGTCGCCCCGAACCGCGCAGTCTCGGTGACCGGCAGGATGCCGTACTCCGGGAGGGTGGTGGAGCCGACGATCACGAAGCCGGCGGCCTTCAGGCGCCGCACGGTGTTGTGGTCGGCCGGGGCGATGAAGTCCCCCATGAGGTCCGCGGCGAAGGTCAGGCGCCGACCTTCGATCGCGCGGTTGTTCTTGATCGCGATGGGCACGCCGGCGAAGGGCCGGGGGTCGTCGCGCGTGATCCCGTCGGCCTCCGCGAGCGCCTCCTCGGCGTAGACGTCGACGAAGGCGTTCAGCTCGGAGTCGAGCGCGTCGATGCGGTCGAGCGAGGTCTGGACGAGCTCGCGGCTGGACAGCGCGCCGCTGCGCACGTGTGCTGCGAGCTCGGTGACGGGGCGGAAGAGCAGATCGGCGGCGGTCTCGGGCATGCGGTCGAGCCTACCCGCCGCACGAGGTCCTCCGCGACGACGTAACCGGTTGACTGCTATCATGTGGTTATGCAGGTTCGCGAGATCACCGAGCAGGACGTCGACCTCCCCGAGTCGCTCGACCTGCCGCTGCGGACCGGCGCGCCGTACTGGTACTGGCTCGGCGGCCGTCCCTCGCTGGACCTCGTGAACACGCTCCGGGAACGGTGGCGCCGGCAGGTCGAGACGCTGTGCAGCGTCGACGACCTCGGGCAGTGGCTGGTGGCCGCCGGCCTCATGGAGCAGGTGCCCGCGCGGATCCCGCGCCGGGTCCTCGACGAGGCACGTGACCTGCGGGAGGCCCTCGACACGCTGGTGGTGGCGGCGATCGACGGCACCGCCTCGCCCCAGGACGCCGTCGCGCTCGTGGACGACTGGCTCGTCTTCGCCGGCGCCCGCCCGCAGCTCGTTCTCGGGGAGCACGGGGTGCCCGTGCTCGGCGAGCGGCCGGCCGCGGACTCCCCTCGGCGGGCGCTCGGCGTGCTGGCGTTCGACGCCGCACGGATGCTGGGTCAGGCGGACGCGCGGGCGCGCATCCGCATCTGCGGTGCGGAGGACTGCAGCGCCCGGTTCTACGACCGCTCCCCCGGGGGCCGGCGTCGCTGGTGCTCGATGCGCACCTGCGGCAACGTCGCCAAGGCCCGGCGCCACCGGGCCCGGGCACGGCAGGAGACGGAGGGATGAGCACGCCTGCCGTCGGTCCGCTCGTCTTCGCGCCCGGGCGCTACCGCTGGGTCGTCCTCGGGGTCGGCGCGCTCGGTGCCGGCGCGTTCAACTCCCTGCGCATGGGCCTGCCGGCGGTGTCCCCCGAACTCCGCGCCGCCTACGGCCTGTCGCTGTCGCAGGTCGGCCTCGCGTTCACCGCCCTCGGGGTCGGGGTGCTCGTGACGCTGGTTCCGTGGGGCATGCTCAGCGACCGCATCGGCGAGCGCCGGGTCATGGCCGTCGGACTCTGCGGGGTGACCGGCGCGCTGCTCCTGGCGGCCTCGGTCCGCACGTATCCGATGCTGCTCCTCGCCTTCGTGCTCGCGGGCATGTTCGGCGCCAGCGCGACGGGCGCGTCCGGTCGGGCGGTGATGGGGTGGTTCCCTCGTCGGGAGCGTGGGTTCGCGCTCGGGATCCGCCAGATGGCGCTGCCCCTCGGCGGCGCGGTCGCGGCGCTCGGGCTCCCCGCGCTCGCGGCGCTCGGCGGTCTGCAGCTCGCCTTCCTCGGGCTGAGCGCCGTGACGGCGGCGGCGGCCATCGCGGCCGCGATCTGGCTGCGTCCGCCCCCGCCCCTGCCCGACTGGGCCGCGGCAGCAGCAGCCGCCATGGCCGACGAGCCGCCCCCGACGCGAGACCCGCGGGCGTGGCGCCTGGGTGCGGGCAGCGCCCTCCTGGTGATCGCGCAGGCCGTCCTCATCGGGTTCCTGGTGCTGTGGCTCGTCGACGTGCACGACTGGTCGCCGGGCCTGGCCGCCGGAGCCCTCGCGGCGACCCAGGTCGGTGGCGCCGTCGCACGGATCGTCGCGGGCCGACGCTCGGACCGCGCCGGGGCGCGGCTGCCGATGCTGCGGGCGATCGCTCGCCGCAACGCGCTCCTGCTCGCCGGCCTGGCGGTGCTCGCGAGCACCGGGTCGTGGGTGTCCATCCCGCTGGGCCTGGCGGCCACGGTGTCGACGATGAGCTGGAACGGGCTCGCGTTCACCGCCGCCGGCGAGATCTCCGGTCGGCACCGGGCGGGTGTCGCCATGAGCCTCCAGAACACGATCGTCGCGATGGGGACCGTGGTGGCCCCGGCGGCGTTCGGGGCCCTCGTCGCCGCCACCTCGTGGCAGCTGGGGTTCGCGCTCGCGGCCGCTGCTCCCGCCACGGCGTTCGTCGTCCTGGCGCCGCTGGTGGTCGACGAGACCGCCCGCAACGAACGTCGCGAGCTTCGGCTCGCCGGCGCTGCGGCTGCAGCGTCACCGAACTGAGATCCGAACGTGAAAGGGTTTGCCGCATGAGTGAAGTCCAGTCCGGCCTCGAGGGCGTCGTCGCCTTCGCCACGACGATCGCCGAGCCAGACAAGGAAGGCGGCGCACTGCGCTACCGCGGCGTCGACATCGAGGACCTCGTCGGCCACGTGCCCTACGAGCAGGTGTGGGGCCTCCTCGTCGACGGCACGTTCGCGCCCGGGCTCGCGCCCGCGCAGCCCCATCCGCTGCTCGTGCGGTCCGGCGATCATCGCGTCGACGTGCAGGCCGCCCTCGCGATGCTCGCCCCCGAGTACGGCTACCAGCCCGTGATCGACATCAGCGACGAG
>NZ_JBFIGP010000145.1:0-9090 GCF_041602235.1 Paraconexibacter sp.
GACGCCGGCGCGGAGGTGCAGCTGCACCCCCGTGCACGCGGCCGTGAACGGGTCGAGGTCCTTCGCCAGGAGGGCCGCGACGACGCCGGAGAGCACGTCTCCCGTTCCCGCGGTCGCGAGCCCCGGGGCACCGCCCTGACTTACGGCGACCCGCCCGTCGGGTGCCGCGATCAGCGTGTCGTCGCCCTTGAGGACCACGACGGCCCCGGCGGCTGCGGCAGCGCTCCGGGCGTGCGCCAGGCGAGCGGCGCCGACAGCCTCGCTGGTCGTGTCCAGGAGCCGCGCGAGCTCGCCGGCGTGGGGCGTCAGGACGGTGGGTCCCTTGCGGGACGCCAGGCTCTCGATGCGTCCCGCGTGCGCGTTCAGTCCGTCGGCGTCGAGCACCAGCGGGTTCTCCACCACCGCGGCGAGCGCACGGGCGAACGTCCGGGCGGTGGGAGCGGCGCCCAGTCCCGGCCCGAGCACCACCGCCCCGCCGCGCTGTGCCGCACGCTCGGCGACGATCGCGGCCCCGTCGGCGACGAGCGCGCCATCGCTGTGCGGGAGGCCGACGGTCATCACCTCCAGCAGACGGGTCTCGAAGATGCCCTCCAGCGAGGCCGGGACGCAGGCGGTGACGTACCCCGCCCCCGCCCGCATGGCCGCTGTCGCGCTGAGGCACGGCGCGCCGGTGAGCCCCGGCGACCCCCCGACGACCAGGACGTGGCCGCTGCTGAACTTGGTGCTGTCGGCAGTCCGGGAGGGGATCTCGGCGATCACCCGGTCGGTCAGCAGCCCCACGTCGGCGGGCTCCACGGGTGCGCCATGGGGGATCCCGATGTCGCAGACGGCCAGGACACCGGTGTGGCGCTTCCCCGGGGAGATCCACAATCCGGGCTTGGCCGCGTGGAACGTCGCGGTGGCGACGGCCTCGATCGCCGCTCCCGCCACCTCCCCGCTGCTGGCGTCCACGCCGCTGGGCACGTCGGCCGACACGACGGGCACGCCCGACGCGCGGATCGCCTCGATCGCCTCGAGCGCGGCCCCTCGCGGGGCGCCGGTCACGCCGGTCCCGAGGATCGCGTCGACCACGAGGGTGGCGTCCCGCAGGCCCGCCTGGGTGAACGCCGCGGGCGCCGGGCCCGGGAGCAGGTCGGCGTGATGCCGCGCGTCGCCCGTCAATTCGCCGACGGGCGCCGTCGTGAGGACGACGACGTCGCGTCCCTGCTCGCGCAGCAGGCGGGCCACGACGTACCCGTCGCCGCCGTTGTTGCCCTTGCCGCAGACCACGACGATGCGCCCATCGGGGGCGACGCGCTGCACCACCGAGGTCAGCGCGGCGCCGGCCTGCTCCATGAGCACCTCCCCGGCCACCCCGACGGTGTCGATCGCCCAGGCGTCGGTGGCGCGCATCCGCGCCGCGTCGGGCAGCGGCTCGAGCCAGTCGGGCAACGGGCTCATGTGGCGGGCTCGGTCATCGCGACGGCGCCCGCCGTCCCACGGGAATGGGTCAGGCTGACCGAGACCTCCCCCACCCCGCGCGCGGCGGCGTGGGAGGCGACGTCGCCGTGCAGTCGGATGCGCGGCGGCCCGCCGTCGGCGAGCACCTCGACGTCGCGCATCGACCACCCCGCCTCGAGCTGCAGCGCCTTCGCCACCGCCTCCTTGGCCGCGAACCGCGCCGCGAGGTGCTGGCCCGGGCGGGCCTTCCCTTCGGCGTACTGGCGCTCGGCCTCGGTGAACAGGCGCGCGGCGAGGCCGGGCCGGCGCTCGAGCGCCTGCTCGACGCGATCGATCTCCACCAGGTCGATGCCGACGCCCACGGGACTACTCGACCGTGACGGTCTTGGCGAGGTTCCGCGGCTGGTCCACGTTCAGGCCGCGCAGCCGGGCGATGCGGTAGGCCAGGAGCTGCAGCGGGATGACGGCGAGCAGCGGCTGGAGCATCCAGTCGGTCTGCGGGACCCGGATGACGGATTCGCAGTGCTCGGCGATGTCCTCGTTGCCCTCGCTCGCCACGCCGATCACGTGCGCGCCACGGGCCCGCACCTCCTGCATGTTGGACACCATCTTGTCCAGGATGGGCGAATCGGTGGCGATGCAGACCACCGGGGTCGACTCGTCGAGTAGGGCGATCGGACCGTGCTTCATCTCGCCGGCGGCGTAGGCGTCGGTGGCGATGTAGCTGATCTCCTTGAGCTTGAGCGCGCCTTCCAGGGCGACGGCGCGCCCCGCGTGCCGACCGAGATACAGGAAGAAGTCGTTCGCGAAGTGCTGCGTGGCGATCGACTCGACGTCCATGGTGTCGAGCAGTTCGCGGATCATCGTCGGGAGGCGCTTGATCTCCGTCGTGAGGCGGATCAGCTCCTCTCGCGGCAGCGCGCCCCGCAGCTCGGCGAGGCGGAGGGCGAGCAGGTAGAGGACGGCCACCTGACACACGAACGTCTTCGTCGCGGCGACGGACACCTCCAGCCCGGCCCGCGTGTAGAGGACGCCGTCGCTGTCGCGGGTGGCCTGCGAGCCCATCACGTTGGTGATCGCCAGGACGTTGGCACCGCGCTCGCGCGCCAGGCGCATCGCGGCGAGCGTGTCGGCGGTCTCGCCGGACTGCGTGATGCCGATGACCAGATCGCGGGGCCCGAGGATCGGGTTGCGGTAGCGGTACTCCGACGCCACGTCCATCTCGACCGGCACCCGAGCCCATTCCTCGATCGCGTAGCGCCCGATCAGCCCCGCGTTGAAGGAGGTGCCGCAGGCGACGATGACGATCCGGTCGATGTTGGCGAGGATCGACTCGTCGAGCGCACCGACGTCGTCGAGATCGACCCCGTCGTCGCGGACGGTGCGGTCGGCGATCGTCTCGGCGACCACGTCGGACTGCTCGTAGATCTCCTTCAGCATGAAGGTCTCGTGGCCGCCCTTCTCGGCGGTCTCCTCGTCCCAGTCGATCGTCGTGATCTCCCGCTCCACCTCGGTGCCGTCCGCGGTCAGGAAGGTGACGCCGTCCGGGGTGACCACGACCAGCTCACCGTCCTCGATCACCTGGACCTCGCGGGTGTGCGACAGGAACGCGGGGATCGCGGAGGCCAGGAACGTCTCGCCCTCGCCGCGACCGAGGATCAGCGGGCACTCCTTGCGGACCGCGACGAGCGTCCCGGGGTCGTCGGCGCTCATCGCGACGAACGCGTAGTGGCCCTCGAGCTCGGCGAACGCGGCGGTGACGGCCTCGCGCAGCCCGCCGGCCGTCGCCATGTGGTGCGAGACGAGGTGCGCGATGACCTCCGCGTCGGTCTCGGACGTGAAGTGGGCGCCCGCATCGGCCAGGCGCCGCTTGAGCGCCATGTAGTTCTCGACGATGCCGTTGACCACGACGTGGACGCGGTTCTCGTTGTCGTAGTGCGGGTGCGCGTTCTGCTCGTTGACCCGGCCGTGGGTCGCCCAGCGCGTGTGGCCGATGCCGGTCGTGGAGACCGTGGTCGCGACCGCGGTTCCCGCGATCTGCTCCGGGGTGATGGCAGCCCAGGCGCCGGTCGCCTGCAGCAGGGCGGCCTCGAGGTTGTCGAGGTTGCCGACGGCCCGGACCGACTCGATGCGGTCGTCGACGACGACCGATACGCCGGCCGAGTCGTACCCGCGGTACTCGAGCCGGCGAAGTCCCTGGAGCAGGACCTCCCGGGCCTCACGGGGTCCGACGTATCCGACGATGCCGCACATGCGCTGGGTCCTTCCGGGGAACGATGGGGCTCGGGCGGGGCCGTCGGCGCGACGGTTCCGCCGGAGCGGGTTCCCGAGAGTAGTCCGTCGCCCGACGCACGTTACGGATTCTCGTACAGACGTACGATTTTTCCCGTACAGTTGTACGGATGCCGACCCCCAAGGGCAGCCGCCGTCGGGACGAGATCCTCTCCGCCGCCGTGTCCCTGCTGATCAGCGAAGGAGCGGAGGCGGTGAGCCACCGCGCCGTGGCGAGGCGCGCCGACATCGGTCTCGGCACCGTGACCTACCACTACCCGGCCGTCGACGACCTGCGCGGGGCGGCGATGCTCGCCCGTGCCGACGCGGACGTCGAGCGGATGCGGCAGGCGCGCCTGCGCGTCCCCCTGACGCGGCGCGACGCCCGTGATGCCGCCGCCCTCGTCGTGACCCTCCTGCTCCCGGAGACGCGCCTGGAGCTCATCGCCTGGTGCGAGGCCTACGTCCGCGACGCCCGCGCTCCCGGGGCCACAGACGGAGCGCGGCGCGTCCGCGGTGCCGCGCGTGCGCTCGTCAGCGACGTCCTCGGGCGGTCGGGCCGTGCCACCGCCCCGCCGGCCGATCTGGTGCTCGCCATCGTCGACGGAGCCGTGCTCGGCGCGCTCGCGGACGGCGAGGATCTCGACCGGATCCGGGCTCGCGCGACCGCCGCGCTGGCGTTCGTGCTGCACGACGGCTGACGGGCTCAGGCGCTGAGACGCTCGACGAGCGCCACCAGCCGGGCGCAGACCGCGTCCGTCTCGTCCTGCGTCGGAGCCTCGACCATCACGCGGACGAGCTGCTCCGTGCCCGAGGGGCGCACCAGCACGCGACCCCGCCCTTCGAGCCCTCGGCTCTCGGTCTCGATCGCCTCCGCGAGCTCCGCGGCCTGCATGGCCGCGTCACGGTCGACGACCGGCACGTTGACCAGCCGCTGCGGGAGCTTGACCATCGCCTGACGCTCGGCGAGATCCTCGCGTTGCAGGGACTCCAGCGTCAGCAGGGCGCTGGCGATGCCGTCACCCGACGGGACGAACCCCATGTCGATGATGTGACCGGACTGCTCCCCGCCCAGCGTCCAGCGCCGGGTCTTCAGCTCCTCCAGGACGTAGCGGTCCCCCACGCTCGTGATGGCGACCTCGACCCCCGCTTCGCGCATGGCGTTGTGGAAGCCGTAGTTGGTCATCACGGTGACCGCGACCCCGCCGCCGTCCAGCCGGCCCGTCCTGCGCAGATGGATCGCGGCCAGGGCGATCAGCTCGTCGCCGTCGACGACGCGGCCGGTCCGGTCGACGGCCAGCACCCGGTCGCCGTCCCCGTCGAAGGCGAAGCCGACGTCGTGCCCGCCGGCGACGACCTGCTCGGCGAGCGCCTCGACGTGCGTCGAGCCGCACCCGGCGTTGATGTTGCGACCGTCGGGCTCGTCGGCGAGCACCGTGACGGTGGCGCCCAGCCGACGGAAGATCTCCGGCGCCGCGCGGAAGGTCGCCCCGTTCGCGCAGTCCAGCAGGACGTCCAGCCCGTCCAGCGACAGCTCCCGGAAGCGCGAATGCAGCTCCCGGAGGTAGTCCTCCAGCGTGCCGTGCAGCGCGCGGACCCGGCCGATGACCGCGGGGGGCGCGGCCGGCACCTCGAGGCGCCGCTCTATCGCGAGCTCCGTGGCGTCGGACAGCTTCATCCCGTCCGCGCCGAAGAACTTGATGCCGTTGTCGCGGTACGGGTTGTGGGACGCGCTGATGACCGCCGCGACATCGAATCCGTAGCGGCGGATGAGCAGCGGCGCCGCCGGGGTCGGCAACACGCCGCCGAGCAGGACGTCGCCGCCCGCCGCCGTCACGCCGGCGGCCAGCGCGGCCTCCAGCATCTCGCCGGACTCCCGCGTGTCGCGGATGACCAGCACCTGGGGCCGCTCGGCGGCGGCCTCCAGGGTGACGGCTCGACCGAGCGCGAGCGCGAGCTCCGCGGTCAGCAGATCGCCGGCGACGCCACGGACGCCGTCGGTGCCGAACAGCTTGCGAGCCATGCTCGTCCGAGCCGGACCGCGCGAGGCGCCTAGCGCTTGCTGAACTGCGGACGCTTGCGGGCCTTCTTGAGGCCGGCCTTCTTGCGCTCCTTGACGCGCGCGTCACGCGTCAGGAAGCCACGGCGCTTCAGCTCGCCACGGAGGTTCGGGTCCGCCTCGAGCAGCGCGCGGGAGATCCCGTGACGCAGCGCGCCGGCCTGGGAGCTGACGCCCCCGCCGTGCATGCGGGCGACGACGTCCATCCGCGTGTCGAAGCCCACGGCCTCGAGCGGCTGACGGATGTTGCGCTGCAGCGTGTCGCGCGGGAAGAACTCGTCGAGCGTCCTGCCGTTGATCGTGTACGCGCCGGTGCCGGGCTTCAGGATCACGCGGGCGACGGCGGTCTTGCGCTTGCCGGTCGCGCGGTACCGCGCACCCTCGGCCAGCACGATCGTCGCGGCGATCGGCTGATCGTCCACGACGTCCTCGTCGTCCTCGCCCTCGGTGGTGGGCTCGTCGCCCTCCTCCGCGTAGGGGTCGGCGGGCGTGCCCTCGCCCTCGATGACGATGTCGACCTCGAGGTCCATCCCGGGGATCGCCGGCTTGACGCGCGGGGTCTCCTCCACCTCGTCGCTGTCGTCCTCGTCCTCGTCGGCCTCCGCGACCGGCTCGGACGCCGCGTCGGGCTGCGGGGCGGAACCCGTCTCGACCGGGGTCGCCTCGGCCTCGGGCTCGGCCGGAGCCTGCGCCTCGGGAGTCGCCTCGGCGGGCGTCTCCTCCGGAGCCTGGTCGTCGTTGGGCGTCTCGTCGATCATCGGGACTGCATCTCCATCGGCTGCGGCTTCTGGGCCTGGTGCGGGTGCTCCGGGCCGGCGTAGACCTTGAGCTTCGTCAACTGCTTCCGGGCCAGACGGTTCTTGGGCAGCATGCCCTTGACCGCTTTGCGGATGACCTCTTCGGGCCGCCGTTCGATCATCTCCTCGAACGTGCGCGACCGAAGGCCACCCGGGAAGCCGGAGTGGCGGTAGTACTGCTTGTCGGTGCGCTTGTTGCCGGTGACGACGATCTTCTCGGCGTTGACGACGACGACGAAGTCGCCGGTGTCGACGTGGGGTGTGAAGTCGGGCTTCCGCTTCCCGCGGAGCTGATCCGCGATCTGGGTGGCCAGCCTCCCGAGCGTCTGTCCTGAGGCGTCGACGACGACCCAGTTGCGCTCACGGGTGGCGGGATTGGCGACGTAGGTCTTCATAGCGTGAAAAGGCCACGCGAACAGGGCGCGCGGCGGCGAGGAAGCATAGAGGACGAGCGCGCTTCGCGACGTGCGCCCCCTCCACCGACCTGCGGCCGGCGCCGCCTTCCGACTCCGACCGCCGGAATGGGTAGGGTTCACGCACCTTGCCGGATGCCGAATCCGCAGCGTCGACCCGGCGCGGCGGAGCGGGGGAACCACAGGATCTCGTGATCCAGGGGCGAATCCGGGACTGATGTCCCGGTAGCGCGGAACTCGACCGCGCGAGCCCGTCAGCTCACCCCGTAGGCAGCACAACGAGGAGCTGAACACCATCCTGCGCGCACACGCCACGGCCATCGCCAGTCTTCTGGGAGCGCTCGCCCTCCCCGCCACCGCATCCGCCGCGGCCGGAGCGGGCGGGGCCTACGCCTCCGAGACCCCACGTCCGTCCAGCATCACGTGTGAGACGGCCTGCACGGGACTCGACAGCGCCGGCATCGGCAGCGTCGTGCGGATCGGCGGCGAGGCGCTCGACCGGGTCGTGGCCGTCGTGTTTCTCGGCGGACCCGGCAGCGACGACGACCGTGGCGCGAGCGTCATCGAGGCGGCTCCGGGCGCCGTCACCGCCCCGGTCCCCGACGGCGCGTCCACCGGGCCCATCCTCGTCATCAACGGCGACGGGAACGTGTCGAAGCCGACCAAGGACGCACTCACCATCTCCAGCGGCTCCGAGCTCAGCTCGCTGGGCGGGGGCGTCGAGGCCCGGGTCGACTCCCGCAGGGTGTTCTACGCCGGTCGGCGTCAGGCCCGCGTCAGCTACTTCGTCCGCGGCGACGGTCCGGTGACGGTGCGCGGCGAGATCGTCCGGCGCAGCAACGGCAAGGTGCTCCGGACCTTCGGATCCCGGACCGTCCCCGGCGGGACGGTGCAGTCGCTCGAGTGGAACGGGACCGTCGCGGGACGCGTCCCCTCCGACGGCGGCTATCTCTGGCGCATCCACGTCCAGCCGCGGGACAGCAACGCCTCCGCGCAGGCATCGCAGGCCGATGGCGTCCCCGAGTCGGTGGTGGAGGAGCGGTTCACCTTCATCCGTGACCGGTTCCCGATCAACGGGAAGCACAGCTACGGCAAGGGCGCGGGAGCCTACGGCGCAGCCCGCGGGCACGGGCGGCACCAGGGCCAGGACGTGTTCGCGCGGTGCGGCACCCCGCTGGTCGCGGCCCGCGGCGGCGTGGTGAAGTTCGCCGGGTCCCACTCGCGAGCCGGGAACTACCTGGTCATCGACCCCTCCGGGACCGGGCAGGACCACGTCTACATGCACCTGAAGGACAAGGTGACGCTGAGGAAGGGCGACCGGGTCTTCACCGGTCAGGCCATCGGTGCAGTCGGTGACACCGGCGTCGCCGACGGCTGCCACCTGCACTTCGAGCTGTGGTCCTCACCCGGCTGGTACACCGGCGGGCATTCGATCAGCCCTGTCTCGGCGCTCAAGCGCTGGGACCGCTTCAGCTGAGCTTCGCGCGGGGCGGTCCGTCACCGCTCCGAGCGCAGCCACTGCGCCAGGAACGGCTCCGTGATCCGCAGCCCCGCCTCGTCGCGGGCGACGACCTCGTCGTCCTCCAGCGCCTTCACCGCGCGCTGGACGGTGGACGCCGCCGGCAGCCCGTGGCGGCTGCGGTAGGCCTCCGCGAACGGACGCCCGGGCTCCGCCGCGAGCGCCTGCAGCACCTGGCGCTGCACCCGGCTCGCGCGCTCCCACAACAGGCTGAAGTGCGCGTGCTCCGAGCGCAGGACCTTCGTGAGCGCCCGCGTGTACTCCGCGTGGCCCGCCGTCTCGCCGCGGCGCACCTCCTGCCACAGGAAGTACGCGAGCTCCTGCGTCGCGTACGGGTGCCCTCCGGTGACGGCCAGGAGCTCGGCCAGCACGTCGTCCTCCACCTCCCGCCCCGTGCCCGCGAACCGGGCGGCGAGGAACGGCTCGAACAGCACCGCGGGGATCGGTCCGAGCTCGATCTGCTTGGCGCTGCGCCAGAACGGCTCCTGCTCGTCGCTGAACAGGCGGCGCATCATGTGCCGACGGCTGCCGAGGTACACGTGAGCGACGTCGGTCTGCTCCTGGAACACCGACCGCATGAGCCGGGGCAAC
>NZ_JBFIGP010000146.1:0-9067 GCF_041602235.1 Paraconexibacter sp.
CGCAACGGCTTCCGCTTCCTGGGCCCCACGACGATCTACGCCGGCATGCAGGCCTGCGGCCTGGTGAACGACCACCTGCGCGACTGCCCCGCACGCACGGGGCAGTCGACGTCAGGCGGAAGTGGTGCTTCGACCTAGATCTTGTGGCGCTGGAGCAGCTTCTTGCCGATGACCATGCGCTGGATCTCGCTCGTCCCCTCGCCGATCAGCAGCAGCGGCGCGTCGCGGTAGAGGCGCTCGATCTCGTACTCCTTGGAGTAGCCGTAGCCGCCGTGGATGCGGAACGACTCCTCCACGCAGAACCGCCCGGCCTCGGAGGCGAACAGCTTCGCCATCCCGGCCTCGAGGTCCGAGCGCTCACCGGCGTCCTTCATGCGAGCCGCGCGCAGCGTCAGCATGCGAGCGGCGTCGACCTGCGTCGCCATGTCGGCGAGCTTGAACTGGATCGCCTGGTGCTCCGCGATCGGCTTGCCGAACGTCTTGCGCTCCTGCGAGTAGCGCAGGGCGAGCTCGAGCGCGCGCTGCGCGATGCCGACGCCGCGGGCGGCCACGTTCGCGCGACCGACCTCCAGCGCGTCCATCATCTGCGCGAAGCCCTTGTTCAGGCCGGCGTCCTCGCCGCCGAGGATGTTCTGCGCCGGGCACTTGTAGCCGTCGAAGACCAGCTCGGTGGACTCGACGCCCTTGTAGCCCATCTTCTTCAGCTTGGGCGGGACGATGAGGCCCGCGTAGTCACCGGTGTTCTCGGAGACGCCACCCTCCTTCTCGGCGATGAAGCAGGTGAAGCCCTTGTGGCGCGGCTCGGCGTTCGGGTCCGTCTTGACGAGGACGAACACGAGCGAGGACATGAGGCCGTTGGTGACCCACATCTTCTGGCCGTTGATCTCGTAGGTGCCGTCGTCGATCTTCTTCGCGGCGGTCTTGATCGCCTGGACGTCGGACCCGAGCTCCGGCTCCGACAGCGAGAACGCGGCCCGGATCTCGCCCGTGGCCATGCGCGGCAGGTACTTCTGCTTCTGCTCCTCGGACCCGAACTTCATGAGCAGGTAGGTGCCGATGAAGTGGGTGTTGATGACGCCCGAGATCGAGATCCAGCCGCGGGACAGCTCCTCGACCACCATGCAGTAGGTCGTGAGGTCCAGGCCGAGACCGCCGTACTCCTCGGGGATCGTGATGCCGAAGAGCCCGAGCTCCTTGAGCTGCTCGACGATCGGCTCCGGATACGTGTCGGTCGAGTCGTAGTGCTCGGCGTTGGGGATGATCTGCTCGTCCGCGAACTGGCGGACCATCTCGATGATCGCCTTCTGCTCGTCCGTGTAGTCGGACGCCGAGATCGTGGCGATGGCCATATTGGGCCTCCTGCTGGCTGGTCTGATGGAAAGTCCGGCGTTCAGGATACCCCGCACCTCGCTGCGAGGATCAGCCGCCGGTGCGCCCCCTTCGCGACGACGCCTCGACGTCGCGCGGTTCGGCGTGCGCGGCGGGCCGAACCTTGGAGGAACGGGCGTCCTGGCAGACTCCCGCGCGCATGAACTTCGCTCGCGACATCGTGGACGCGGCTCCGCCGGAGCGCGTCGCGCTCATCGAGCTCCCGCGCGAGGGCGCACGCCGCGAACACACCTTCGGCGAGGTCGCAGACCGGTCGGCGCGCCTCGCCGGCACGCTCCGGGCCCACGGCGTCGCTCGGGGGGACGTGGTGCTCACCCTGATCGGCAACCGGCCCGAGTGGGTGGAGACCATGGTGGCGTGCTTCCGCCTCGGGGCAGTCGTGCTGCCGTGCACGGAGCAGTTGCGCGCGAAGGACCTGCGGCTGCGCCTCGACGTCGCCCGCCCCGCCGTCGTGGTCTGCGACGTGCGCAACCGTGCGGTGCTCGATGAAGCCCTCGCGCTCCCGACCGACGTTCCCGCGGGAACGCCGCTGATCCTCGACGTGCCGGATCCCGCGCTCTACGACGCCCCGCCCGCTCCCGCGGTCGAGCTCTCGCCCTCCGACCCCTGCCTGATCACGTTCACGTCGGGAACCTCGGGCGAGCCGAAGGCGGTGCTCCACGCCCAGCGCTACCTCGACGGCCAGCAGGTCCAGGCGCAGCACTGGCTCGGAGGCGGTCCCGGCGACATCGTGTGGTGCACCGCCGCCAGCGGCTGGTCGAAGAGCGCCCGCAACGTCTTCATCGCCCCGTGGATCCGCGGCGCCACCGCGCTGCTCCACGACGCCCGGTTCGACCCGACGGAGCGCCTCGACCTGCTCGAGCGTGAGCGCGTGAACGTGCTGTGCATGGCGCCGACCGAGTACCGCGTCATCGCCAAGCGCGCTCGGCTGCGCCCGTTCCCCGAGCTCCGGGGGCTCGTGGCGGCCGGCGAGGCCCTGAACCCGGAGGTGCTGCACCTCTGGCGTGAGGCGACCGGGCTGGTCATCCGCGATGGCTACGGCCAGACCGAGACCGGGCAGATGACCGGCATCCCCGGCGACGCGGACCCGTCCGACGTCCGGCCCGGCTCGATGGGCCGCCCGCTTCCCGGAGTACGCCTGTGGATCGACGACGGCGAGCTCGTCGCCGACCCTTCCACGGTCCCGACCTTCTTCCTCGGGTACCTGGGAGAGGAGCCGCACGATCGAGAGACCCCGTGGCGGACCGGGGATCGCGTCCACGCCGACGAGGACGGGTACCTGTACTTCGAGGGCCGCACCGACGACGTGATCATCAGCGCCGGCTACCGCATCGGGCCGTTCGAGGTGGAGAGCGCGCTCGTGGCGCACCCGGCGGTCGCCGAGGCCGCGGTGGTCGCGGCGCCCGACGAGGAGCGGGGCAGCGTCGTGCGCGCGGTGATCGTGCTCCAGGAGCACGCCGAGGCGTCCGACGCGCTGGCCCGGGAGCTGCAGGACCACGTGAAGTCCGAGACCGCGCCGTACAAGTACCCGCGGATCATCGAGTTCACCGCAGCGCTACCGAAGACGTCGAGCGGGAAGATCCGGCGGTCCCTGCTTCGGGGCGGCGCCGCCTGACCACCTCCGCCCGGACGCCGTGCTTGGGGGAGAGCGTGATCCCCCTGAGTACCACCGGGTCGGGCCGGTCGCCCACGAGGCGCAGGTCGACCGCGGGCAGGATCACGCGCAGCACCTCGACGAGCTCGAGCTGGGCCAGCGCAGCTCCGATGCACCGGCGGATGCCGCCGCCGAACGGCAGCCAGCTGTAGGCGACCGTGTCGTCCTCCGTGAAGCGCTCGGGGCGGAACGCCTGCGGGTCGGGATACAGGTCGGCGCGATGGTGGATCAACGCGATGGCTGGATAGACCTTCGCCCCGGCCGGCAGCTTCCACCCGGCCACGAGCCGCGGCCGCGTCAGGGTCCGCTCCGCCGCGTCGAGGACCGGTCGCAGGCGCAGGGTCTCCCGACCGATGGCGTCGAGGTGCTCGTCGTCGCCCTCCTCGATCGCCGTCCTCGCGCGGTCGAGCGCCCCCGGCGTGCGGAGGATCAACTCGAACGCGAAGGCCAGCGCGGTCGCCGTGGTCTCGTGGCCGGCGGCGAGCATCGTGAAGAGCTCGTCGCGGAGCTCCTCGTCCGACAGCCCCTGCCCATCCTCGTCGCGTGCTTGCAGGAGGAGCGAGAGGACGTCGTCGCGGTCCGCGATGTCGGCGAGCTTCCGCCGCTCCGCGATCTCCTCGTACAGGAGCTCGTCCGCGACGCGCAGCCGACGGGCCAGGCGTCCACCCGGACTCCACGCGCCGAGGTCCTTCCGCAGGAGATCGCTGACGAGCAGCACGTTCGCGGTGTCGAGGACCGCTCCGAGCGCCTGGCGCAGCCGCTCGACCCGTGCGGGTTCCGTGACCCCGAACACGGCGCGACAGATCACCTCGAACGTCAGCGCGCGCATGCGTGCGCGCAGGACGACCTGCTCGCCGGGCTGCCAGCGGACGACCTCCCGCTCCGCGATCTCGCGGATGGTGTCGCGGTAGCTCGTCACGCGCGATCCCTGGAACGGGGGCAGCAGCAGGCGCCGGTGACGCAGGTGCTCCGGCCCGTCCAGCACGAGCACCGAGTGCTTCCCGAGGATCGGGGTGAGGAACGAGTTGGCCTCGCCCGCGAGCAGATCGGACTGGTCGCCCGTGAACAGCTCCTTGATCGCGAGAGGGTCCGCCACGTAGACGCCGGCCCCGAACCCGGTCAGGTGGACCGTGAAGACGTCTCCGTATCGCCGGTGCCACCGGTGCAGCATGCGCAGCGGTCGGTGCGCGAACAGGGCCGTCGTCAGCGCGGCCGGTCCTCGGGGTCCGGGCGGGAGGCTCATGCGAGCAGCCTACGCCCCGGGCGGCGCTCAGACGTACCGCCGTGCCGCGGCCGCGGCACGCGTCCCGTAGCCACCGCCGAACAGCACGGCATGGACCAGGAGCGGGAACAACTGCCACAGCGCGGCGCGCTCGGCGTGCCCGTCGGCGAGCGGCGCGGCCTCGTGGTAAGCCGCGAAGCAGCGCTCGCCCGGCCCCCCGAACAGCCGGAGCATGGCGAGGTCGATCTCGCGATGCCCCCCGTAGGCCGCGGGGTCCACGAGCCACGGCCTGCCGGTCACGTCGGCGAGCACGTTGCCCGACCACAGATCCCCGTGGAGCCGAGCGGGAGGCTCGGGCGGCCCGGCGAGCTCGGACATCCGCGCACAGACCCGCTCGATCACGGCTGCTCCCGCGGCGTCGAGCGCACCGCGATCGCGCGCCTGGCGCACGAGGGGCCGCAGGCGCTGGTCGCGATAGCACTCCACCCACGTCTCGGCCGGACCGTCGTCGAGCGCAATCGGCCCGATCCGCAGCACGTGCGCTCCCCCGTACGCAGGGGCGCCCGCCGCGTGAACGGCGGCGAGGCCCCGGCCGAGCTCCTCCTCCCCCGCGGCGTCCAGGCCACCTCCCTGCGGCACCCACTCGAGCGCGAGGAACCGCTCGTCGACGGCCAGGACCTCGGGCACCCGCAGCGCACGCGGCTCGGCGAGCCAGAGCAGCCCTGCTGCTTCGGCGGCGAACGTTCCCGCGGAAACGTCGTCGGTGGTCTTGACGAACACCGTGGGCGCGACGGCCCGGTCCAGCTGCATCTTCCACGCGTCGTTGAGGTCCCCACCGCTCACCCGGGACGCCGCCAGGACGCGCGCGCCGAGGGCCTCCCCCACGAGGTCAGGCAGTGAGCTCAGCGGCCATCTCCCGGAAGACCTCGACGTACCGGTCGACGTGCTCGGCCTGGTGGGTGACCGACAGGGTCCACTCCTCCTCGCGACCGGGCGTCATGAAGATCCCGCGGTTCATGTTGAAGAGCCAGGCGAGGTCGCTCAGCTCGGCGTCCTGGTTGGCCTTGAAGGACTCGTAGTCGACGACCTTCGCCGCCGAGAACGTCACGCAGCCCTTGGAACCGATGCCGACCGCGTATCCGGGCAGCGAGAACTCCTCGATCACCGCGCGGCAGCCGGCGAGGATGCGGTCGTTGAGCATCGCGAGGTGGTCGTAGGCCTCCGGGGTCATGACCTCGAGCAGGTTGGCGCGGGCGGCGGCCATCCCGAGCGGGTTCCCGTTGTAGGTGCCCACCTGGTAGACGCTGCCGTCCTCGACGCAGGCCATGACCTCCTCGGTACCGCCGATCGCGCCGGTCGGCAGCCCGCCACCCAGGGCCTTGGCGAGGGTCACCAGGTCGGGGGTCACGCCGAACCGCTCGACCGCCCCGCCCGCGGCGATGCAGATGCCGGTCTTGACCTCGTCGAAGATCAGCACGATGCCGTGGCGGCGCGTGATGTCACGAACGGCCTCCAGGTATCCCGGCTCGGGGAGCACGACCCCGAGGTTCATCATCGCGGCCTCCATGATGACGCAGGCCGGCTTCCGCCCCTCGGCCTCGAGCGCGACGATCTTGCGTTCCATCGAGTCGGCGTCGTTGAAGTGCACGGCATGGACCTGGTCGATCGTCGACTGCGGGATGCCCGCGCCGTACGGGAGGGACTGCAGGTGCTCGCGATCGCCGATCGCGTCGTAGGCGACCCCGATCGAGACCATGACCGTGTCGTGGTGGCCGTGGTAGCTGCCGAAGATCTTCAGGACGTCATCGCGTCCGGTGTGGGCGCGGGCGATCCGGATCGCGTCCATCGTCGCCTCGGACCCGGAGTTCACGTACCGCCACTTCGGCATGCCCCAGCGCCGCGCGAGCTCGGCGCCGACGACGACGGCGTCCTCGGTCGGCGCGGCGAAGTGCGTGCCCTGCTCGTAGCGCTCCGCGATCGCTCGGCCGATCGCCGGGTGGGCGTGCCCCTGGACCATCGAGCCGAACCCGTTGTGGAAGTCGAGCATCTCGTTGCCGTCGACGTCCCAGACGGTCGGGCCCGTGCCGCGCTCGAGATAGATGGGCCAGGGATCCCGGGCCTGGTAGGAGGACGCGACCCCGCCGGTGAGCACGCCGCGTGCGCGCTCGTACATCTTCGCGGACGCCTGGGTGCGCCGGTCGAGCTGCGCTTCCTCGCGCTCGGTCAGTTCGCGGATCCGCTCGCGATCGATCTGGACGGTGGTGGCGGAGCTCATGCGACGGATCGTCCCACGCCGCGATGTGCCAGAGGGATGAAATTTCGGTCAGCGCACGACCCGTGCGGCGTACCCGGCCGACGCGATCGCCCGCTGGACGGCGTCGGCGTGCTCGGACCCGCGCGTCTCGAGCACGAGCTGGATGGCGGTCTCGCGCACGTGGAGGTCCACCCCCTCCCGCACGTGGTCGACGTCGAGGAGGTTGGCTCCTGTCTGCGCGACGCAGTCCAGGAGGCGCGCGAGCGAGCCCGGGCGGTCCGGGAGGCGGGTGAAGAGCACGACCCGGCGCCCCACCTCGGTCTCGTGGCGGCGCGCGACGAGGGCGAGGGTGCCGGCGTCGACGTTCCCGCCCGACAGGACGACGCAGATCGACCCGCCGTCACGGTCGCGCGGTGAGGGCACGACCTGGCGGCCGAGCAGCGCGGCCGCCCCGACGGCGCCGGCTCCCTCGACGACGAGCTTGGCCTTCTCGAGCAGGAGGACCATCGCCTCGGCGACGTCGTCCTCGGGCACCACGACCAGCTCGTCGACGTGCTCGGCCATGAGGGCGAGGGTGAGCTCCCCCGGCCGCTTGACGGCGATCCCGTCGGCGAGGGTGGGCGCGACGGTGGTGGCCGTGACCGGTGACCGGGTCCGCAGGGACTCGGGGAACGCCGCGCACGACTCGACCTGGACACCCACGATCCGCACGTCCGGCCGGGCGGCCTTCACGGCGACCGCGATGCCGGAGCACAGCCCGCCGCCCCCGACGGGAACGAGCACGGTGCTCAGGTTCGGGAGGTCCTCGAGCAGCTCGAGCCCCAGCGTGCCCTGACCAGCGACGATGTCCGGGTCGTCGAACGGGTGGACGAACGCCAGGCCGTGCTCCTGCGCGTGGGCGCGGGCGGCGGCGACCGCGTCCTCCACCGTGTCGCCCTCCAGCCGGACGTCGGCTCCCAGGTCCGCGGCGCCCTCGGCCTTCTGGATCGAGGAGTCCGCGGGCATGTACACGACGCACGGCACGCCGAGCTGCGCCGCCGCCCACGCGGTGCCCTGCGCGTGGTTGCCCGCGCTGCCGAGCACGACGCCCGCGGAGCAGCCGTCGCCGAGCGCCGCGAGCTTGGCCAGGGCACCTCGCACCTTGAAGGCGCCGGTGCGCTGCAGGCTCTCGGCCTTCAGCACCACGTCGACCCCGGCGTGGTCACTGAGCGTCGCGGACGGCAGGATCGGGGTGTGGCGGGCGATGCCCTCGACGGCCGCGCGGGCGCGCTGCACGTCGGCGGCCGTGACGGTCATGGTGCGCTCAGGCGGCCGGGAGCGCCACGATGGCGTCGATCTCGACCTGGGCGCCCTTCGGCAGCGCGGCGACCGCGTAGGCCACGCGCGCGGGCGGCTCGCTGGGGAAGAACGTCGCGTACACCTCGTTGACGGCCGCGAAGGCGTCGATGTCGGTGAGGTACACGGTGACCCGTACCGCGTCGGCGAGCTGCGCGCCTGCGGCGGCGACCACCGCGGCGAGGTTCGTGAGGCACTGCTGCGCCTGCTCGTCGGCGGTGGCACCGACGAGCTCGCCGCTCGCGGGGTCCAGCGGGATCTGCCCGGAGCAGAACAGGAGGCCGCCGGCGGCGACTGCGTGGCTGTAGGGACCGACGGCCGCCGGCGCCCCGATGGCGGTCACGACTTCACGGTGATGGGACACCGGTCCACCCTACATCGGGATCGGGGTCAGTACCGTGGGTCGATGCCCGTCCCCCGCCGGCTGCTCCCCATCCTGGCCGTCGCCGCCTGCACGCTGGCCGCGGAGCCTGCTGCCGCTGCCGTGCCGTACACCCCGTGCCAGGACGAGGCGGGGTTCGAGTGCGGCACGGTCCCGGTCCCCCTCGACTGGTCCGGTGCGACCCCAGGGACGCTGTCGCTGCACGTGCGGCGCGCCCGCGCGACGACCGGCGTGGCGGCCGTCTCGGCCGTCGTGCCGCTCGCCGGTGGTCCGGGCCAGGCGGCGTCGCCCTTCGCGACCGCCTTCCAGTCGTACCTGACGGCCGGGCTCGGGACGCGCGACCTGCTGGTGTACGACCAGCGCGGCACGGGGCGCTCCGCCCCGCTGCGCTGCGGGGCGCTCAGCCGGCAGGGTCTGTCGGAGTCCCAGCAGGTCCGTCAGTGCGCGGAGCAGCTCGGTTCGGCGCGGGGGTACTTCCGCACCGCGGAGTCGGTGGCCGACATCGAAGCGCTGCGCATCGCGGGCGGGTACGAGCAACTCGTGCTGTACGGCGTCTCGTACGGCACGAAGGTCGCGCTGGCCTACGCGGCCGCGTACCCCCAGCGGGTGGAAGCGCTGATCCTCGACTCCGCGCTCACGATCGACGGGCCCGACGTGCTGCGGCGGTCGACGTTCGCCTCCGTGAGCCGCGTGCTGCGCGAGCTGTGCTCGGGATCGGCCTGCCGGGGACTGCGCCAGTCGGTCACCAGGATCCTCAGCCGGACGGCGCGCAAGCTCGCCAAGGGCCGCGTGAAGGGCCGGGTCACCGCGCCGGACGGTAGCCGCGTGACC
>NZ_JBFIGP010000147.1:0-9065 GCF_041602235.1 Paraconexibacter sp.
CCGTCGAAGTCGATGCCCAGGTCGGCGGAGGCGCACGCGCCGGCGACGAGGGTCGGGAGGAACGGCCGCAGGCCGGCGGCACCGGCCAGACCGGCGCCCTGAAGGCTGTCGAGGAGAGCTCGCATGGGTGTGGTGGGCTTCCACGGGGAGGGCGGACGCCCGGTGCGGCCCGCTACCGTGGGAGGCGCATGACGATAGAGGAAGAAGGTCCGAACGCCGGTCACGGCGAACCATCAGGCATGCCCCGTCGCCCGCAGCGGGCCTCCTCGTCGCGCGACCTCGAGCGCTACGCCGGGCTGTTCGCCGATCGCACCAAGGTCATGACGTCGTCGGCGATGCGCGACCTGATGGCGATCACCGAGCGGCCCGAGGTGATCTCGCTCGCCGGAGGCCTGCCCGACACCTCGACCTTCCCGCCCGGGCAGTTCGCCGAGATCATGGGCGCCATCGCGCAGACGGCGCTCGCGCGCACGCTCCAGTACGGCCCGACGGAGGGCACGGCGGACGTGAAGGACTGCATCGTCCAGGTCATGGAGGCGGAGGGCACGGTGGTCGACCCCGCCGACATCCTCGTCACCACGGGCGGACAGCAGGTGATCGACCTGGTCTGCAAGACGCTCGTGAACCCCGGGGACGTGATCATCGCCGAGGCCCCGACCTATCCCGGCGCGGTCCCCGCGTTCTCGAGCTACCAGGCGGACGTGCGCCAGATCGAGATGGACGCCGACGGCATGCGGATCGACATCCTCGAGGAGGCGCTCGCCGACCTCGACCGCGAGGGCCGCACCCCGAAGTTCATCTACGTCATCCCCAACTTCCAGAACCCGGCCGGCGTGACGATGTCCCTGCCGCGGCGCCAGCGGCTCGTCCAGATCGCCCGCGAGCGCGAGCTGCTGATCCTGGAGGACAACCCCTACGGCCTGCTGCGCTACGAGGGGGACCCGCTCCCGACGCTGCGGTCGCTGGACGGTGGGGACTTCGTGATCTCGCTCGGGACGTTCTCGAAGATCATCTCCCCCGGGATCCGCATCGGCTGGGCGGTGGCTCCGCGCCCCGTCCTGCAGAAGATGAACCAGGGCAAGCAGGGCAGCGACCTCTGCTCGTCCACGCTGTCGCAGATCTTCGTCAGCGAGTACTTCGCCAGCAGCCGGTGGACCGACTACGTCGACGCCCAGAAGCAGCTCTACCGCCGGCGCCGCGACGTGATGCTCGACGCCCTCGCCGAGCACCTGCCCGCCGAGGCCACGTGGACCCGCCCGCAGGGCGGCCTGTTCATCTGGGCCACGCTCCCCGACGGTCTGGACACCACGGACCTCCTGGCCCGCGCGCTGACCCGCAACGT
Organism: Paraconexibacter sp.; assembly: GCF_041602235.1. GTDB lineage: Bacteria > Actinomycetota > Thermoleophilia > Solirubrobacterales > Solirubrobacteraceae > Paraconexibacter. The sequence continues at coordinate 1,343 of NZ_JBFIGP010000147.1, forward strand.
CGCGTTCGTCCCCGGGCGCGGCGCGTTCCTCGACGGCCGCGGCGGTACGTCGATGCGCCTGAACTTCTCGGGCGTGGGCGACGACGACATCCGCGAGGGGATCCGGCGGATCGGTGAGGTCGTCTCCGAGCAGCTGGACCTGCTGCGCGCGCTCACGGGCGGCCCGCTCGCCACCGAGGCGCGGCCACCGACGGAGGCCGGGACGCGCGAGCCGGACCCGGCCCTCGCCGACGTCCTGGAGCTGCCGCGCCGCGACGCCGGCGACCAGGCGGCCCGGCGGGACCGGGGCTGAGCATGGCGAAGGCACTGAAGGTCGTCGTGCTGAAGGGCGGGCGCTCGCTGGAGCGCGGCGTCTCGCTGGCCTCCGGGGCGCGCGTCGAGGACGCCCTCGAGCGCCTGGGGCACAGCGTGGTCGGCATCGACGTCGGGCACGACCTGGTCGCCCGTCTCCGCGCGATGGAGCCGGATGTCGCGTTCGTCGCCCTGCACGGGCGCGACGGTGAGGACGGCACGGTGCAGGAGCTCCTGGAGGTCCTCGACATCCCTTACACGGGCTCGGGGGTCAGCGCCTGCATCCGGTGCACCGACAAGGTCCTGTCCAAGCACGCGATGCGGGACGCCGGCATCGCCACCCCGGACTTCCTGTCGTTCAACGAGACCGCGTTCAAGGAGCTGGGCGCGGCCGAGGCGCTCGGAGCGATCGAGGAGCGCCTGGGCTTCCCGCTCGTCATCAAGCCCGCCGACCAGGGCTCGGCGCTGGGCATCAAGTTCGCCGGCGACCCCGGCGCCGTTCCCGCCGCGCTGGTCGCGGGGTTCTCGTACTCCACCAAGGTGCTGCTCGAGCGCCACATCTCGGGCAGCGACCTCGCGGTGTCGATCCTCGGGGACGAGGCGCTCCCGGTCGTCGAGGCGATCCCCGAGCACGAGGACGGCTACGACTTCGAGGCCCGGTACACGATCGGCCAGACCCGGTTCGTGTGCCCGGCCGAGCTCCCGCCGGAGACCGAGCAGCAGGCCCGGGACCTCGCGCTGGCCGTGCACCGGCTGCTGGGGTGCAGCGGCTTCTCCCGGGTGGACCTGATGCGCGACCGCCAGACGGGCGAGCTGACGGTCCTGGAGGCCAACGCCGTCCCCGGGTTGACCGAGACGAGCCTCCTGCCGCTCGCGGCGGAGGCCGCCGGCATCAGCTTCGACGCCCTGATCGGCCGGATCGTCGAGCTCGCCCTCGACCGCTGAGCGCAGCGCCCGCCGAGGCGGGCTCAGTCCTCGCCCATGAAGTCCTCGGGGCTCACCTGGTCGAGGAACTCCTTGAAGCGGTCGACGACCTCCTCGGTGTCCTCGACCTCGTGCTCGAACTCGATCGCCGACTCCGCGATGACCTCGTCGGCCGCGAAGATCGGGGCGCCCGCACGGACGGCGAGCGCCAGGGCGTCGCTGGGGCGCGAGTCGATCTCGACCTCACGGCCCCCGGAGGTCAGCGTGATCGACGCGAAGAACGTGTTGTCCCGCAGCTCGGTGACTTGCACCTTCGTGCACTTGACCTCGAGCTCGCCGAGCAGGTCCACGAGCAGGTCGTGGGTCATCGGCCTCGGTGTCGTGGCGCCCTGGAGCTTCATCAGGATCGCGGCAGCCTCCGGGTGACCGATCCAGATCGGCAGGAACTTGTTGCTGTCAACGGTCTTGAGCAGCACGATCGGCTGTTTGCCGACCATGTCGAAGCTCACGCCGTAGATGACCATCTCCTGCACTGACTGACTCCTCGGGGGTCCGGAAGGTCGGCCCAGTATAGGCGCGTGCGGTCCGCGCCCCTGGCTCGCACCGGGTGGGTGGTGGTAGCCTCGGGGTCCGCCGGGGGCGCCGCCGTACCGATGAGGACACCCGAGCCATGCGCCGCCCCCACCAGGATCAGGACCCCCCGGCCCCGGAGGCCACGGTCGAGTCCGAGGCCCTTCTGCTGACCGCGCTGCACGCCGTCGCGGACGCGATCGTCGTCGCCGACGACGCCGGACGCATCACGATGTGGACGGGCGGAGCGCAGGCGCTGTTCGGATGGTCGGCCGACGAGGTGCTCGGCCGGTCGGTCGAGCTCGTCGTACCTCCCAAGCATCGCGACGGTCACCGCCAGGGCCTGCTCCGCGTGCTGGGTGGCGGCCAGCCCCACGTGATCGGACGGGGCCCGGTGATGATGAGCGGCCTGCGCCGCGACGGCACCGAGGTGCCGGTCGAGCTGACCCTGGCCACCGGGAGCCAGGGCGGGCATCGCTTCTTCGCCGCCGTGATCCGCGATGCGACGGCGCGGCAGCACGCCGACGAGGAGCTGCAGGCGGCGCTCGGGGAGCTGGAGCGCTCGAACGCCGAGCTGCAGCAGTTCGCCTCCGTCGCCTCGCACGACCTCAGCGAGCCGCTGCGTATCGTCGACGGCTACCTCGGGCTGCTCCAGCGCCGGTACGAGCCCCAGCTCGACGCGACCGCCCGCGAGTTCATCGCGTACGCCGTCGAGGCCGTCGACCGGATGCAGCGGCTCATCGACGACCTCCTGCGGTACGCGCGGGCGGGTGCCGGCGAGCCCGCGCAGGAGGAGGTCGACCTGACCCACGTGGTGCACGAGGCCCTCGCCACGCTGACCGCGATGCGCGACAGCACGGGCGCCGTGGTCACCGTCGACGAGCTGCCGACCGTGACCGGTGACCACGTGCTGCTGCGTCAGGTCTTCCAGAACCTGCTGGTCAACGCGATGAAGTTCGTGCCCGACGGGACCGCCCCCCGGATCGACGTTCGCGCCGACCGGACCGAGGGCGGCTGGGAGGTGTCGGTGGCCGACGACGGCATCGGCGTGGACGACGAGGCCCGGCAGCGCATCTTCGAGATGTTCGGGCGCGGCCGCGGCGCCGGACCCGACCGTGCCGGCAGCGGCATCGGCCTGGCCATCTGCAAGCGGGCCATCGAGGCGCACGGGGGCACCATCTGGGTCGAGCGGGCCGAGCGCGACGGCCTGACGGGAGCGGACTTCCGGTTCACCCTGCCCGACCTGCCCGCGCCGCCTCGGCCCTGAGCGGCCCGGGGGCGTACGCTCCCCGCATGTCGGACACGGTCATCCTCATCACCGGTGCGTCGAGCGGGATCGGCGAATCCGCCGCCCGGCTCCTGGCGACGGAGCCGCAGGCGCGGCTGATCCTCGTCGCCCGGCGCGAGGAGCGGCTGCGCGCTCTTGCCTCCGAGCTCGGACCGGGCACCACGTGGGTCGCGGCCGACCTCGTCGACGACGACGCACCAGGGCGCATCCGGGCCCACGTCGAGGAGCACCATGGCCGGCTCGACCTCCTCGTGAACAACGCGGGCGCCGCGTGGCGTGCGCGCTTCTCGGAGGGCGGCTACGCCAACGTCAAGCGGACCATGGAGCTCAACTTCGACGCGCAGGTCCGGCTCACCGAGGCCCTCCTGCCGCTGCTGCGCCGCTCGGCTCCCAGTGCGGTCGTCAACGTCGGCAGCACTGCAGGTCGTGTCGCCCGTCCGGGCAGTGGCGCGTACAGCGCGTCGAAGTTCGCGCTGGCCGGCTGGTCGGATGCCCTCTGGGCGGAGGAGCGCGACCATGGCGTCCACGTGGGTCTGGTGCAGCCGGGATTCATCGCCACCGAGGGCTTCCCCGCGCAAGAGCTGGTCGCGAACCCCTGGACGCGCTGGCTCGTGTCGACCCCGGAGACCGTCGCTCGCGCGATCCGTGACGCGGGCCTGCGCCGCCGGGCCGAGCGCTACGTCCCGCGCCCCTACGGGGCGATCGCCGTCGTCCGGCACGTCGCTCCCTGGCTGCTGCGCCGCGTCATCGGCGGGGCGGCCGGCGGCGCGATGGTCACGCGGACGGGCGCCGACGCCGCCGAGGCCCGGTCGCAGGAGAGCACCTCACCGCAGGGCTAGGCGCCCTGCGTCGGATCGCCTACTTCTCGACCTGGCGCAACAGCGGCCCGAAGCCCGCCGCTCGCGCGTACAGCACGTAGAGCCGGAAGCCGCTGGCGTAGGTCGGAGCGCACGCGCGATCGAAGAGCTGCATCGCCTCCTCGTCCGACAGCGGCGGAGCGTCGACGGCCGCATCGGTGCGGTTCAACTGACTGCGGATGTCGGCGATCGTCGCGAGCTTCCGCGGCGTGGATCCCGGGTTCCAGTCCGAGCACTGGGCCAGTGTGGCGACGGAGCCCCCGAGCATCTCCCCCAGCGGGCGCGCGGCGCTCGTCGTCGACGCCGCTCGCTTGGCGGAGTCACCGTCGTCGCCGCACCCTGCGACCAGGCCGGCCGCAGGGACGAGGACGAACAGCAGCGCCGCGGTGAGCGTCCGTCGGCGCAGATCAGCCATGCCTGCTGGTGAACGCCGTTCCGTCCGCGACGGCGTCGAGGCTGCGACGCAGGGCGTCTGCGTACGGCGTCTGGAGGAACTGCGCCTTCGCGCGCTGCTGCGCCCGCCGCTCCTGCGCGGCCGCGGCCGAGCCCGGACGCGGCGGCATCTTGAACCAGTAGCAGAGCGGGAACGCCCCGTCCTTGCTCACGGCCGACCAGGTGAAGCAGTCCAGGAGCGTCGCTTCCTTCATCACGTCGCCGGGGCCGCCGCTGTTCTTGCAGTCCGACGGCAGGATGTCCGGCGGGGTGCCCGAGCCCGCGCCGGTGACGCTGCTCGCCTTGCCGTCCGGGCCGGTGTTGTCGAACCAGCAGTTGTCGTTGTTGCCGACGAACTCGTCCCACCAGAAGTCGACGCCGTTGGGCAGGGACTTCGCGTCCTTCGGCCCGCTCTTGTTCCCGAACTTGTTGATCGCGGTGGGCCAGCGGAACTTCGGCGGGATCTGCCCCATCTTGTTCCCGTAGAACTGGTTGGAGCAGGAGGTCGACGAGATCGCGGTGTTGGTGCAGTGGACCTTCTCGTCGATGTTGCCCTCCGGGTCACCCGCGACCTGGTCGGGCACGGCGAACAGCATCGCGCCGTGCCGCCAGTTGTCGAAGATGTAGTTGTTGAACACCTTGCCCCCGTTCATCCCCGGCCAGATCACCGCGGTACCGATCGGCATCGGCACGAGCGGAACCACCGGCGGGTTCTTCGAGTAGAGGTTGAGGTTGTTCGAGTACATGTAGTTGTTGTCGATCTGCATGCCGTCGGCCGGGAACCCGGGGTGGCCGGGCGCCGACAGCGTGTCGCTCGCGATACCTGTCGCGTTTCCGTAGATGTGGTTCTCGGTCACGCGCACCGAGTTGCCCATCGAGCCGGAGTAGGCGAGCGTCGAGCCGTGCAGATCGCACCGGCGGACGACGGTGTTGAAGCGCTTCTCGGGGTAGAAGCTCTCCTTGCGGTAGTCGCCGGTCTGCGGTGAGGCACCCGGGTACACGCCGGCGTCGCCGGCCCCGAACGCCTCGCAGTTCTGGATCACGTTGTGATCGGTGGTGAAGCTCAGGTGGCCGTAGTCGGCGGCCCAGAAGAACTTCACCTTGTCGAGCAGGATGCCGTCGGTCTCCTCGGTGTAGAAGCCGTGCTCGAGTGCGCCGCGCAGCAGCAGGTTGCGGACGACCAGCCCGTCGCTGCGGTCGGTGCGCATGACCACGTGCTTCGCGTAGCCGCCGGGCTTGTCCTGCGGGTCACGGGGCCGCTCGTAGTCCTTGCCGCCGTCGAGGATCACGTCCTCCGGAATGACACCGGAGCCCTCGATCTGCAGGTTGCAGCGCACGCACTCGCCGTTCTCCTGCTCGGGGATGCCGTGACGGTCGGGGTTCGGCGGATCGGTCGGCTTGCCCTTGACCTCGCGCCCCAGCACGTGGATGAGGTTCTGATCGTTCGGGCACGTCGCCTGGTAGGCGTAGCTGGGCGTCGGGGTCCCGCGCTGATCGTTCTGCAGCAGCGACGGGGTGCACTTCGGGTCGTTGGTCCGCGCCTTGCGCGACTCGGGCTCCACGTAGCGCCCGGGCATGATGACCACGCGGTCGTTGTTGCCGCTGGCGTTGATCGCGGCCTGCACCGACCGGAACTTGCAGCGCCGCTTGAGCGAGCGATTCTGCGACATCAGCTTCTTCGCCTGCTTCTTCGACAGGCGCCGCAGCGGCCGGCTCGGGCGCAGGCGGTACCCGCGGCTGCGGGCGAGGGCGACGGAGCGCTTCACGATGCTCACGGAGTCGCTCTTGCACACCACGCGGACCTTCCCGGGACCCGCACCGGTGACCGCCGTGGCCAGTGACCGGGCGGTCGGGACCTTGCCTCCCGCCGGCGGCGTGACCGACGTGTCGGGACGCGGGTCCGGCCAGTAGGACGGACGCTCGAGATGCGCGTCCGCGATCGCCGGTGACACCAGCGCTGCCACCGCCACCAGCATGGCGGGTCCACCGACCCTGCGGCGTCGGCTCGTGGCCCTCGGGGGGGTACGGAAGGTCATGTCGCGTGCTCCTGTTGCAGCTCGGGCTTCGCTGGATCCAGCGATCGTTGCGGGCGAACCTAACAGTTGGGGCGGTGGCAGGGTGCCGGTTGGTCTGGGAGCGCGCGTGTCCGCGCGCTAGCGTACGAACCAGGATCCAGGTGGAGGAGGCTGTCGATGGCGTGGAGCGATGACAAGCAGTACGTCGAGGTGCTCGGCCGGCGGATGGCGTACATCGCCGAGGGCGACGGTCGGCCGATCGTCCTCCTGCACGGCAATCCGACCTCTTCGTACCTCTGGCACTCCGTGATCCCGGAGCTCGTGGATCACGGACGGTGCATCGCACCGGACCTGATCGGCATGGGTGATTCGGACAAGCTCCCCGCCTCTGACGCCGACCGCTACACGTTCGTGCGCCACCGGGAGTTCCTCGACGCGTTCCTGGAAGCGGTCGGGGTCCGCTCCGACGTGACCCTGGTCGTCCACGACTGGGGCAGCGCCCTCGGCTTCGACTGGGCCCGTCGCCACTCCGACCGCGTGCGGGGCATCGCCTACATGGAGGCAATCGTGCGCCCGCTCGACGGCTGGGACGCCTGGCCGGAGGCGGCACGCAGCATCTTCCAGGGACTGCGGTCACCGGCCGGCGAGGAGATGGTGCTCGAGAAGAACCTGTTCGTCGAAACGATCCTGCCGTCCTCGATCCTGCGAACGCTCGCCCCCGAGGAGATGGAGGAGTATCGCCGGCCGTTCGCGCGGCCCGGCGACGACCGCCTGCCGACCCTGATCTGGCCGAGGCAGATCCCGATCGGAGGTGAGCCCGCGGACGTCGCCGCGATCTGCGCCGACTACGCGGACTGGCTGCCGACCACGGACGACCTGCGGAAGCTGTTCATCAACGCCGACCCCGGCACCATCCTCATCGGCGAGCAGCGCGAGTTCTGCCGCACCTGGCCCAACCAGACCGAGGTCACCGTTCCTGGCCTGCACTTCGTCCAGGAAGACTCGGGGCCGGCGATCGGACAAGCGATCGCAGCGTGGCTCTGACCGCGAGGCCCTTCCGCAGAGCCAAGGGAATGGCCCGCAATTGCGGGGCCGGGACCTTCACGAGTGGGCGATCCAGGATTCGAACCTGGGACCTCTTCCTTATCAGAGAAGCGCTCTAACCGACTGAGCTAATCGCCCGGGGTCCGGCATCCTAGCAACGAGGCCTCCACGTTGGTCGGCTCACCACGGGGCCTCCTCCGCCCCTCGCCGAGCTCCGTCCGGGGCCGGGTGATCCCGCCCGGAACGGCGTCCGATCGACGGCGCCGAAGCGCTACCCCGTGCGTCCCAGGCGCGACGCGAGG
>NZ_JBFIGP010000148.1:0-9054 GCF_041602235.1 Paraconexibacter sp.
ACGGCCTGCCGAGCAGCGCGGAGATCGTCGCGGGCCCCATGGACCTGACGCTGGACATCGAGCCGATCGCCTTCGGCGCGCTGCGCCTGGAGGCACCCGATGGACGCGTGTCGTTCTTCCCGCGGGCGATGGCGCGGTGCACCGCGAGGGACGGGCGCGCAGGCGTCGGCTGGATCGAGTGGAACCGCGTCCAGCGCGAGGAGGCCTGAACGACGTGCCGTCGGTGACCCGACGCTCCGGCGCCACGACGCGATCCCGGCGCGCGGCGGTCGAGCAGCAGGTGCTCGGGGCGGTGGAGCGCCTGCTCACCGACGGCGAGTCGTTCACGGCCCTGCCGGTGGGACGGATCGCGGACGAGGCGGGGATGGCCCGCACCACGTTCTACGGTCACTTCCCCGACAAGTCCACCCTGCTGATGCGGCTCACCGAGACGGCCACCGCCGAGTTGTTCGCCCGTGCCGCCGGTTGGGCCGGCGACGACGACGGCACACGGGAGGAGCACGTGGCCGTGGTGCAGGACCTCATCGCGGAGTACCGCGCGCATGCGCCGCTGCTGCAGGCGCTGGTGGAGGTCGCCGCCTACGAGTCGGAGGTCGCCGCGTTCTGGCACCGGCGGATCGACGACGTCGCCGACGTGCTGCGGCGGCGGATCGGTCGCGATCGCCGGGCGGGACGCAGCGCCGCCGACGGGGACCCGCGGATCACCGCGTCGATGATCGTCTGGGGCACGGAGCGGTCGATCGCCCACCACGTGGCCACGGCGCCCCCGTCGGCGGACGCGGCGTTCGCCCGCGGCGTCGCCGCCGCGACGTGGACCGCTCTGGGCCTCCCGACCTGACGTCACAACGGATTCGCGACGGCTGTCTCCCCCCTCCGACGGGGGCATCTCCCCCCGGTGAGCGATGGCTGCGACCGCCGGAAGCTCTACCTTCTGGCACGTGGAACCTTCACATCCGTCCAAGGGGCACGACGTGGCGGCGGGGCAGACGGACGGCCGCAAGGGGACAGCACCCCCACCGGTGACGCCGATCTCCGCCAAGCGCCCGAGCTCACAGCGGGATCTCGTGCGCCAGTCGCTGCTGCGCTGCCCGGATCGCGGCGCCTGAGCGCACGGGCCACTCGAGCCCGCGCCGGCTGAGCCCGGCGACGGCGGCCGGTAACGCCGGTCCGCGGAGTCCTGTCTCGGCGGTCGTTGACGTGGCCCACCCCTGGTGGGATGGTCCTGCGCATGGCCGCACGCGTGACCCGGGCCGTCACCTGTGCCGCGACCGTCGTCGCGACAGCGTTGATCATCGGGCCGGGCCAGGCGGTCGCGTTCGACACCGGGCCGCACGCGGACATGACCCGCGATGCGATGACCGCGGAGGGCTTCGGTCGCGCGGGCGCCGACGTCGCGATGGTCGACAACTGGTTCGTCGACTACTACACGAACCCCGACGACAACCCGTACTCCGGTCACGCGCACGCGCTGGTCGGCCTGACGCGCCTGGGGCTGTCCCGCGAGTCCTGGCCGGACTACCAGGTCGAGGCGGCACGCCGACTGCACTTCGACGCCGAGCGACGCCTGCCGGGGATGCCCGACCTCTCGACCACCGCGGGCGTCGAGCAGGAGTGGCAGCGGCTGATGTTCCTCACCCGGAAGTGGCTGCGATCCACCGCGCAGGAGAACGACCCGCTGCGGATGCTCGCGGTCCTCGGCGCGTCGCTGCACGCCGTGCAGGACTTCTACACGCACAGCAACTGGGTCGAGGACCGCAACACGGTTCGCGGGTACGGTGGCCCGGCCATCGCGACGATGGGCTACGGCAGCGCGCCGACGTGGTTCGACGTCCCACCGGAGGTCCGCGCGACGCTGGTCGGGGACCTCGAGGTGTTCACGGGCGTCAAGGGCATTCCGCGCGGCCACGGTCACTGGCGCTCCAACGACAACCGCTCGCTCCTCGCCGGTCTCAACAAGGACTGGCCCGGCCGCCCGAAGTACCGGGAGGCGTACGTCAGCGCGTACTTCGCGTCGCGGCAGTGGATCCGCGCCGCGAGGACCTGGGTCGCCAACGAGCCGCTGTGGCAGCGCGCGATGAACCTCCCGTACACCGCCGAGCTCGCCCACGACGTGACCGGGGCGCAGGAGATCTCCGAGCACAGCGGGCACTGGCAGGGCGGAGGCGAGCCCTGCGTGCCGTTCAAGTGCGGTGTGCGCACGGGGAAGGCCGGCAGCATCACGAGCCTGCGGATCGCGCTGGGCGACTTCCACGACCGCGGACCCACGCGCTACCGGCGCGCGTTCAACGCGATGATCGGGGCGTTCCGCGAGTACCCGCAACCGGTGCCACGCGACCTGCCGGACCTGCCGTCGAGCCGGACGATCCAGGCCCTCACCCGCTTCGTGAAGCTCGAGATCCCGCTGTACCGGGGCATCGGCCTCGGTGATCCGGTCGGCGAGGCCGACATCTACGCGAACGCCCGGATCGACGGGCAGTCGTTCGCGTCGACCACGATCAACGGGGAGGACAGCTTCATCTTCCCGCGGCCCTACGCACCGTTCACCTGGATCCGCTCGGTGCCCACGTTCCAGCGCCGAAGCATGCCGGTGACCTCGATGACGGTACGGATCGAGACCGGGGACAAGCGCTACGCGGGGACCGACGACGACGTGTACCTGCGGATCAACCGGAACCTGCGGTTCCCGCTCGAGAAGCGGGCCTACAACGACTTCGAACGGGGTGACGACGACACCTACAGCGTTCCGATCGGGGCGGCGACGAAGGCCGGGCTGACGGTCGGTGACATCGACCGCGTGGTCATCGAGAAGTCCAAGGACGGGCCTGCCGGTGGCTGGTTCCTGCGTGGGGTCACGCTGCGGGTCAACGGGACCACGTTCCTGCGCAACCGCGCCATCAACCGCTGGCTCGAGAAGAACCGCCGCGTCTGGTCGGCGCCCGGCGTCGTACGCGACCACCGCACCGCCGACGTGATCGGGGTCTGGCTCGAGCTCAAGGACGACGACTTCGGTCGCAACGACCTCGGGGACATCAACCCCTACGACCGTCACACCTCCGCGCCGATCGCCTACCTCATGGGGACCGAGCAGCGGCGGCTCGTCGAGGGCGGTGCGCGTCTCAGCGGGCGCCTGTCGATGGGCAACGGCGACCGCGCGCTGCTGACCTACCGGTTGACGACGTTCGCCGAGACGCCCCCGCCGCTGCCCGCCCCCGCACCGGCGCCGGAGCCGACACCCCCACCGCCGCCGGAGCCGACACCCACGCCGACCCCCGAGCCCGGTCCTCAGCCGACACCCACGCCCACGCCCACCCCGACACCGGAGCCCACGCCGATGCCGGATCTCGTGATCACCGACCTCGGCATCCGGGAGGCGACGATCCGCAACCAGGGCACGGGGGCGGCCGGAGCGTTCACGTTCACGGTGACCGGGTGGGGCGCCGTGCGCGTCCCCGGCCTCGCGGCCGGCGTCTCGACCACGGTCCGGTACTACTCGGGCACCAGCTGTGGCGGGGACTACCGCGCGATGGCCGACTCCGGGCTGGAGGTCGCGGAGTCCGACGAGACGAACAACCGGCGCGAGCTGCTCGGCGTCGTCTGCTGACACCGCGGCGCGGCCCGCACCGGGGCCGAACGTTACGCTCGCACCATGGAGAGGACGCGCATCGCGATCATCGGCGCCGGGTTCTCCGGCCTGGGCATGGCCGTTCGGCTGCGGCAGGAGGGCATCACCGACTTCGTGGTGCTCGAGCGGGCCGACGACATCGGCGGCACCTGGCGGGACAACAGCTATCCGGGGTGCGCCGTCGACGTGCAGTCGCACCTGTACTCGCTGTCGTTCGCTCCCAACCCCGACTGGAGCGCCGTGTACGCGCCGCAGGGCGAGCTGTGGGCCTACCTGCGGCGTCTCGTCGACGAGCACGGGCTGCGCGAGAACCTGCGTCTCGGGCACGAGGTGCTCAGCGGCGACTGGGACGATGCGACGCAGCGCTGGCGTCTGCGCACGAGCGGCGGGGACGTCGAGGCGCAGGTGCTGCTCTCGGGGATGGGGCCGCTCAGCAACCCGATCCCGCCGCAGATCCCGGGCCTCGACACCTTCGCCGGGACCGTCTTCCACTCGGCCCGCTGGAACCACGACCACGATCTGACGGGCAGGCGGGTCGCCGCGATCGGCACGGGCTCGTCCGCCGCCCAGTTCGTGCCGGGGATCCAGCCGCACGTGGCGCACCTCTCCCTCTTCCAGCGGACGCCGGGATGGGTCATCCCGCGGATGAACCGGCCGCTGACCCGCCTCGAGCGCGCCCTGTTCCGCCGGTTCCCGGCGCTGCAGCGCCTGGTGCGGCGCCGGCAGTTCGTGTACCGGGAGCTGCTCGGCGTCCTGCTGCGCAGCCCGCGCTGGAGCTTCGGTGTGGAGGCGCTCGCCAAGGCCCACCTGCGACGGCAGGTGAAGGATCCCGTCCTGCGGGACAAGCTGACGCCCCGGTTCCGCGCCGGCTGCAAGCGGATGATCGTGGCCGACGACTACTACCCGGCGGTGGCGCAGCCGAACGTCGAGCTGGTCACCTCGGCGGTCGCCGAAGTGGTCCCGGAGGGGATCCGTACGGCCGACGGGCGGCTGCACGAGGTCGACACGCTGATCCTCGGCACGGGATTCGAGATCCTGCCGGTCGCCGACCCGCTCCGGGGCCGCGACGGGGTCACGCTCGCGGAGTTGTGGCGTGAGCGGCGCGCCGCCTACCTCGGGACGGCGGTCTCGGGCTTCCCGAACTACTTCATGCTCGCTGGGCCGCACTCCGCGACGGGGCACACCTCGGCGCTGCTGTACGCCGAGGCGCAGATGGAGTACGCGCTCAAGGCGATCCGACATCTCGAGCGCACGGGGGTGGGCTCGATCGACGTGCGGCCCGAGGCACAGCAGCGGTTCGTCTCCCACGTGAACGAGCGTCTCGGGTCGACCGTGTGGATCGTCGGCGGGTGTCGCAGCTGGTATCTGGACGCGGACGGTGGCTCGTCCGTGCTGTGGCCCGGCACGACGTGGGAGTTCCAGCGGCTCCTGTCGCGGTTCGATCCTGCCGACTACGAGACCGCGAGCAGCGCCACGCGCCGCGAGGTCGCCGCCGCGTAGCGCGATCGCCCTGGCAGGTCCGGTGAGCGCGACGCCGTCGGGCGGCCGGGGCGACCCGGTAGCGTCACGCCGTGGCCTCTCCCGCGATCGAGCTCGACGCCGACGGGCGCGCCCTCCGCGTCTCGAACCCGGACCGGGTGATCTTCCCGGCGACCGACGCCACGCCCCAGCTCACCAAGCGCGAGGTCGTCGAGTACTACCTGGCGGTCGGGTCCGGCATCCTGCGCGCGCTGCGCGAACGGCCCACGACGCTCGAGCGCTGGCCCAAGGGCGTCCACGAGGGGATCGTGCTCTCCACGCGGGAGAAGGGTGGTGGGGACGCGTTCTTCCAGAAGCGCATCCCGCGGGGGGCTCCCGACTACGTCGAGACCGCACGGATCCAGTTCCCGTCCGGGCGCCACGCCGACGAGGTCTGCCCGACCGAGATCGCGGTGGTCGGCTGGGCGGCGCAGATGGGGACGATCACCTTCCACCCCTGGCCCGTCCGGCGCGACGACGTCGACCACCCGGACGAGCTGCGGATCGATCTCGACCCGCAGCCGGGGACCGACTTCGCCGACGCGGTGCGCATCGCGGGTGAGGCGCGGACGCTGCTCGACGAGCTCGGCTACGTCGGCTACCCCAAGACCTCGGGAGGACGCGGGGTGCACATCTACGTCCGGATCGAGCCGCGCTGGACGTTCACCGACGTCCGCCACGCCGCGATCGCGTTCGGGCGTGAGCTCGAGCGCCGGGCCCCGATGGAGGTCACCACCAAGTGGTGGAAGGAGGAGCGGGGGGAGCGCGTGTTCGTCGACTACAACCAGAACGCCCGCGACCGCACCATCGCCTCGGCCTACTCGATCCGCCCGAGGCCGGGGGCGCCGGTGTCCGCGCCCGTGGAGTGGGACGAGCTGCCCGACGTGGCGCCGGAGGACTTCACCGCCGCCACCATGCCGGCGCGGTTCGCCGAGCGCGGTGACGTCCACGCGGCCATCGACGACGTCCAGCACTCGCTGCAGCCGCTGCTGGACCTCTACGAGCGCGACACCGGCGACGGGCTCAGCGACATGCCCTACCCGCCGGACTACCCCAAGATGCCGGGCGAGCCCAAGCGGGTGCAGCCCAGCCGCGACCGCGACCGCCCGCGGGACTGAGCGACCCGCTCACCCCTCGGACGGCGCTTCGAACTGCCGCCGCAGCGCCGGCGTCACGAGCGGCGCGTACTCCCGGTGGCGCATGATCCACCCGGCGATGAAGGGGCAGATCGGCACGATCTCCTCGGAGCCTCGGTCACGGATCGCGTCCAACGCCGCCCGGGTCAGGGCGCCTCCGATGCCCTGACCCTCGTGCGCGGGCAGGACCTCGGTGTGGGTGAAGATGATGCGTGAGCCGACGGTGGAGTACTCGGCGAAGCCGGCGAGCTCCCCGTCCACGTGAGCCTCCCAGCGGGAGGATTCGGGATGCTCGGTGATGACGGGATCGGCCATGGCCGGCGACGCTACCAGGCACCGGCCGGCCGCTCTCCTGCCGGCGGTTCGCGCGCCCCGTCGCGGGGTGGGTGCGGGGATCGGTGATGATGGCGGCATGGTCAACCGCGCGAAGAACGTCTGGCTGAACGTCTCCGGCAGCCTCGGGTTCGTGCCCGGTCTGATCGTGATCGCGTTCGGGGTGCTCGGCATCGTGATGGTCGAGATCGACAAGGACCTCGACCTCGACGGGGCCAGCGCGGTGTTCGCCGGCGACGGTCCGGCGGCGCGGACCGTGCTCTCGGTCATCGCCGGCTCGCTGATCACCGTCGCCGGTCTGACGTTCTCGATCACGATGGTCGTCCTGCAGCTCGCCGCCAGTCAGTTCAGCCCCCGGATCCTGCGGACGTTCTCGAGCGACCGGCTCACCCAGGTCACGATCGGGACCTACGTGGGCACCTTCGTCTACGCGATCCTCGTGCTGCGCGCGGTCGGCTCCTTCGATGACGCCTCGTTCGTGCCGCGCCTGAGCGTGACGCTCGCCTCGCTGCTCGGCATCGCCGCGGTCGTGCTGCTCGTGGTGTTCCTCAATCACGTGACCCAGTTGATCCAGGTGTCGCACGTCACGGCGAGCATCACCCACGAGACGCTGGCGCGCACCGACGCGCTGTACCCCGAGGACTACGGGGTCCCCGCGCAGGAGGAGGACGCCGAGGACCTCCTCGCCTCGTGGCGCGGACACCCGGGTGGGCGCGTCATGGCCAGGCGGCCGGGCTTCGTGCAGCGGGTCGGGCTCGACGATCTGGTGGCGGGGGTCGCCGGACGCGCCGAGCGCTTCGCGATCCTCGTGCGGCCGGGGGACTTCGTCAGCATCGAGACGACGGTGATCGAGGTGTGGCCGCCCGAGGCTGCCGAGGATTGCCGGGCGGCGTTCCAGGACGCGGTGGCGGTCACGAGCGAGCGCGACCTCGCCCAGGACGTGCACTTCGGGTTGCGCCAGCTGACGGACACCGCGCTCAAGGCGATGTCTCCGGGCATCAACGACCCGATGACGGCGGTGACGTGCATCGGCTACCTGCGTGCGCTGCTCGTCCGCGTGACCGATCGGGCGCAGCCGCCCGGTGTGCGCCGCTTCCCCGAGCACGACCTGACCGCAGTGCTCCTCCAGCGTCGCTACGAGGAGTACCTGGAGCTGCTCGTCCAGATCAGCAGGTACGTCGAGGGCGACGCGTGGGTGGCCCGGGAGCTGCTCGACGCCCTGGGGGCGTGCGCCGAGGTCGCCCACCGTCGCGGCGCGCAGGACCGCCTGCGCAGCATCCGCGCGGTCGCGGCCGCGATCGGCGCGCGCGCCCGCGAGGAGGCAGGTGGCAGCCGCGACCGGGAGATGATCGACGCCGCCATGAGCCGGATCGCTCACGCCGCCGGCTGAGCGACGGCGCGCTCGTCTAGCCTCCCGGCGATGTCCGACCCCACGAGCGAGGATGCGCCGCGCGACGACCTGGCGGAGCTGCTGCGCCGGCGGGCGCTGACCGAGGACGCGGCGCGCCCCGAGGCGGTCGCCAAGCGTCACGCGGCGGGTGGACGGACCGCGCGCGAGAACGTCGCCGACCTGGTGGATCCCGGGACGTTCGTCGAGTACGGCCGGTTCGCGATCGCCGCGCAGCGCGGCCGGCGGGAGGTCCAGGAGCTCATCGAGCGCACGCCGGCGGACGGCCTGGTCGCCGGCACCGCGCAGATCGAGGGCGTCCCGTGCGCGGTGCTGTCCTACGACTACACCGTGCTGGCCGGCACGCAGGGGGCGCTCGGCCACCTCAAGAAGGACCGGTTGTTCGAGCTGATCGAGCGGATGCGGCTGCCCACCGTGTTCTTCGCCGAGGGCGGCGGCGGACGCCCCGGTGACACGGACTACCCGGTGGTCTCCTCGCTGCAGGTCCGCGCGTTCGCGCTGTGGGCGCGGCTGTCGGGGCACGTCCCGCGCATCGCGATCGTGAAGGGGCGGTGCTTCGCCGGGAACGCCGTGATCGCGGGCTGCTCGGACCTGATCGTCGCCACCGAGGACGTGTCGATCGGGATGGGGGGTCCGGCGATGATCGCGGGCGGTGGGCTCGGCCACGTCGAGCCCGACGACGTCGGGCCGGTCGAGGTCCAGGCCAAGAACGGGGTCATCGACGTGGTGGTGGCCGACGAGTCGCAGGCCGTGGCCGTCACGAAGCGGCTGCTCGGGTACTTCACCCACGGCACGCCGGGCGCGCCGTCGCCCCCCGTCGTCGTGCCCGACCAGACGCGGCTGCGCGATCTCGTCCCCGAGCGCGAGCGCCGTGCCTACAAGGTCGGTCCGATCATCGAGACGCTCGCCGACGAGGACTCGGTGACGTTCCTGCGTGAGCGGTTCGCACCGGAGATGACGACCGCGCTCGCGCGGATCGACGGCCGTCCCGTCGGGGTGATCGCCAACAACACGATGTACGCGGCCGGCGCGATCAC
>NZ_JBFIGP010000149.1:0-9041 GCF_041602235.1 Paraconexibacter sp.
GCCTGCTCGGTGCAGCGCAGACCGATCGACGTGCCGTCGGCGACGTCCTTGACGATCGCCATCAGCGCCACCGCTTCGTTCTGGCTCGTCGCGGTGTTGGCGCCCAGCGCGTTGCGCGCTTCATCGAGCACCGTCGCGCCCTGCGCGAGACCACAGCGGTTGTTCGTCGATGCCGCTGCACCTCCGTTGTTGTCGATCGTGAGCTTCGCCTGGATCAGCCAGCTCCCGGCGCCCAGCGTGCGGCTGAGCAGATCGGGACACGCGCTGACCGTGGAGCCAAGACAGGTCGGCACCTGTTCGTTGGCATCCTGCGAGATGCGGGCCTCGGTCGTCCCGGACGGACCCGTCGCTCCTGTCGGACCCGCCGGACCGGTCGGCCCGGTCGCGCCGACGAGCTCCGAGGCGTCCTTCCCGTCGACCTTGTCGGCGTTCAAGCCCGTCGCGACACCCGTCGCGTTCGTGATGAACGGTGCCGCGGCCGGATTGGGGACCGCCGGGTTGCCGACCGAGATCAGGCCGGCCGCCGGTCCTCCGGACGCCGCGAACTCGAACGCGTTGCCGTTGGACAGGTTCGAGGCCCGCAGACACGGCGCGGACCCGGCAGACGTGCCGCCGATAGGCGTGCGGCAGCCGTAGATCGCGGCACCACCGGCCTTCGCGCCCGTCGAGATGTTGGACTGACGGGTGACGAACCCGCCCTTCCCGGTCTTGGCGTCGATCCTGCCGATGATCTCGGTCTCGGTCGACGTCGTGCCGTTCCGGACGCCCTCCTTCAGCGGATCTCCGGTACCTGCGAACGCCAGCGGCGCACCGAGTAGCGCGACCGCGGTAAGACCAGCGGCGGAGCGTGGAATGCGAGGCATGACTCCTCCTCCTTCGGGGTTGGGTGACGCCCCCCCAACGACCCTAACCCAACGGACTTACGCGAAGAGCGGAATCTGTCGCGATCGCCCGGCGCGGGCGCACCCCGCGTCGAGACGCTCAGGACGCGGGGGCGGCGCGCTTGCCGGCCTGCCGCGCGGCCCTGCGGGCGGCCCGGACGCTCGCCCGGACACGGGACTCGCCGAACTCGGTGAGCCCGTTGTAGAGCGTCTTGATCTCACCGAAGATCTCGTCGGCGGCGACCTGCGACTGGTGACGCGTGGGCGTCTCGACCCGCTCGAAGCGGAACGGATCGCCGTACTGGACGATGACCTTCGGGAACTGCCCGCGCTTCCAGTTGCGGACCTTCGCCGACCCGTGGATGGCCACCGGGAGGACCGTGGCGCCGGACTCGAGCGCCAGACGCCCGATGCCCGGCTTCGCCTGCTCGGCCAGCGCGCCCGTCCGCGAGCGGCCTCCCTCGCAGTACATGACGATGGCCCCGTCGCGCTCCAGCACGGAGTGCGCTGTGGCGAAGGCTTCGTCGTCACGGGCGCCGCGGCGCACCGGGAACACCCCGCCGTGGGTGTAGATGAACTGCAGCGGCGGCTTGAACATCTGCGACTTGGCCATGAAGCGCACCTTCCGGCGCGTGAAGGCGCCGACGAAGAAGTGGTCCATGAACGAGAAGTGGTTGGGCGCGATGATCAGCGGCCCGCTCGCCGGGACCTTCTCGGAGGAGATGCAGCGCGTGCGGAAGAACGAGAGCGCGTACATGGTGGTCGCCATCCTCACGACCTCGTACACCCAGTCCGGATCACGTGTCCGGGACCGCTCGTGGAAGCGATCGAAGTACTCCTTCGGGCGCGGGTCCCGATAGATCTGATCCTTCATCGACGCCAGCTTCTCGCCGCTCATCGCCCTCTCACCTGTTCGACCCGTGCGTGCACCCGGGAGGGTAGTGGAAGATGACGCTCACGTCAGTGTCCGCGCGAGCGCGCCCGACCACCCCTGCAGCAGGGTCGCGCGCTCGTCCTCGCCCATCGCGGGTTCGTACCGGGACCGCGCCCGCCACATCTGCACGACGCGGTCCTGCGTCCACACGCCGACCCCGACGCCGGCGAGCAGGGCCGCCCCGAGCGCCGTCGTCTCCCGCACCTCCGGCACCACGACCGGAACCCCCAGGATGTCCGCCTGGAACTGCATCAGCCAGGCGTTGGCCGTGGCCCCGCCGTCGGCCTTGAGCTCCGTCAGCGGCGTTCCGCTCGCCGTCTCCATCGCCCGGATCGCGTCGACGGTCTGGTAGGCCATCGCCTCCAACGTGGCGCGCGCGAGATGCGCACGGGTGCTGCCGCGCGTCAGGCCGACGATCGTCCCGCGCGCGTAGGGATCCCAGTGCGGTGACCCCAGGCCGGTCAGCGCCGGGACGAAGTAGACCCCGTCGTTGCCGTCCAGCGAGGCCGCGAGCGCCTCCGTCTCGTCGGCCCGCTCGATGATCCCCAACCCGTCGCGCAGCCACTGCACCCCGGCGCCCGTCACGAAGATCGCCGCCTCG
Source organism: Paraconexibacter sp. (assembly GCF_041602235.1). GTDB lineage: Bacteria > Actinomycetota > Thermoleophilia > Solirubrobacterales > Solirubrobacteraceae > Paraconexibacter. The sequence goes on from NZ_JBFIGP010000149.1 coordinate 2,417, forward strand.
AGCGCGTAGACGGTCGTGGCGCCGATGCCCCACGCGACCGTGGTGAGCAGTCCGGGCGGTGCGAGGGGAGGCTCGGCCCCGGAGTTGAGCAGGACGAACGAGCCGGTCCCGTAGGTGTTCTTGCCCATCCCCCGGTCCAGGCAGGCCTGCCCGTACAGCGCCGCCTGCTGATCACCGGCGATCCCCGCCACCGGCACCGCGTGACCGTGCAGCGCCTCCGGCCGGGTGGTGCCGAACGCGCCGATCGACGGGCGCACCTCGGGCAGCGCCCGCCGTGGCACGCCGAGCAGCGCGCAGAGATCGTCGTCCCATTCGCCGCGCGCGATGTCGAAGAGCAGGGTGCGGGAGGCGTTGGAGGGTTCGGTCACGTGCTCGCCGGTGAGGTTGAAGACGAGCCAGCTGTCGATGGTGCCGAAGACGGCACGGCCGTCCTGCGCCTTCTCCCGCAGCCCGTCCACGTGCTCGAGCAGCCACTCGATCTTCGTCCCGGAGAAGTAGGGGTCGAGGACCAGACCGGTCCTCGTGCGCACGAGCGCCTCGTGCCCCGCGGCGCGCAGCGCGTCACAGCGCGCCGCCGTCCTGCGGTCCTGCCAGACGAGCGCCCGGTGCAGCGGCTCACCGGTGGCCGGGTCCCACACGCAGACGGTCTCCCGCTGGTTGGTGATCCCGACGGCGTGCAGCATGCCGACACCGCAGCCCGCGTCGTCGAGCGCCTCGCCGGCGACCGCCCGCGTCACCTCCCAGATCTCGGTGGCGTCGTGCTCGACCCACCCGGGCTGCGGGAAGTGCTGGGCGAACTCCCGGTACGCGCGACCGGTGAGCACCCCGTCTTCGTCGAAGACCAGGCAGGTCGTCCCGGTCGTCCCCTGATCGATCGAGAGGATCATCCTCGGAGACCCTAACCGCGCTCTCGCCGCCGCGCAGCGGTCACGGCGTCACATCGGGGTCGGACGCGACAGCACCGAGATCCCGGCCCCGCGGGACCACCATCGACAGGACGAGCCCGACCGCCAGCAGCGGCGCCACGAGCTTCCACGCGGACGCGTCGGTCTGCGTGAGCAGCAGCACGATCACCCCGATCCCCAGGAGCGGGGCCCACGTGGGGGCCCGGTAGTGGTCGTGGTCCACGGTGTCGGACCGCAGCACCAGCACGGCGAGGTTCACGACCGAGAAGACGAGCAGGAGCAGCAGGACGGTGCTGTCCGCGAGCTGTCCGAGACGGCCGATCGTGATGAGGCCCGCCGCGAGGAGGGTCGTCGCGGCGATCGCCACGTGCGGGGTACGCCGCCCCGGCAGCACCTTCGCGAACACCCCCGGGACGACGCCGCGGCGCGCCATGCCGTAGAGCACCCGGGAGGCCATGATCATGTTGAGCAGCGCACCGTTGGCGACCGCAAGCAGCGCGATGGCGCTGAAGATGCGGTCGTCGACCGCGAGCGGGCCGGCGCCGGTGACCTCCAGCAGCGGACCGGAGGACCCCGAGAGCCGGTCCACCGGCACCACCGTGACCGCGACGACCGTGATCGCCACGTAGATCACGCCGGCGATCGCCAGCGCCCCGAAGAGCGCGGGCGGATAGCTGCGGCGTGGGTCGCGGGTCTCCTCCGCGACGTTGACCGAGTCCTCGAAGCCGATCAGCGCGTAGAACGCCAGCGTGGCGCCGCCGAGGACCGCCCACGCGACGGCCTCGCCCTCCTTGATCTCGAACACCCGGCCGCCGTCGATGCCGCTCCCTCCCTCGGTGATCGCCGCGACGCCGATCACCAGGACCAGGATCAGGCCCAGCACCTCGACCGTCGTGAGCAGCACGTTCACGCGCACCGACTCCGAGATGCCGCGCGCGTTGACGAGCGCCACGACGCCGATGAACACCAGGGCCGCCGGCAGGGTGGGTGTGCTGACGAGCGCGTCCAGGTAGTCGCCGGCGAACGCCCGGGAGAGCGTCGACGCGGACGTGACGCCCGACAGCATCACCGCGAACATCACCAGGAAGGTGAGGGTGCGCCGGTCGAACGCGCGGTGCGCGTAGAGCGCCGCGCCGCCCGCGTCCGGGTACTTCGTGACGAGCTCGGCGTACGCCGTCGCGGTCAGGACCGCCAGGCCGAGGGCGAGCAGGAACGCCGCCCAGGCCGCACCGCCGGTCCGACCTGCGACCTCCCCCACGAGCGCGTAGATGCCCGCGCCCAGGACGTCGCCGAGCACGAAGAACAGCAGCAGCCGACCGGAGATCGCGCGCTTGAGCAGGGGAGGCTCCCCCTCGCGCACGGGCACGGCGTCTGGTCGCTCGGACATGTGGGCGCCACGCTACCCGCACGGATGCCCCCGCAAGCACGGTGAGGGCCGGGGCCGGCCCAGGAGCGGGGCTGTCCCGTCCCCGTTCCTGGATCCCCTCGGCCCCGGCCTTCCTCACCGAACGGCGGCGTCACACGCGGGAGTTCGCGCCCTGCCGAGGCAGGACCGCCTGCTAGGGGCTCCGGGACCACTGGGTCAAGGCGACCCCGGAGCACAACCCGAGCGACCGGAGCACCTGTTCGTCGCAGGAGGAGACGCGGCGGTGTTCCGTTGATGTCGCTCGAGCCATGGCCGACACGGTACGACCGGGCCGGCAGCCGCCCCATCGACAGGCGGTCCCAACCTCGACCGGGGTTTTCGCCCTGCGGTCGACCGGACCCTGGTCGGCGCCGGCCGGTCAGCGCCGGCTGAGCTCGACGAGCACGAAGTCCTTCAGCTGCCTGCCGCGGTGCAGGAACCCCCGGAAGGTCCGCCCCGTCGCGCGGTGCGCGAGATCGAGCTCGACCTCCCCGACCGTGAAGCCGGCGCGGACGGCGTCCACGGTCATGCCGATCTCCATGCCGAACCTCGGCGCGAACGGCACGACCGCCGGGAGGACCTCGCCACGCATGGCGCGCTGGCCGGAGATCGGAGCGTCGAGCTCCAGACCGCAGAGGCGCCGGATGGCGTTGCGCGCGTAGCCGACCGCGAAGCCGAAGCCCCCGCCGACCCGCTTGGCGAAGCTCGCGACCGCGAGGTCGCACTCCCCGGCGCGCACCGCCCGCACGAGCAGCGGCAGCTGGAACGCCGTCTCCGCCAGGTCGCCGTCGCACAGCACGAACACGGGCGGATCGGGTTCCAGCGCGAGGGGCAGCACCTCGCGGGCCGCCAGCGTCGCGACCCCGCCCTTGCCGATGTTCCGCGGGGCGCGCACGAGCTCGGCGCCCGCCTCGAGCGCGACGTGCGCGGTCGCGTCCGGCGAGTGATCGTCGGCGACGAGGATCCGCACGGACTGACCACCGTCCCCGAAGGCCTGACGCAGCGCCTCGATGGTCGCGGCGATCCGGTCGGCCTCGTTGTACGCGGTGACGATCACCACAACGTCGGGTCTGTCGGGCGTGGGGCTGGCGGCGTCCATGGCGGCGGCTATCGTGGCAGACCGTCCGAGGCCCCCGCCTTCGCCCCACCCCGAGGAGCAGTCCGTGCCGAACGTCGAGGCGCACATCACCGGCGTCGTCTGGAAGATCGAATGCCAAACCGGCGACGTGGTCGCCGAGGGCGACACGGTCGTGATCCTCGAATCGATGAAGATGGAGATGCCGGTCGAGGCCGAGGCGTCGGGGACCGTCAAGGAGGTCCTCTGCGAGGAGGGGCAGGCGGTCAACGAGGGCGACGTGCTCGTCGTGCTCGACTAGCACTACCCTCCGGCGAATGCCCGGAGAACTGCGTCTCGACGAGCCCGCGGACGGCGTCCTGCGCCTGACCATCGCCAATCCCGAGAAGCGCGGGGCGCTCGACCACACCATCCTCGACGCGATCGCCGCGACGGTCTCCGGGATCGACGACACCGTCCGGGCGATCGTCCTGCGCGGGCACGACGGGCAGTTCTCGTCCGGGTACGACATCGGGGACCTGCCCGACGACGTCTTCGCGGAAGAGGCCGAGAAGCTCGTCGCGCACCCGTTCACGGGCGCGATCGACGCGCTCGACGCCTGCCCGGTCCCGACGGTCGCCGCGCTCACCGGGCACACCATCGGCGGTGGGCTGGAGGTGACGCTCGCCTGCGACTTCCGGATCGCGGCGGACGGCATCCGGCTCGGCATGCCCCCGGCGAAGCTCGGCCTCGTCTACTCGCACACCGGCCTGCGCCGGTTCCTGAACGCCATCGGCGAGCCACGGACCCGTCAGCTGTTCCTGCTCGGTCGCTACATCGACGCGCCGACCGCCGCGTCCTGGGGCCTCGTGCACGAGGTCGTGGACGGGCAGGCCCTCGACGACACGGCGCTCGAGTGGGCCACCGAGCTCGCGGGCAACGCGCCGCTCAGCGTGCGCGGCAACAAGCGCGCGCTGCGGGCGCTGCTCGCGGCCGAGGGCGAGCTCGACCCGGTCGTCGAGCAGGAGCTCATCGCCCTCCGCGAGGCGTGCTTCCACAGCGACGACCTGCTGGAAGGGGTCAAGGCGTTCGGGGAGCGCCGGCCCGCGCGCTGGACCGGACGCTGAGGACCGCCTCGGGGGTCCGGCGCCCCGCCGCGGAGGTGGAGCCGAGGACCGTCGGTCAGCCGACCTCCGAGAGCGCCGCCGCGAGCCGCCGCACGCCCTCCCGCACGGCCGGGACGGCCAGCGCCCCGTACCCCAGCACCACCCCGGTGGTCTCCGGGGACGGATCGGCGCGGTACTCGCTCAGCGGGTGGACACCCACCTCGCGCTCGCGGGCCGCCGCCACCAGCTCGCGCGCGCCGACCGGACGAGCGAGGCGGACGACGGCGTGCAGTCCGGCCGCGGCTCCCTCGATCCGAGCGTCCGGGAGGTGCTCCCCCACCGCGGCCACCAGGGCGTCGCGCCGCTCGCGCTGGCGACGACGGGCCGCGCGGACGTGGCGGTCGTAGGCGCCGGAGGTGATCAGGCGGGCCAGCGCCGCCTGCTCGAGCACCGGCGACCCGGCGTCCGCGTAGCGCTTGGCGGCGACGACCCGTTCGAGACGGTCCTCCGGCACGACGAGCCACGCCAGCCGGATCCCGGGAGCGAGGGTCTTGCTCGTGGAGCCCAGGTACGCGACCTGGTCCGGAGCCAGGCTCTGCACCGCAGCCACCGGGGCGCGGTCGTACCGGTACTCGGCGTCGTAGTCGTCCTCGACGACGAGCGCCGTCGACTCCTGGGCCCAGCGGCAGATCGCCGCGCGCCGGCCCGCGGCGAGCACGACGCCCGTGGGGCACTGATGGGCGGGGGTCACCAACGCGATGTCCGGGCGGGCCGCGACGAGGCTCTCGTCCCGGATCCCCAGCCCGTCGACCGGCACGGGCACCACGTCGGCGCCGGCGTGGGCCAGGACGTCGCGGTGCTCGGGCAGGTAGGGATCCTCGACGACGACCCGCGGCGCGCCCCGCTCGGCGTGGGACCGGACGAGCAGGGCCAGCGCCTGGACGGCGCCCTGGCAGATCACGATCTGCCGTGGTCGGCACACGACACCGCGCGTGCGGGCCAGATGGCCGGCGAGCGCCACGCGCAGCTCACGATGGCCGCGCGGGTCGCCGTACCCGAACGCGGAGTCCGGCAGGTCGCGCAGCGCGGCCCGGACCGCACGGCCCCACTCGGCGCGCGGGAAGGCCGACAGGTCGGGGTGGCCGGGGAAGAAGTGGTAGCGCAGGCGCCCTGGACCCGCGGGCGCCTCGGGCGCGGCCGGCACGACCGCGGCGGAGGCGGGGACGGCCAGACCGGGCAGCGCCCTCCTGACGAACGTCCCCGAGCCGGTCCGGGCCTCCAGCCAGCCCTCCGCGACCAGTTGCTCGTAGGCCCCGACGACGGTGCGCCGCGCCACCGCGAGGTCGTGGGCGAGCGTCCGCGACGGGGGAAGGCGGTCTCCGGACCGCAGGCGACCTGCCCGGATGGCCTCACGCAGCCCGTCCTCCACCTGGATCCCGAGGGCCGGCGCCCCGGCACCGCGCCGCAGGGTCAGCAGCAGCTCCGGACCCGAATTGGCACCATCATCACGCATCGATTTGGATCTTCCCACGATGCCGATGGCGGGTCTACGCTGCCCGCATGCGGATGACACGCCTCTTCCCCAACGCGTTGCGGACCTACGGCGCGGTCCAGCTCTTCCTCGGCGCCTGGATGGTCGCTGCGCCCGGATCGTTCTTCACGCAGGTCGGGCCGTTCGGCACACGCAACGACCACTACCTGCGCGACGTGGCGAGCTGGTCGCTCGCGCTCGGAGCACTCGCCTTCCTGGCGGCCTCCCGCCCGGCGTGGCGCCTGCCCGTCCTCGCGCTCGCGGCCCTGCAGTCCGCGCTGCACGCCGTCAACCACCTCATCGACGTCGGGCAGGCCGACCCCTCCTGGATCGGGGTCGCCGACGCGGTGTCGCTGGGCCTGCTCACCGTGCTGCTCGTCGTCCTCGTCCGACGGGAGGTCCCCGCATGAAGGTCCTGATCGCAGGCGCCACCGGCGCCATCGGCCGACCGCTCGTCGACCGGCTCATCGCCGACGGCCACGAGGTGGCCGCCCTCACCCGCACCGAGGATCGGGCCGCGATGCTGCGACGGCGCGGCGTCGAGGCGCACGTCGCCGACGTGTTCGACCGCGGCAGCGTCGTCGCAGCCTGCCGCGCCGCGGGCCCGGACGTGGTCGTGGACCA
>NZ_JBFIGP010000150.1:0-9017 GCF_041602235.1 Paraconexibacter sp.
GCCGGGGTGTCGTGGGCCTCGGGGTTCTGCGAACAGTTGTGCGAGGACTCCGAGCGGAGAGGGAGGGATTCGAACCCTCGATAGGGGTTTCACCCCTATACCCACTTAGCAGGCGGGCGCCTTCAGCCACTCGGCCACCTCTCCAGTGCAGACAGCAGTGTATCCGCGGTCAAGCTCGAGCGACGTCGTGCCGATGCTCTCGCATCTTGTCCGATGCATGGTTGCGGTGACGCGACCGCCGCTGACCACCTGTTCCCGTGGCTCCTTCCCCCAGCAACCGCACCAGCGACGCGATTCATGCGGTCTCCCGTGTGCTCGCCGCGGCGCTCGACGCGCCCGGCCCCGACGGCGTCCGGCAGGCGCTCGTGCGCGAGGCGCGAACGCTCTTCGCCGTCGGCGGGGCGGGACTGCTGACCCTGCCGCCGGGCGCGACGTTCGCCCGGGTCGTCGCCGGCGCGCCACCCGGCGGACACCATCCCGACCGGATCCCGTACGACGCGGTCCCGGCGCTGAAGGAGCTGCTGCAGCGACACCTGCCGCACGTGCGGGCCGGCGGCAAGGACTCCGAGTCCCTCGCGCGCGCCTTCGGCTGGTCCGATCAGGCGGGCGTGGTGCTGCTCGTGCCGTTGCGCTCGCGCGAGACGACCGACCACGTCCTCGTGCTCGTCGACGGCCCCAGCCGCGCGTTCTCGAGCGAGGAGGTGGACACCGCCGCCGCCTTCGCCGCCGCCGCCAGCGCGGCGCTCGCGCAACTGCGGCTCTCCGACGAGCAGGCGCGCCGGGTCGCGGAGCAGTCGGCGCTGGCCCGCGCGGCCAAGACGCTCAACGTCTCACTGGATCTGACGGAGACGCTCGACACCATCTGCCGCGAGGCGATCGCGATCCTCGACGCGGACATCGCAGCGGTCTACCGCGGGGACGGCGCCACGGGGCTGACGATCGAGCACGCGACGGGCCTTCCGCCGGAGTACCTCGGGATCCAGCTCGCGCCCGGCGAGGGGCTGTCCGGGCAGGTCGCGCAGGCCGGCCGGCCGATCCTGACCAACGACTACGGGGCGATGGTGGGCCCGCCGGCGGGCAGCCCGTTCGCCGACGTCGAGAGCTGCGTGGCCGTGCCCATGCGCTGGGACGGCGCGCTGCAGGGCGTCCTGTCCGTCGGGTTCACGCGCACGCGGCTGGTCGACCGCCGCGACCTCGCGATGCTCGAGGCGTTCGGGGAGCTGGCCGCCGTCGCCTGCCGCAACGCGACCGCCGCCTCCGCGCTGGCGACCGCCGCCCGGACCGACGGGCTGACCGGCTGCCTGAACCACGCCGCCTTCCAGGACGGCCTGCGCCGCGAGGTCGAGCGCGCGGACAGGGCCGGCACCACCCTGTCGGTGATCCTGTTCGACCTCGACGACTTCAAGTCGATCAACGAGTCCTTCGGCCACCTGGTCGGCGACGAGGTCCTGCGCCGGGTGGGCCACGCCCTGGCCGCCGTCACCCGGCCGTACGACCTCGTCGCCCGGTACGGCGGGGACGAGTTCGCGCTCGTCGCCGTCGACGCGGACGAGACCGCCGCCGAGGAGATCGCCGGACGCGCGCTGCTGCGGATCGCCGAGAGCCTCGAGGACCTGGGAAGCGTCGACGACGGCCACGCCACCGCCGGCGTGGCGCAGCGTGACGGCGCGATGACCGCGACCTCGCTGCTGGAGCAGGCGGACCGCGCGCTGCTGTTCGGCAAGCAGGAGGCGCGGCGGGGCACGGTCGTGTGCGCCAGCGAGCTCCCGGACTCCTTCCGTCCCGGTCGGTTCCGGCGCGAGACCGACCCCCCGCGCCGCGAACCCGAGACCCCTTCGCTGGCGGGGATCGAACCGCGCTGGAAAGCCGGGACGAGCCTCGTGGACTCCGAGCGGCTCAAGAAGCGCGCACGCCATCTCGACCTCGCCAACCAGCTCGGCGCGCGCCTGGCCGCGATGACCGACCCGCAGGCCATCGCCGACGCCGCCGTGGAGGAGCTGAACCGGGCGTTCGGGTACTTCCTGTGCGCCGTCATCCGGATCCGTGACGACGACTACCTCGAGTCGGTCGCGGTGAGCGGCGACGAGTTCCTCGCCAAGGGCATGCAGTCGTGGTCGCAGCCGCGCACGGCCGGGGTGATCGGGCGCTGCTTGCGGGAGCGACGCACCCTGCTGGTCAACGACGTCCACGAGGAGCCCGGCTACCGGTCCGCTCCCGAGACCCAGGAGGTGCGCAGCGAGCTGTGCACCCCGCTGTGGGTCGCCGACGAGCTGTGGGGGGCGCTGGACGTCGAGGAGGTCGCTCCGGCGGCGTTCGATGAGGACGATGCCCGGCTGCTGGCGACCGTCGCCGACCAGATCGGCTCCGCGATGCGCTCGGCGCTGCTCTACGAGCGCCTCGAACGCGCGTACCTCGGCACCGCGGAGGCCCTCGCGACCGCGCTCGAGGCCAAGGACTCCTACACCGCCACGCACGCCCAGTCGATCGTGCACTGGGCGGATGCGACCGGCGCCGCGCTGGGACTCGACGAGGAGGGCCGGCGCAACCTGCGCTACGGAGCGGTCTTCCACGACATCGGCAAGATCGCGATCCCGGAGCGGATCCTGAACAAGCCCGGGCCGCTGGACCCGCACGAGTGGAAGCTCATCGAGACCCACACGGTCGTCGGCGAGCAGATCCTCGCGCCGGTCGACTTCCTGGCCGGGGTGCTGCCCACCGTCCGCCACGAGCACGAGTGCTGGGACGGCAGCGGCTACCCGGACGGCCTCAGGGGCGAGGCGATCCCGCTCGGCGCGCGCATCGTGCTCGTGTGCGACGCCTACCACGCGATGACGAGCGACCGCCCGTACCGGCGCGCGATGGACGCCGACGCCGCGCGCGCGGAACTGCGGGCCGGGGCCGGCACCCAGTTCGACCCCGCGGTGGTCGACGCGTTCCTCGCGGTGCTCGACAGCGAAGCGGCTGGGGCCGATGACGGGGCGGGAGCCCCGGCGCCGCCTCCGTCGTAGCCTGTGCGCGTGCATCGCGGCGACGTCCGACCTCAACGCCCGTGACGAGGCCCCGTCGTCGCCTCGCGGCAGCCCTCGTGCTCGCCGCGGTCACCGTGCTCGGTCCGGCCGCGACCGCCCACGCCCACGGCCTGGTGCAGCGGGCCGACCTGCCGATCCCGGAGTGGCTGTTCGGCTGGGCCGCGGCGGTCGTGCTGGTCGTCTCGTTCGTCGCGATGGCGGTGCTCTGGCAGGAGCCCCGCTACGAGGACGTGCGGTCCCCGCTCGCGCCGGCCCGTTGGCGTCCGCTGCCCGGGCGCGTGGGGCGCATCCTCGGGTCGCCGCGCATCGACACCGCGTCGCAGGTGGTCGCCGCCGGGCTGCTGGTCGTGCTCATCGTGGGCGGGCTGGCCGGGACCGAGGTCGCCCAGGCGAACCTCACGCCGACCTTCGTGTACGTGGTGTTCTGGGTCGGCCTGGCCTTCGCCAGCGTCCTGCTGGGGGACGTCTTCCACGCGCTGAACCCGTGGCGCGCGCTCGGCCGGGCCGGGGCGTGGGCGGTGCGGCAGACGCGCGGGGGATCCCCTCCCTCGCCGCGTGCCTACCCGGCACGGCTGGGTCGCTGGCCGGCCGCCGCCGGGCTGTTCGCGTTCACGTGGCTGGAACTGGCGCACGGCGGCGGTGAGCACCCCGAGTCGCTGGCGATCGCGGCCGCGGTCTACACGGCGATCACCCTGGGCGCGATGTCCGTGTACGGCGTCGAGCCGTGGCTGCGCAACGGCGAGGCGTTCAGCGTGTACTTCGGGCTCTTCGCCAGGATCGCGCCGCTGGAGGTGCGTGACGGGACGCTCGGTCGGCGGCGCCCCCTCGAGGCGCTCGCCCGGCTGGAGGTGACGCCGGGAACGGTGGCCGTGCTCAGCGTGATGATCGGCACGGTCACCTACGACGGCCTCAGCTCCGGCCAGGTGTGGAAGGACGTCCAGAAGGCGCTCGACGGACTGTGGGAGCCGCTCGGGCTGAGCGTGGACGCGGGGCTGACCGCCTCGGCGACGCTCGGGATGCTCGCTGCAGTCGCGCTGGTCGCCGCCTTCTACCGTCTCGGGGTGTCGGGCATGCGCTCGGTGGGCGGGGGCTTGGACACGGACCGCCTGGCCCGCGCGTTCGTGCACTCGCTGGTCCCCATCGCCCTGGTCTACGTCGCCGCCCACTACCTGACGCTGCTGGTGTTCCAGGGTCAGGCGACCTGGTTCCTGATGTCCGATCCGCTCGGTCGCGGCTGGGACCTGTTCGGCACCGCGTCGGCGTCGATCGACTACGGCGTCCTCTCCCAGAACCTCACGTGGTACCTGCAGGTCGGGTTCGTGGTGGTCGGGCACGTGTGCGGGCTGGCCCTCGCCCACGACCGCGCGCTGGCCTTGTACGGAGCGTCACGACGCGCGGTGCGGTCGCAGTATTGGATGCTGTCGGTCATGGTCGGCTTCACCACCCTGGCGCTGTGGCTGCTCGCGCAGGCGGGCGCATGAGGCGAACCCGGACCGCACTCGCCCTCGTGGCGGTCGGCGCGCTGCTGACCGGATGCGGGTCGGACCGGCTCTCGGGACCCGAGGGCGGCGGCGCCTCGCAGGCGGCGGGCGCCGGCAACCGGCTCGTCGACCTCGAGCAGCAGCCCCCGTACGTGAACTCGCTGGGCGTGGACCCACGCACGGAGGACCTGCTGCTGTCCACGAACCGGGGCTTCTTCCGGATCGACCGTGACGGCGGGAAGGTCACGGAGATCTCCGGCACCGTGCGGGCCGGGTCGCGCTCCGCGCCGGTCGGGACCTTCCTGTCGTTCCTCGCGGTCGACGACGGGGAACGGCTGATCGGCTCCGGGCACCCCGACACGCAGGCGCTGCCGGAGTTCCTCGGGTTCATCGCGTCGACGGACGGCGGGGAGTCGTGGAAGTCGCTCGCACGACTCGGCGAGGCGGACCTGCACAAGCTGGTCGTGCGCCACGACCGCCTCTACGCCTATGACGCGGTGCTCGCCGCGATGCTGATCAGCGACGACGACGGCAGCACCTTCAAGGAGCGCTTCACCCCGCGCGGCCTGGTGATCGACTTCGTCGTGGACCCGCAGGACCCCGAGACGATCGTGGCCGCCACCGAGGACCAGCTGTACCGGTCGACCGACGACGGCGGCACCTGGCGGGCGCTGCTCACCGGGATCGGCATGCGGCTGGACTGGCCCGCCCGGGGCGGGATCGTCCGGGCCGACCGGGACGGCACGGTCTTCCGCAGCACCGACCGGGGCACCACGTGGAAGAAGGTCGGCAGCGTCCAGGGCGAGCCGTACAAGATCGTCGAGGACCGCGACGGCGCGCTCCTGATGGCGCTCGCCGACGCGACGATCCTGCGATCGACCGACGGCGCGCGGACCTGGACACCGATCTTCCGGCCGTAGCGCGCGCCCGCGCCTGCGTGCCCCCTGGCACACAGTCGCCGCCACGCCTCCCGGTACCCTTGCCGGATGCCGTCGCTTCCCGTGCCGCACGACGCCGCCGGCCCGCTCGCCCGGCGCCCGGCGCCCGAGATCACGCGGCAGCAGGAGCTGAAGGCGGTCGGTGACCTCGGCGCCTACGTCGTCGAGTCGTTCACGGACCGTGTGGAGGAGCTGCACCACGCGATCTCGACGCGCTCCTTCGACGCCACGGGACCTCTCGGCCAGCCGGTACGCACGGTCCACGACGTCGTGAGCTCGGCGATCTACGGCAGCGTGCGCGTCGCCGGCGGCGCCGCGGCGCGAGGGGTCGCCGCCGCTGTGGCGCGCCTCACCCCGGAGCACGCGGAGCCGATCTCCGACACGCCGTCGGGCTCGGTGGCCCGGTCGGCGATCAACGGGCTGCTCGGCGACCTGCTCGAGGCGCAGGAGTCGCCGCTGGCGATACCCCTCGCCGCGCGCCTCGCGGGTCGCGACGTCCCTCCCACACCGGAGCGCCTGCGCGACGCCTACCCGCAGGCCACCCCGCGGCTGGCGATCTACGTCCACGGCCTCGGCGAGAACGAGAGCGTGTGGTGGTGGCGGGCCCGCAAGGCCGGCCACGGACCGGTGGTCCCGATGAGCGAGCGGTTGCACGCCGATCTCGGCTTCACCGGCGTGCACGTCCGCTACAACACCGGCCTGCGCATCAGCGAGAACGGCGCCCGCCTGGCGACCTTGCTGCACGCGCTGACCGAGGCGTGGCCGGTGGAGGTGCGCGAGGTGGCGATCATCGGGCACTCGATGGGCGGCCTGGTCGCCCGTGCCGCGGTGCGGGCCGGTGAGCGTGGCGGCCACCCGTGGGTGCAGTGCGTCGAGCACGTCGTGGGGCTCGGCACCCCGCACCACGGGGCACCGCTCGAGAAGGGCGTCAACCTCGCGGCCTTCGCGCTGCGCTCGGTGCCCGAGGCGGCCCCGATCGCCTCGGTCCTCGACACGCGTTCGGTCGGCATCAAGGATCTCGCGTTCGGGGTGATCGCCGAGGAGCACTGGCGCGACCGGGATGGTGGCGCGCTCCTCAAGGACTACCGCGAGGCGATCGAGCTGCCCGACCACATCTCGCTCCACGCCGTCGCCGCCACCCTCGCCTACGACCCACGGCACGCGATCTCCAGCGCCTTCGGCGACATCCTGGTGCGGATCGACAGCGCCTCCGGCGATCACGCCGGCCAGGGACTCGGCATCCGGCAGGAGCACCGCGCGCACGTCGGCGGGCTGACGCACTTCGACCTGCCCAGCGACCCGCAGGTCTACCACCACGTCCGCGAGTGGCTGGCCGACGATCACGACAGAGCGCGGTTCACGGAGCACCGCCGGCAGCGCGAGACGACGCGCCGGCGGCGCCTGCGCGAGCGGTTCGGCTACGCCTCGCGCGGATCGCGGAACGCCTGAGGCTTCCGCCGCCGCCTCAACTCACGCAGCGCCCCATGTTCGCGGGCTGCCGCCAGACGTAGTCCCGCAGCGGCTCGGGCTCGCCGTTGAGGTAGCGGTAGTCGCCCTGCGCGAGGCCGTTCTGCGCGACCTCCCAGTGGTAGAAGCCCGCGCCGTCCTGCGTCGTGTACTCGACGACCCACGACCCGTCGGCGCGGTGCAGGGCGCCCACCACCTGATAGGCGTCGACGAAGTTGACGTCGCTGCCGGAGGTCGGCGTGCAGCGGCGGTGCACGAAGGTGCCGTCCGAGCCGTGACCGTAGCGGTGCTCGATGGTGCAGGCCGGCCAGCTCCCGGCGAAGCAGTCGCTGAACTCGGAGTTGAAGAAGTAGGGGCCGAAGCTCGCGAGCGCCTCCTGCCCCGTCAGATCCCGTCCCGGGGCCGGGAAGTTCTTCGGGGGCCCGGAGTCGGGCGGCGTGCCCGGCCCGCTGGAGGGCGGCGTGCCCGGCCCGGAGTCGGGCGGCGTTCCGGGCGTAGGCGAGGGCCCCGGGCCGCTGCTGGGCGCAGGACCAGCGTCGGGAGACGGTCTCGGTCCGGTGGGCGCCGTCGGTTCGCCCACGGTTGGCGTGGCGACCTTCGGGCGCAGCGTCGTCGTCCCGGCCCGGGACCGGATCACGACACGCACCACCTTGCCGCGCAGCCCCCGGGCCCGGCTCACCGCGGTCCCCTTCAGGCGGGCGGTCCGCCACGACCCCGGCCCGGACCTCGCGCCGGCGTAGCGCTTGAGCGTGAACACCGTGGACCCGGACCGCACCTGGACGCGGTTCGGGCGCGACTTCGACGACAGCTTCGTCGTGCTGCTCAGCGCGACGACGACGCGCGGACCGGTCTGCTCGGGAACGGTGACCTTCGCCGCGAGCTTCGCCTGCGCGGCGGCGACCGGAAGGACCAGGACCCCGGCGACCAGTCCCCCGACGACAACCCCCATCCGACGTCCCATGGCGCGGAATCGTGACGTGTCCAGGGCTCGTGCGTCAAGGCCCGGAATTCGTCAGTATCCCTGGCCCCGGAGGGGTGGCAGAGCGGTTGAATGCACCGGTCTTGAAAACCGGAGACGTCGCAAGGCGTTCGCGGGTTCGAATCCCGCCCCCTCCGCTGCCGCCGGGCTACTCCGTCATCTGCGCGTAGCACGGGTCGAACGCGCCGAACACGCACGGATCGGTGCCCGTCGTGGTGTCGTCCGCGAACCCGTTCACGTACTTGACGAAGTGCCCGACGATGTTGCCGCCGCCCGCGGCGTCGTCACCGCTGCACGGCGACCCGTCGTAGCCGGTGATGTAGAAGGTGCCCAGGCCCGTGACCGGCACGGTCGACGAGCCGCTGCCCTGGAAGGTGTTGAACGGCGTGAGCAGCAAGGGGACAAGCCGCGGGTCGCTCGGGGCGAGGTTGGGGAACTGCGACCACTTGTTGGCGTTCACGCAGCTCGTCGATCCCCCCTGCAGGCGGTCCTGCAGGCCCTGCCGGACCTGTCCGGTCGCGGCGCCGGTCTGGATCGCGATGCAGTCCCACGGCTGGGCGGACGCCCAGAGCGTGCTGACGCTTGCGGGACATGTGGTCCCGAGGTTCTTCTTGTAGAGCGCGGTGCAGCCGTTGGCGATCTCGTCGCGGATGTTCGACTGGTTGGGGTCGCAGTCGACCGTCTGGTTCTGGCTGCCGCCCCCGGTCACGCGCAGCGTGACGATCGGGTCGCTCACGCTCGCCGCGTTCCCGAGGCTGCCGCCGACCCCGATCCGCACGATCAGGGACTGCGTCGACCCCTGGGGGAACGAGTTGGCGTTCGTGGCCGTCGTCGTGTCCAGGCCCGCCAGCTGGATCGGCCCGCTGCGGGCGACCTGGGCGGACATGACGCGCTGGAGCACGCCGAAGCTCCCTTTGCAGGGGTTGCTCCCTCCGTTGCTGCACGTGAGCCCGCCCGCGGTGCCAGACCGGACCTCCCACTTCAGGGTCACGTCCCGAGGGCCGACGCCCGCCGGGATCGACGCGCCGGCGGTGCTGACCCACGTCTGGGTGCCGCTGTCGTAGGTCAGGGCGAAGTCGGTCCCTCCGGCGTTGGCGGTCACGAGCGCTCCGCGCGTCGTCAC
>NZ_JBFIGP010000151.1:0-8997 GCF_041602235.1 Paraconexibacter sp.
GGATGTACTTCCAGACCCTGACGCTGCCCGAGGCCTTCGCCCGCTTCAACCTCACCGGTGTCCCGGATCTCGAGCGGCGCGCCTGGCCCCTGCTGTTCCGCGTCATGACGCCGATGGTCAAGCGGCACCTCGGCGTCTCGGCCTCCAGCGCCGCGCGGGCGGAGCGCAACGTCGACGCCGAGTTCGACGCCGCGGCCGCGATGCTCGCTGATGGCCGGCCCTTCCTGACCGGCGACCGCTTCACCGCGGCGGACCTGACCTTCGCGGCCTTGTGCGCGCCACTGGTCGTGCCGCCGCAGTACGGCGTGCCCCTGCCCCAACCCGAGGACATGCCGGAGGCGATGGCCCGCCGCGTCCGTGGGTGGCGCGAGCGTCCGGCCGGCGCCTTCGCGCTGCGGATGTTCGCGACGCAGCGCACGCGCCCCGCCGGGGACCGGGCGGTCTAGAGCGGCACGCCCCAGAGCGGGAACCAGCGCTCGAGCTCGGGCTCGATCGGGAGGTCGTTCGCGTACCTGGCCTTCAGCTGCAGTTCGAGCTCGTTGGACCGTGCCTGCTCGCCCGGCGCGGGGACGAAGGGGTACCACGAGCCCCGCTTGATGCTGTAGATCCAGTAGACGGGCCGATCCCCGTCGGCGTAGGGGAAGACGGCCGCGAGCGTGCGGTCCCCGTACCCCGCGATGGCGAGCGCGTCGTTGACCGCGTGGACCCCGACCACCAGGTCCTCGACGTCTGGGTCGCGCAGGACGATCCAGCGATAGCCGAACGTGTCCTCGTGGGACTCGACGGTCGTGCCGGTCTCCTCGCCGGTCCCGCGGACGACCTCCTCCATCTCGGTCACGACCCGCTGGAAGTCGGCCGTGCCGAGCGCCTGGAACACGATCGCGGCCGCGCCCTTGGACACGAGCCCGTCGATCTCGAACGTCACGTGCGCGGTGGACAGGGCGAACAGCCGGTCCTTGGCCGCGGGCGCAGCCACCTTCCGCCGGCCGAGCAGCGTGTCGAGGAAACCCATGGTGCGGGAGCCTAGAGGACCGCCGGAGGCGGTCTACCCGGCGCTCTGGAGCTGCGATTCGAGACGCATGAGGGCGTCGATGCGCCGTTCCATCGGCGGGTGCGTCGAGAACAGGTTGCCGATCGCCGACTTCGCGCCGGGCGGGAAGATGTAGAAGGCCGCCATCTCGTTGGCCGCGCGCAGGTCCTGCTGCGGGATCCGGTCCATCCCGCCGCTGATCTTCATCAGCGCCGACGCCAGGGCGCTGGGACGACCCGTCAGGACGGCGGCGCCGCGATCCGCCGCGAACTCCCGGTAGCGCGAGAGGGCCTGCATGAGGAAGAAGGAGATCACGTAGACGGCGAGCGAGACCATGATCACCGCGAGGAAGCCGGGGCCGTCGTCGTCGTCGTGGTGGCCGCCGCCGAACATGAAGCCGAACTGCAGGATCATCGCGGCGACCGAGGCGAAGAAGCTCGCGAGGGTCATCACCATCACGTCGCGGTTGGCGATGTGCGCGAGCTCGTGGGCCATCACGCCTTCGAGCTCGGCGGGGGAGAGGAGCTCCATGATGCCCGTCGTCGCGCAGACGGTCGCGTGCTTCTTCGAGCGGCCGAGGGCGAAGGCGTTGGGCATGTCGGTGTACGCGACCGCGACCTTGGGCTTGGGGATGTCGGCCTGGAGGCACAGGCGCTCGACCATCGCGTGGAGCTCGGGCGCCTCCTGGGGCGAGACCTCGCGGGCCCCCATGGCCCGGAGCCCGATGGCCTCCGAGGCGAAGAGCTGCATCGCGACGAGGCCACCGGCGACCAGGGCGATCATCACGCCCGACGCTCCGGCGGCGAACAGCACGCCGACGAAGGCCACGTAGACGGCACCGAGCAGGAACATGGTGAGGAGCATGCGGGCCTGGAGCCCGGTGTCCTTGCCGAAGGAGGTCGAACGCATGGCGACAGTCTGACATGCGGGCCTCTGGGGTTCGTAAACGGGCGACCTCAGTCGCGCCTACCTGTCGCCAGCAGGTTGACCCCGGGGATCGCGTACCCACCGTCGGGCGTCGCGTAGGCGGCGACGCGCGGGCGGGCCGTGTCCTGCATGGCGCCGACGGTCGCCGGCGGCAGTCCGGCCAGGACCTTGGCCAGAGGGCCCGCGAGTGCGGCTCGCCCCTCCCACCAGTGGTCGAACGACGGGCTGCGCATCACGACCGCGACCTCCGAGGTCCGCACGTCGGCGAGGCCGCCGTCCCGCAGCACGCTCGCCAGTCGCTCGGCGTCATCGAGCGAGAACGGTTGCGGGATCCCGGGAGGGGGCACGGGCGCGCCGAGGTGCGCACCGACGGCCTCGAACAGCTCCGTGAGCCACGGGTTGCGATCGCGCGGTCCCCACACGGCGACGACGGCGCGCCCACCGGGACGCAGCACCCGGCGGATCTCGGCGGCGGCCGCGGCTGGGTCCACGACGAGCATCAGGCCGTGGCGACACAGCACGACGTCGTAGGAGCTGTCGGGCTCGTCGATCGCCTCGAGGTCGAGCACCTTGGTGGTGACGTTGTGCACGCCGCGGTCCCGCGCGCGCTCGGCGGCGATCGCGGTCATCTCGGGGACCACGTCGGACAGCACGACGGTGCCGTCCGGGCCGACGAGCGGGGCCGCCTCGAGCCCGACCGCACCGGCCCCGCAGGCGAGTTCGAGGATGCGGTCCCCCGGCTGGGGTGCTGCCGCCGCGATCATCGCCTCCGTCACCGGGGCGCCCTGTTCCTCGACGTGGTCGGCGTACGTGCGCCACCCCGGGGCGACCGCCGCCCACATGGCGCGGAGGCCGGCACGCAGGCCGTCCGCGGGTGAGGGGTCCGGCGTGCTCGTCATCGTCGTCTGCGTGGTCATGGGGCTGCGCTCCCTCCTCCGCGTCTCCGCGGAATCACCTACAGTTAGTATGAAATGAATGCAGGAGGACTGTAACGAAATGACCGAGGATGTCAAGCCCGGGCGCCGGCGCTACGACGGCTCGCTGCGGCAGGAACAGGCGCGGCGGACCCGCGAGGCGATCCTGGACGCCGCGCAGCGCTGCTTCGAGGGACACGGCTACGCGGCGACGACCGTGGCCGCGATCGCCGGAGAGGCCGGCGTGTCGCCGCGGACGGTCCATCTCGCCTTCGACACCAAGGCCGGGATCGTGCGCGCCCTGTGGAACCACCGCCTGCGACGCGGACGCGAGGAGGTCCCGGTCGCCGAGCAGCCGTGGTACCAGGCGATGATGGCGGCCCCCGACGCCGACGAGCAGGTGCGGCTCAACGCGGTGAACTCCCGGCTGTTCAAGGAGCGCGCCGGCGGGCTGCTCGAGGTCTTGCGCTCAGCCGCCGCGGTGGACGGCGACGTCGGCGCCCTGTGGGAGCGCATCAACGCGGAGTTCCGGGCCAACCAGCGGACGCTCGCGGTCAGCCTCGACGAGAAGGGTGCGCTGCGGCCCGGGATGGACGTCGAGCGCGCCGCCGACATCCTGTGGACGCTCAATCACCCGGATGTGTGGGCGCTGCTCGTGGGGCGGCGAGGGTGGTCGCCCGACGCGTACGAGCGGTGGCTGTACGACGCGTTCCGCGCGCAGCTGCTTGTGTGACGTGGGTCACGCAAGGTTGGCTGCACCGCGTCGAACGGCCGGGTCGCGTTGCTAGCTTCATGACTCCTGCATGCGCTGGCGCTTGCTGCTCATCTCTGTCTTCGCACCTCTCGCCCTCTGGGCGGCACTGCCCCTGGTCTCCCAGGGGGAGCCGAAAGCCCGTTCCGCACAGGCGATCCAGAAGAAGATCGAGGTCACCCGCGAGAAGATCGGCAAGCGCAAGGGCACCGAGCGTGTGCTCACGAAGGACATCACGCGCTACAACCAGCGCATCGAGACCCTGCAGCAGCGCATCGACCGGTACAACGCCCGGCAGCGGGTCATCCAGAGCGACCTCGACGTCAAGCGCGCGCGGCTGGCGCGGACGCAGGAGGAGCTCAGGTCCGAGCGCCGCCGGCTCGCCCGGCTCCGCGCCCGGCTGACCGAGGCTCGCGGTGTGCTCTCGGAGCGCCTCGTCCAGCTCTACAAGGCCGACAAGCCCGACCTGGTCACGGTCGTCCTGAACTCGCGCGGGTTCGCCGACCTGATCGAGCGCGGGGACTTCCTCGAGCGGATCAACAAGCAGGACCGCACCATCGTGCGCCTGGTCAAGAACGCGAAGAAGGACGCGACGGCGACCGCGGCCCGCCTCGACGAGCTCGAGCGTCGGCAGCAGACGATCACCGAGCGGATCCTTGCCCGACGCAACGAGATCGCCCAGGTCAAGCAGGACATCATCGACACGAAGGTCGGCTACGACCGCACGAAGGACGGCAAGGCGGCGGCGCTCCGGAAGGTCCGCGCCGAGCGCCACGATCTCGAGGGGCACCTGAAGGGCCTCGAGAAGGAGCAGGCCAAGGTCCAGGCCGCCCTGCAGGCACCGGCCGCGGGATCGATCCCGACCGGGTCGTTCCGTGGCACCGGCGGGCGGCTCACGACGCCGACGCAGGGCACGTTCACCAGTCCCTTCGGGCAGCGCTGGGGCCGCCTGCACGCCGGCATCGACATCGCCGCGCCCACCGGCACGGCGATCGTGGCCGCCGACTCGGGGAAGGTCGTCCTGATGGGGCCGACCGGCGGGTACGGGAACTACACCTGCATCCAGCACAACCAGTCGATGTCGACGTGCTACGCCCACCAGTCGGCCTACGGCACGTCGCTCGGCGCCAACGTGCGACGCGGCCAGCGCATCGGGTCGGTCGGCAACACCGGCAACTCCACGGGACCGCACCTGCATTTCGAGGTGCGGATCAACGGAACGCCCGTGAACCCGATGCTCTACCTGTAGGCGGGCGCAGCCCCGCGCCGCGCGGGCCCGTACCCTACGTCGCCGATGCAGCCAGAGATCGACATCTTCGGCCTGTCGCTCAAGACGTTCGGGCTGATGTTCGCGCTCGGCTTCGTCGGCGCAGGCGCCGTCCTGTCGCGCCGCCTGAAGGAACTGGGCAAGCCGGCCGACTGGTCCTACGAGATCATCTTCGCGGGGCTGGGCGGTGGCCTCGTCGGCGCCCGCCTCGCCTGGATCCTGCAGAACTGGGACGAGGCGTCCGAGGACCTGGTCGGAACGATCTTCAGCGGCGCGGGGCTCGTCTGGTACGGCGGGGCGATCGGCGGGGCCCTCGCGGTCTTCCTGTGGGCCCGCTACCGCGGCACGTTGAACGTCGGACTGCTCGATCTCAGCGCTCCCGCGCTCGCCCTCGGCTACGCGATCGGACGCGTCGGCTGCCAGCTCTCGGGCGACGGGGACTACGGGCGCCCGACCGATCTCCCGTGGGGCATGGCCTATCCGGACGGCACGGTGCCGACGACCGTCGACGTCCATCCCACGCCGATCTACGAGACGCTCGCCATGGGCACCCTCGCCTGGGTGCTGTGGAGCATGCGCGACCACGTCCGTCCCGGCGTGCTGTTCGCGGTCTACCTGCTCGTCGGGGGACTGGAGCGCTTCCTCGTCGAGTTCATCCGGCGCAACGACACCGTGTTCGCGGGCCTGACGACGGCCCAGCTCGAGAGCCTGACCATGATCGTGGGCGGCGCGGTGTGGCTGGTGCTGATCTCGCGCAGCGGCGGCCTGCGCGACCCCGAGGGGCCGGCGCGTCGAGCCGGAGGGGCCCCCCGAACCGCCACCGCCTGATGGCGCGACCAGGCCCGCCACTCCCGCGGCACCTCCGGCGGGCCCGGGCCTGGGGACCGCTCGCCGGGTTGGTGTCGGCCCTCGCGCTGGTGGCGGCGGTCGCCGTCGTCGCCGTCGTGGGCACGGGGTTCGTGGGCTTCGACGGATGGGTCGAGCCACGGGAGGCCGCCGAGCAGGCGAGCCGTCTCGCGCCGGCGCCGGATGCGGCGGAGGGGGAAGCGACCGCCGCCCGGGCAGGGGCCGTTGCCGGTCGCGACCTCGGCGGCGGCGCCGGATCGGGCGGTGCGCAGACCCTCGGGCCGAGCGACGGTCGCGCGGGCGCGCCGGCGCCGGACGACCGGACCCGCCCCGCGCCGCCTGCGCCGACGCCGCCCCCGGCTGCCCCGGGGGCGCCGACACCGGTCCCGACGGGACCCCAGACGGTCGCGCCACCGGTCTCCGAGCCCTCCGGTCCCGGCCCCGTGCTCGCGGGGCCCGGGGAGGCGCTCTCCGGTGGCGCGGGCGCCGTCGCGGCGGCCGTGGACCCCGTGGTTCCCGGGGGCGGCGCGACCGTGGCGACCGCACTCGGTCAGCTCAGCGGCGCACCGGGCCTCGTGCCCGTGCGCTGAGGCTCAGGCCGGGCCGCTGGTGGTGGCAGGGCCGAACGCGCGGCGGAAGAACCGCAGCGTCTCACCCTGGAGCTCCGCGTCGTGCTGGATCGAGCGGTGGTGTCCGCCCGGGACGACGATGAGGCGGCTCCCCGGGGCTGCCGCATGGAGGGCGCGCGAGTGCGCGACGGGGACGGACTCGTCGCCCTCCGCGTGCAGCAGCAGGAGCCGGCCCCGGTACGCCGCCGCGGCGGCCAGCGCGTCGTGCTCCTCGAGGACCGGCTGCAGTCGCTCGACGTCCGCCCGGAAGTCGAATCGGCGGGCGCGCAGCCCGTCGGCCAGCCCGTCGGCGGACGCCGGGCAGATGGCCACGACCGCGTCGGCGTGGGCCGGCGAAGCCGCGACGAGCGCCAGGTACCCGCCCATGGACGACCCCCGTAGCCCCAGGGGGAGCGGGACGTGCGACGCCAGGCCCGTCCGCGAGCGGACGCGGTCACGCAGGTGGGCGGCCATGCCCACGACGTCCTCCACGACCCGCTGGTCCATCGGTCCGTCGCTGTCGCCGTGCCCCCGCTGGTCGAAGCACATGGCGGCGAAGCCCGCGTCGCGGCAGCTGCGGGCGTAGTCGTGGTGCGAGGAGCGGGTCGACCCGGCGCCGTGCAGCACGAGGATCGCTCCGTGCGGGGGAGCAGTCGGGACGAACAGCGAGTACCGCAGGCCGCGGTGACGATCCTCCTCCTCGGGGGGATCGACGGTGACGATGCGTGTCCCAGGGGCTCCCACACGCTCAGACTGGCATGATCCGCCCTCCCATGGCCCTGGCGAACCAGCTCTCGCACGTCTGGCCCCTGGGCAGCACCGTCGACGATCGTGGCCGCCTGACCCTCGGCGGGTGCGACGCGGTCGAGCTCGCCCGGGAGTTCGGCACCCCGGCGTACGTCGTCGTCGTGGACGACATCCGCACCCGGGCCCGCGCGTTCGTGGAGGCGTTCCGCGCCCGGACCGAGGACTTCGAGGTCTCGTTCGCCTCCAAGGCGTTCCCCTGCACCGCGGTCTACCGGCTGCTCGCCTCCGAGGGCATCGGGTGCGACGTCGCGGGCGGTGGCGAGCTGGCCCTCGCGCTGCGCGGAGGCTTCGACCCGGCGCGGATCACCCTGCACGGCAACGCCAAGAGCGAGGACGAGCTGCGGTTCGCGCGCGACTGCGGCGTCGGGGCGGTGGTGCTCGACTCGCTCCACGACCTGCAGCGGCTCGAGCAGACGGTCGCCGAGGACGGGCGGGGGGCGCAGACCGTGCTGATCCGGGTCACGCCCGACGTCCGCGGCGACACCCACGCCGGGATCTCGACCGGTCAGGCCGACTCGAAGTTCGGGTTCGGACCGGACGCGGCCCGCGAGGCGATCGCCCTGGCCCAGGCGAGCCCGCACCTGGACCTCGACGGCCTGCACATGCACATCGGGTCCCAGCTGCTGGACCTGCAGCCCTTCCGCGACGCCGTCGCCGCCATCGCCGACCTCGGCGACTTCCGGACGTACAACCTCGGTGGGGGGCTCGGCGTCGCCTACACCGCCGACCAGCATCCGCCGTCGATCGAGGACTACGTCGAGGCCAAGGTCGGTGCGGTGGAGGAGTCGATCGGGCCGGGGAAGCGGATCGTCGACGAGCCCGGCCGCGCCCTCGTCGCCAACGCGGGGGTCACCCTGTACACGGTGGAGACGATCAAGCAGAACGTCTCGACGTGGGTGGCCGTCGACGGCGGCATGTCCGACAACCTGCGGCCGATGCTCTACGGGGCGCGGTACGAGGCCGTCGTCGCCGACCGGATGTCCGCGCCGGCCGGCGCGCCGTGCCGCATCACCGGCAAGCACTGCGAGAGCAGCGACGTGATCGTGGCGGAGGCGCACCTCCCGGACCCCCGCCGGGGTGACATCATCGCGACTCCGGTCACGGGCGCCTACGGCCATGCCATGGCCAACACCTACAACGGTGCGCTGCGCCCCCCGGTGGTGTTCGTGCAGGACGGCGACGCGACGGTCGTCGTGCGCCGCGAGACCTATGAGGACCTGACTGCCCGTGACGTCTGAACCGCAGCCTTTCCGTCTCGGCCTCCTCGGCCACGGCACGGTCGGGGCCGCCTTCGCCCACCTGCTGGCCGAGCGCGCCGATCACGTCGCGGCCACCACGGGCCTGCGGCCCGAGGTCACCGGGGTGCTCACGCGCTCGCGGGGCGACTTCGACGAGATCCTCGCCAACAGCGACCTGATCGTCGAGCTGATCGGTGGCCTGGAGCCCGCTCGCGACTACGTCCTGCGCGCGATGACCGCCGGCAAGCACGTCGTCACGGCCAACAAGCAGCTCCTGGCCCACCACGGGGAGGAGCTGTGGGCGGCGGCCCGCGAGCACGGCGTGCAACTGCGGTTCGAGGCGGCGGTCGCCGGGGTCGTCCCGGTCATCCGCGTGCTCCAGGAGTCGCTCGCCGCAGCGCACGTCGACCGCCTCCACGGGATCGTCAACGGGACCACCAACTTCATCCTCACGCAGATGGCGACGACGGGGGCGTCCTACGAGACGGCCCTCGCCGAGGCCCAGCGCCTGGGCTACGCGGAGGCGGACCCCAGCGACGACGTCAACGGCAAGGACGCGGCGGCGAAGATGGCGATCCTCGCGCGGCTGGCGTTCGACACGCCCGTGCA
>NZ_JBFIGP010000152.1:0-8966 GCF_041602235.1 Paraconexibacter sp.
CGGACCTCCTGCAGGACGCCGCCCTCGCCGACCGCGATGCGCACCACGTCGGCGGCGTCGCCACCGGGGACGTGGGCCAGGTCGGTCGTCGTGATGACGCTCTGCCCGCCGTCGCGCAGGCGCTCCACGAGAAGCCGGCGGCGGTCCGGGTCGAGCTCGCTCATCACGTCGTCGAGGATCATCAGCGGTGGTGCACCGCGCTCCTCGGCCATCGCCTCGCGTTCGCACAGCAGCAGCGCCAGCAGGGCCAGGCGATGCTCCCCCTGCGACCCGTAGACCCGCAGCTCCCGACCGTCGCGCAGCAACGCCAGGTCGTCCCGGTGCGGACCGTGACCGGTGAAGCCCCGCTCCAGGTCGCCGTCGAGGCGTTCGGCGAGCTCGGTGGCGAGGCCCTGTGCCGTCGCCGCGGTCGTCCGCGGCCGATAGCGCAACTCGGGTGTCCCGGTGAGACCGAGCTCACCGGCGATCCTCGCGAACCCCGGCTGCAGGAGCTCCACCGTCCGCGCCCGATCGTCCCGCAGCGCGACGCCGTGCCGGGCCAGCTCCAGATCCCAGGCGGAGGTGCTGTCCCGCGACAGGTGCCCCGCGCGGATGCGGTGCAGCAGCGCGTTGCGCTGCGCGAGGGCATGACGGTACGCACGGCGGGTCTCGGTCCGTGACGGCCAGAGACCGGTGACCACCTGGTCGAGGTGGGCACGGCGCAGCGCCGGCGGGCCCTTGACCAGCTCCAACCGGTCGGGCAGGAACACGCTGACCAGCGGTCGGGCGGGATGGTCGACCAGGCGCTCGACCAGAGCGTCGTCCACGCGGATCCGCTTGGCCTCCCCCGGCTGGAAGCCGACGCTGAGCTCGTGCGCGTCACCGTGACGGTCGACCGTGTCGACCTCGACGCGCGCCGCGTCCGCGCCGAAGCGCACGCACTCCCGCTCGTTGGACGTCCGGCACGAGCGCGCCGTGCACCCGAAGTACAGCGCCTCGACCAGGTTCGTCTTGCCGACCCCGTTGCGCCCGTGGATCACCGTCAGGCCGGCGCCGAGGTGGACGTCGGCCCGGTCGTACGTGCGGAACCCGCGCAGACGTAGACCGGCGACGACCACGAGGCTCGACTAGACGTTGAGCCTGATCGGCATGATCAGGTAGAGGAAGCCGCTCCCGTCGCCGGCCTCGATGAGGCCCGGCCGCAGCGGGCTGATGAGCTTCAGGACCACGTCGCCGGACTCGACGCTCTCGAGGCCGTCGCGCAGGAACTCGGGGTTGAACCCGATGTCGAAGGCCTCGCCGCTGAACGGCACCGGCAGCGGCTCGCTGGCCTCGCCCACGTCGGGCGTCTGCGCCGAGACGGTGAGCTGCCCCTCGGTGAAGGCCAGGCGAAGCGGGGCGTTCTTCTGCGCCATCAGGCTGATCCGGCGCACCACGCCGGCGAGCTCCTCACCCGGGACGTGCAGCTCGTGCTCGTAGGTGTCCGGCAGCAGCTGACGATAGTTCGGGAACTGACCATCGATGAGCCGCGAGGACAGGACCGTCGCGCCGACCTCGAACACCACCTGGTTCTCCCGCAGGCCGATCCGGATCTCCGAGGCGTCGGAGGCCTGCACGATGCGCTCGAGCTCCTGCAGCGCCCGTGCGGGGACGTTGGCCTCGAAGCCCGTCTCGATGGGCGCCGCGAGCTTGGTCTCCTTGACGCTCAACCGGTAGGAGTCCGTCGCGACCATCCGCAGCTCGTCCCCGGCGGCGGAGACGAGGATGCCGGTGAGGATGGGACGGGTCTCGTCGCGCGAGGCGGAGCGTGCGACCTTGCCGATCGTGCCGACGAAGGCCTCCGCCGGCATGGTGACCACCTGGTCCCCCTCGCCGTCCGCCCGGCCGGGGAGCGGCGGGAAGTCCTCGGCCCGAAGCGTGCGGATGTGGAACTTCGAGGACTTGCACACGACCTCGACGTCCTGCTCGGCCGCGCGCAGCTCGAGGGTCACCGGTCCGTCCGGCAGCTGACGAGCGACGTCGAGCAGCAGGCGCGCGGGCAGGACCACGGATCCCTCACGCTCGACCGTCGCGATCAGCGGGACGCGCAGCGAGACCTCGAGGTCGGTCGCGCGCAGCTCGACGCCGGAGGCCGTCGCGTCGAGTTGCACGCCGGAGAGCGCCTGGACCGCGCTGCGGCTCGAAGCCACGCGCGCTGCGGTCTGGAGCTGCGAGAGAAGTTCCCGGCTGGTCGTGGACAGCTTCACGATGAGAACCTCGTATCACTGATTGGAGTCATCAGGCCTGTGGAAGTGTGGAGAAACCCGGGTCATGGCCGCACGGAGCGGGGAAACGCGCGCACAACGGGGCCATGGGGATGTGCGAAGTCTGTCAGTCCGCCCGGTCGGCATCGGCGAGCTCCCATCCGTCCGTCAGGCGCCGTGCGAGGTCGCTGACCGTCGCGAGGACATCGGGGTCCTGCGCCAGGCGCTCGGTCGTGCGGCGGACCGCGTAGAGGACCGTCGTGTGGTTCTTGCCGCCGAAGGACCGCCCGATCGCCGGCAGCGTCGCGTCGGTGTGCTCGCGCGCGAGGTACATCGCCAGCTGGCGGGGCCAGGAGACGCGCGCGGAGCGGTCGTCGCTCAGGAGCTCCTCGCGCGAGAGGCTGAAGGCGTCGCAGACGAGGTCCTGGACGAGGCGCACGTCGATGTGCACGGTCTTGCGCGCCTGCGGGTAGAGGGTGTCCAGGACACGGGCGGCGAGCTCGGCGCTGATCGGCTCGTCCTCCAGGGAGGCGAAGGCCACCACGCGGATCAGTGCTCCCTCCAGCGCGCGCACGTTGGAGGTGATGCGCCCGGCGATGACCTCGAGAGCGCCGTCGTCGGGCAGCGCCAGGCCGTCGTGCTGGGCGCGCTTGCGCAGCACGCCCATGCGTGTGGCCGGGTCCGGGGCGCTGATGTCGGCCACGAGACCGGAGGCGAACCGCTCGCGAAGCCGGTCGTGCAGGGCGTCGAGATCGCCCGGGAGGCGATCGGAGGTGAAGACCAACTGGCTGCCCATGTCGTGCAGCGCGTTGAACGTGTGGAAGAACTCCTCCTCGGTCTTGGCCTTCTGCTCCAGGAACTGCACGTCGTCGATCAGCAGGACGTCGTTGCGGCGGTAGTGCGCCTTGAACGCGTCGACGTCGCCGCCGTGCAGGGCGCCGAGGAACTCGTTGGTGAAGCGCTCGACGGTGGTGCAGCGCACCGTCAGGCCGGCGCCGTAGCGGCGGATGTAGTTGCCGATCGCGTGGAGCAGGTGGGTCTTCCCGACCCCGGGAGGGCCGTAGAGGAAGAGCGGGTTGTAGGCCTGCCCGGGGAGTTCGGCGACCGCGAGCGCGGCCGCGTGCGCCATGCGGTTGGCGTCACCGATGACGAACTGCTCGAAGGTGAACTTCGGGTTCAGGGGCTCGGGTGGGCCGGGCTGGACGCGGCGGGGGGCGTCGTCGCCGCGCTCACCGCGGGTTCGGCGTTCGCGCGTCGCCGTGCGCTCC
Organism: Paraconexibacter sp.; assembly: GCF_041602235.1. Taxonomy (GTDB): domain Bacteria; phylum Actinomycetota; class Thermoleophilia; order Solirubrobacterales; family Solirubrobacteraceae; genus Paraconexibacter. The sequence continues at coordinate 3,491 of NZ_JBFIGP010000152.1, forward strand.
GCGGTCCGCCCGGTGCTCCCCCGTGGTGCGCGCTCGTCCAGCCGGGACGGTGGGCTCTGGTCGATCCGCACCACCGTTCCCGCCCCGACCACCGCGGAGGCGGTGGCGTCGAGGAGCCGGCCGAACCGCTGGGCCACGAGGGAGCGGATCCCTGCGGGGGCCTCGACGGCGAGCGTGTCGTCGGCCAGCGTCAGGGGGCGCAGGGGCGCGAGCCAGATCTCGAACGTGCTCTCCGGGACGGCTCTCCGGAGTTCGGAGCACAGGTCGTCCCAGATGTCGTGGAGGTCGTGATGCACGGCAGGAACCGACCCCCGGAGGATGGGCGTCGGTGCAGCAGGATGAGGGGCCGGCTCAGGAGGATCTGGCGCAAGGCCACACCGGTTCCGAGCGGCGGGCGGCGACCATACCAGAGGCATTGGGGCCCGCCGCCACGGTTCGCCGGGCCGGTGACCGGGACCCCGCAAATCGCGGCAGATTCGGGTCGCACATGTCTGCACAGCCCTGTGCAGGATCGTGTGCAGAACCGTAAGCACAGGCGGCGGACACCTTCTCCGAGCGCACCGCGCTACACTGCCCAGCCCGTCGTCCAACCGCGGCGGATCTCTCTTATGAAGCGGACTTACCAGCCCAAGAAGCGCAAGCGCGCTCGCACCCACGGATTCCGCGAGCGGATGAGCACGAAGGCGGGTCGCGTCGTGCTCAAGCGCCGCCGCGACAAGGGCCGCAAGCGTCTCACCGTCTGACCCGGTGACGGAGCCGCGGCGACCCGGCGGTCGGCGCGCCAAGCGCGGGCGCCTGTCGCGGTCCGCGGAGTTCGACCGTGTCTTTCGCAGCGGCCGCTCTCACGGCGGCCGCTTCTTCGTGCTGTACACCTTTCCGCGCGGGGCCGAACCGGTCGTGGGCGAGGACACCCTCGACGTCGAGCCGAGGTTGGGGCTTTCGGTGTCACGCAAGGTGGGCGGCGCCGTCGACCGCAACCTCGTCAAGCGCCTGTTGCGCGAGGCGTTCGTGACCGAGGGACCCCGGCTTCCGACCGGCATCGACGTCGTCGTCGTGGCCCGTCCCGAGTCCCGGGAGCTCGCGGAGCGCGAGGGTCTCGACGGGGTGCGCCGCGAGCTCGGCGAGTTGATCACGAAGGCTACGGGGTCGACCGCCTGATGTGGGCGCGGAGGGCCGTTTCGGCGCCGATCCGCGCCTATCGCCGCTTCCTGTCGCCTGCTCTGCCGCGCCGCTGCAAGTACGAGCCGTCGTGCTCGGCGTACGCCACGCAGGCCATCGAGGAGTACGGCATACTGCGCGGACTTGTGCTCGGGGTATGGCGCGTCCTGCGCTGCAACCCATGGAGTCACGGCGGCCACGATCCGGTGCATGCACAGCGCCTGTTCGGGCGGCGTGATCCGGGCGCTCCGACACCGACGAAGTAGATCCCGTGCCCTTGGTCCTGGCGAACATCTTCCAGCCCCTGATCGACGTGTTCGAGCAGGTGCTCCTCTTCTTCCACGACACGGTCGGTCTGGGGTGGGGCTTCTCCATCATCGCGCTGACCGTGCTCGTGCGCGCGCTGCTGCTGCCGCTGACGATCAAGCAGTTCAAGTCGATGCGGGGCCTTCAGGTCCTCGCACCCGAGATCAAGAAGCTGCAGAACAAGTACAAGGACGACAAGCAGCGCTTGAACCAGGAGATGATGAAGTTCTACCAGGAGAACAAGGTCAATCCGTTCGGCTCCTGCCTGCCGATCGTGGCCCAGCTCCCGGTGTTCCTCTCGCTGTTCTACATGCTGCAGAAGGACCTGAAGCTCGACATCTGCGGTCCGGCGCTCCGCGCGGCCGGCAAGGACGCGGGGGACGCGCTGAAGAACACCTCGTGCTCCGAGGTCGCGTCGGTCGGCGCGGAGAAGTTCTTCTTCATCCCCGACCTGACGGACAAGGCGACGGGCAGCGTGCTGATCGCGCTGATCGTGCTCTACGTGGGCTCGCAGCTCGTCTCGAGCCTGCTCATGTCGGTCACCGCGGACCGCAACCAGAAGCTGATCATGCTGGCGCTGCCGTTCGTCTTCGTGGTCTTCGTCATCAACTTCCCGACCGGCCTGATCCTCTACTGGATCACCACGAACATCTGGACGATCGGCCAGCAGGCCATCGTGCGGCGCACGCTGGGGCCGCCGCCGGACACGCGAGCCGCGATGGCCGAGGCGAATCTCGTCGAACCCGTGCCCGCGGGGGGAACCTCCGTGGCCGGCTCGGCTCCGCCGCCGCCGCCGCGCAAGAAGAAGAAGAAGACAGGACGGCGTCGATGAGCATTCCGGGTGATGACGAGCGCGACCTCCTCCGCGACCTGCTGGAGGATGTCGTCGAGGCGCTCGACCTCGACGCGGAGATCGAGATCACCGTGGACGAGGACGGCGAGACCCTCGTCGCCACGTTGCAGGGTGAGGATCTCGGGCTGTTCATCGGCCGCCACGGCCAGACGATCGACGCGGTGCAGCACCTGGCCGTCCGTGCGCTCGCCGCGCTGAAGGACCGTCCGCGGCGGGTCGTCGTGGACGCGGAGGGCTACCGAGCGCGTCGTCGCGAGGCGCTCGAGCGCCAGGCCGACGAGGCGCTCGCCGAGGTGCTCGAGACGGGCCGCGAGGTGGCGCTCGACGCGATGACCGCGAGCGAGCGCAAGCTCGTGCACACGTATCTCGCCGAGCGCGGGGACGTCGAGACGCACAGCGAGGGCAAGGAGCCCGAGCGGCATCTCGTCATCTCGCCGCGCACCGCCGCCGAGTAGGGACGGCGCGACCCCGCGCGATGGGCGCGGACCGATGTTTCACGTGGAACATCGCCGCGGGCCGTCTTGCCCGTGTTCCACGTGAAACAGCGGATATGCGGCGAGGGACGTTTCACGTGGAACGCTGGTTGAGCGTCCGTGACGTACCGTGGGCGCCAATGACCGTCGCGCGCCCCCGCCTGGAAGCCCTTGTCGACGAGTACGGGTTGAAGCCGACCGCCGTCGACCGTCTCGATGCGCTCCTCGAGCTCCTCGCGAGCGACCCGACGGCCCCGACGACCGTCGTCGCCCCTCGCCAGGGCGCCGACGTCCACATCGCCGACTCCCTCGTCGGACTGACGGTCGAGCGGGTGCGCGAGGCCCGACGGATCGCCGACCTGGGCGCCGGGGCTGGTCTGCCCGGCCTGGTTCTCGCGCTGGCGCTGCCGTCCGCGCAGGTGGACCTGGTCGAGAGTGTGGGGAAGAAGTGCGACTTCATGACCCGCGCCGCGGCGCGGATGGACCTGGCGAACGCCCGCGCCGTCCACGCCCGGGCGGAGGCCTGGCCCGAAGGGCTCGGTGTCCACGACCTGGTCACCGCGCGCGCCCTGGCTCCGCTCACCGCGCTGGTCGAGTACGCGGCACCGCTGCTCGAGATGGGCGGGACGCTGTGCGCGTGGAAGGGCGCACGGGACCCGGTCGAAGAGGCCGACGGCAGCGCCGCCGCTGACGCCACGGGACTCGCGTTGCGCGAGGTGGTCGCGGTCCGGCCCTGGGAGGGTGTCGAGGCCCGTCATCTCTACCTCTACGAGAAGGTCGCGCCGACGCCCGACCGCTTCCCCCGCCGCGAGGGCATGGCGCGCAAGCGACCGATCACCGCGCCGGCGTGACGTGGGCGGTGAGCCGAGAATGCCGCTACGAGCGGGATTCTTTCGGCCCTCCGACCGTCTGAATCTCTACCGTGGACCGTCGCATGGGCACCGTCTACGCCATCGCAAACCAGAAGGGCGGCGTGGGGAAGACCACCACCGCCGTCAACGTCGCTGCCTGCATCGCCGAGGCGGGCTACGAGACCCTCCTGATCGACATCGATCCGCAGGCCAACGCCACGGTGGGCCTGGGCCTGGCCAAGGACCTCGAGCCGAACGTCTACGACGTCCTGGCCGGGGACGCCCCGGCCGCCGAGGCGATCGTCCCCACCTCCATCGACCGCCTGTACGTGCTGCCGGCGAGCCCCGACCTCGCCGGCGCGACCATGGAGCTTCCGCGGCAGGCCGGATCCGAGGGCAACCTGCGCAAGGCCCTCGAGCCGATCCGGGACCGCTTCGCGTACGTGATCCTCGACTGCCCGCCGTCGCTGGGCCCGCTGACCGTCAACGCGCTCGTGGCGGCCGATCGCGTGATCGTGCCCGTGCAGACGGAGTACTACGCCCTCGAGGGCCTGGCGGGCCTGCTGGAGACACTGTCGCTCGTCCAGCGCGAGCTCAACCCGCGGCTCACGATCGCGGGGATGATCCTCACCATGCACGACGGCCGGACCCGCCTGGCGCGGGAGGTCGAGGAGGACGTGCGCAAGCACTTCCCGGAACTCGTCTTCGACACGGTCATCCCGCGCAACGTGCGGATCAGCGAGTCGCCGAGCCACGGCGTGCCGGTGACGCACTACGACCCGCACTGCGTCGGCGCCGACGCGTATTTCGAGCTTGCGAAGGAGGTTGCCGCCCGTGGCTGAGAAGCGAGGGATGGGGAGGGGCCTGTCGGCCATCCTCTCCGTGACGGCCGAGGATGTCGCGGGTCCCGCCGGGCCCACGGCGGATGAGCTGCGCGAGCTGCCGGTCACCGACGTCCACCCGAACCCCAACCAGCCGCGGAAGCGTTTCGATGACGAGGCGCTGCACGCGCTCGCCGAGTCGCTCGGCGAGCGTGGCGTGCTGCAGCCGGTGCTCGTCCGACCGGCCCCCAGCGGCACCGGTTACGAGCTCGTTGCCGGCGAGCGTCGCTGGCGCGCCGCCCAGGCCGCCGGCCTCAAGGTCATACCGGCCATCGTCCGGGAGCGTGACGACGCCACGACGCTCGAGGACGCACTCATCGAGAACATGGCTCGGCAGGACCTCAACCCGGTCGAGGAGGCGCGTGCTGTCGCGGGCCTCGTCGAGGAGCTGGGGCTGACCCGCGAGGCCGTCGGGAAGCGCATCGGTCGTAGCCGCGTCGCGGTGTCCAACCTGCTGCGAATTCTCGACCTGCCCGACGAGGTCCTCGATCTCCTGGAGTCCGGCGCATTGAGTGAGGGCCATGGTCGCGCCCTGCTGATGGCCGACGACCACGGGGACCGCAAGCGCCTCGGTCGCGCCGCGGCGGAGGCCGGATGGTCGGTGCGCGTCCTGGAGGAGAAGGCGCGCCAGGTCAACGAGGCCGAGCGCGGGGTGACGAAGGGCCGCGCCGCCCTGCATCCTGATCAGGCGGCAGCCGCCGAGGACATCGCGGCGGCCCTCGGCGCTGCCCTCGGCACCGATCTGAAGGTCAAGCCGCGAGGTACCGGGTACCGCGTCGAGTTGACGTTCGCATCCGCGGACGAGGCGGTCGCCCTCGCGTCGCGCCTGGGACGCACGGGGTAGCGCTTCGGCGCCGTCGATCGGACGCCGTTCCGGGCGGGATCACCCGGCCCCGGACGGAGCTCGGCGAGGGGCGGAGGAGGCCCCGTGGTGAGCCGACCAACGTGGAGGCC
>NZ_JBFIGP010000153.1:0-8925 GCF_041602235.1 Paraconexibacter sp.
CAGCACGCCGCCGGAGCCGTCGTCTACGTCCTCACGCTCGGGCTCACCAGCGGCGCGCTCGCCGTGCTCCACGCGCTGGACGCCTCGCCGTCCCGGACCGTCGAGCTCACGGTCCTGATCACCGCCAGCGTGTGCGCCACGATCACGCGCTACGTGGCGCTGAAGACGTGGGTGTTCGCCCGTCGACGCCGGCCCGGCGCGGGCCGGACCGCGATCACCGCCATCGCCCGGACCGGGCTGTGAGCCCCGCTCGCGCTCGGACCTCCCCGCAGTCCCTCCACTCCTTCCACGACCGAAAGGCCCCGATGTCGACTCCGTCCCTCACGATGCCGCTGCGAGGAGCACGTGCTCCGGCCCGGCCGGCGACCGCCGCGCTCACGTGGCTGCGCTCCCACCCCGAGCTCATCGGGCTCGTGGTGCTCGCCGCGGTGCTGAACCTGTGGTCGCTGGATCGCAACGGCTTGGCCAACGACTACTACAGCGGCGCCGTGCGATCGATGACCGAGAGCTGGCACGCCTTCGTCTACGGAGCCTTCGACACGACCGGTGTTCAGACGATCGACAAGCCGCCGCTCGCCCTGTGGGTCCAGGCGCTCTCCGCGCGGATCTTCGGGTTCTCCTCATGGAGCCTGCTCGTGCCGCAGGCGCTCATGGGGGTCGGCAGCGTGCTGCTGACCTACGACCTCGTCCGTCGCCGGTTCGGCCGGGCGGCGGGGTTCGCCGGCGGCCTCGCGCTCGCCACCACGCCGGTCGCGGTCGCGGTCGCGCGTCACAACAACCCCGACGCGCTGCTCGTCCTGTGCTCGGTCGCGGCGCTGTGGTTCGTCGCGCGGGGCCTCGAGGACGGTCGCGCCCGCTGGATCGTGGCCGCGGGCGTCGCGGTCGGGCTGGGATTCGAGACGAAGATGGCCGCCGCACTGCTGGTGGTCCCCGGCATCGTCGCGGCCTGGATGTGGGTCGCTCCGCGCGGGCGGCGGGCGGCAGCTCGCAGCCTCGCGCTCGGCGCCGCCGCGATGACCGCGGTCGGCCTCGCCTGGCCGGTCCTGATGTGGCTGACCCCTGCGTCCGACCGACCCTGGATCTCCGGGACCAACGACAACAGCATCTGGTCCCTGATCTTCGGCTACAACGGCCTCGGACGGCTCTTCGGACAGGACGGGGGGCCTGGCGGCGCCGCCGCGGGCGGCGGGCCGGGCGGCGGGTCCACGCTGTTCGGCGGCGACGCGGGTCCGCTGCGCCTCCTGAACGAGGCGCTGGGCGGGCAGAGCGGCTGGCTGCTGGGCTTCGCGCTGCTCGCCGGTGTCCTCGTGCTGGCGTCCACCCGCCTGCGGCGCACGGACGCCCGTACCGGCTGGCTCATCGCGGTCGGCGGGTCCCTCGTCGTCACCGCCGTCGCCTACAGCCGCGCCACCGGCATCTTCCACCCGTACTACGTGTCCCTGCTGGCCCCGATGATCGCGGCGCTCGTCGGCGCGGGGGTCGGGGAGGTCCTGCGAGGTGAGCGACACGTCCGGGTGTTCGGACCGCTGATGATCGGCGCCGGCGTGCTGACCGAGCTGATCGTGCTCGGGCACATCGACGGGCAGTTCGGCTGGCTGCCGAGCGTGCTGGTGACGGTGGGCCTCGCGGCGGGCGTCGCCCTGGCGTCGGGAGCGTCGCGGCGTCTCCGGGCCTACGCCGTCGCAGCGGCGCTGGGCGTGCTGCTCCTGGCGCCGGCGACCTGGGCCTTCCAGACGCTCGGTCACCCGACGAGCGGAACGTTCCCGGCGGGCGGGCCCGCGAGCGCCATGGCCGAGGGGCCTGGTGGTCGCGGTCCGGGCCCCGGGGGCGACGGACGTGGCTCCGGGCCACCGCCAGGCCTGCAGGCCGGTGGACCGCCCGCCGGGATGGCGCCCCCGGCGGCCTCCGGCGTCGGCGCGGGGACCGGGGGGCCGAGCTTCGGCCCGTCGTCCGCCGACGGCGCGAGCGGCCCGGGCCGGTCGGCCGGGGGCATGTTCGGCGGCAACGCGAACGTCACCGAGGCGCTCTCCTACGCCCGTGCGAACGGGGGCGGCGTGGTCGCCGTGTCCAGCCAGAACGGCGCCGGACAGACCATCGCCACGGGGGATGCGCCGGACCTCGCCGCGATCGGCGGGTTCTCCGGCCGTGAGTCCCAGGTGAGCCTCGACTGGCTCGCCGACGCAGTGGAGTCCGGACGGATCCGCTGGGTCCTCGTGGACGCCGGCGGGGGCGGGCCCCAGGACGGCCGGGTGGGCTCCACCGAGGTGATGGCCGCCGCGGCAGCCGTCGGCGAGGCGGTGCCCACCGTCGACGGGATGTACGACCTCGAGGGGCTCGCCGACGAGCTGCGCGCGGCCGGGTGAGCCGGCGGCGCAGCCGGCGTCCGGCTCCGTCGCCCCGATCGTGGGCGACGGAGCACGCGGACGCCGGCGCGCCCGTCGTAGACTCGCCGCCGCGATGGCGACGAGCCGGATGACGATCGAGTACGACGGGACGGCGTTCCACGGCTGGGCCGTCCAGCCTGGGCTCCGCACCGTGCAGGAGGAACTCGAGCGGGCGCTGACGGTCGTCGCCCGTCACCCCGTGCACCTCACCGTCGCGGGACGCACCGACACCGGCGTGCACGCCCTCGGCCAGGTCGCCTCGTACACCGGCCTGCCGGTGCGGGTGGCGTCGGTCAACGCGCTGCTTCCGCCCGATGTCGCCGTCGTCTCCTGCGAGGCGGCCCCGGACGGGTTCGACGCGCGCCGGGACGCCATCTCGCGCCGCTATCGCTATCGCATCCTGACCCGCCGCGCCCGGTCGGTGTTCGACGCGAGGACCTCGCTGCACGTGGTGCGCGACCTCGACCGCGACCTGCTCGCCGCCTGCGCCGCGATGCTGCCGGGGAGGCACGACTTCACCGCGTTCACGCCGACCGAGACCGACCACGTCCGCTTCGAGCGCGTCGTGCACGAGGCGCGCTGGACCGAGGAGGGTGACCGGCTGGAGTTCCACATCACCGCCGACGCCTTCATGCGGCACATGAACCGCTGCCTGGTGGGGACGATGCTGGAGATCGCCGACCGGCGCCGACCGCTGGAGGGCTTTGCCCGATTGCTGCGGGGCGCGCACCGGCGGGAGGCCGGCTTCACCGCGCCGGCGCGCGGGCTGACGTTCCTCGAGGCCCGCTACCCGGCCGCTAGGTTGGGGTGACCATGCGCGTGCTGCTGACCAATGACGATGGGATCGAGGCCGAAGGACTGCACGTCCTGCGGCGCGCCCTGCAGGCCGTCCCCGGGGTCGAGCTCGCGACGATCGCCCCGGACGGCAACCGGTCGGCGATCGGCCGAGGCATCACGACCCGCCGCCCTCTGGTCGTCGAGCGCGTGGACTTCGACGACGGCAGCCACGGCTTCGCGACGGACGGCACCCCGGTGGACTGCGTCCGGCTGGCCTCGCTGGGGCTCGTGGAGGGCTTCGAGGCGGACATCGTCGTCTCGGGGATCAACCACGGGTCCAACCTGGGGGACGACATCACCTACAGCGGTACCGTCGCCGCCGCGATGGAGGGCGTCGTGCTGCAGCTGCCCGCGATCGCCGTCTCGCAGCAGAGCGACGCCCGCGAGATGGACTTCCGGCTCGGGGACGCCTTCTCCTTCGACGTCGGCGCCGCGTTCGTGGCGCGCATCGTGGCCGAGCTGGACACGGTCCCGCTGCCTCCGGCCACGCTCCTGAACGTCAACGTGCCCGCCGGCCGGCCGACGGGTGTGGAGGTGGCCCGCCTCGGGAAGAGGATCTACCGTGACGAGCTCCGTGAGCACGACCTGGACGAGTCCGGGCGTCGGCGCTACTGGATCTACGGGAACGATCCGGACTTCCACGACGAGCCGGGCACCGACCTCTCGGCGATCGCGGCCGGTCGGATCGCCGTGACCCCCCTGCACCTCGACCTCACGCAGCACGACGGCATCGGGCCGCTCTCGATGCACGACCTGTCACGCCTGCTGGAACCGGCCACGGAGGACATCGGGCCCTGATGGCGGCCGCAGGCTCCCCGCCTGACGGGCCGGACCGCGCAGCGGCACAGCGGCGCATCGCGGACCTGCGCCAGCAGCTCGACCACCACGCCCACCGCTACTACGTCCTCGACGATCCGGAGATCGGGGACGACGTCTACGACGCGCTGCTGGACGAGCTGCGCCACCTCGAGGCACGGCACCCGGACCTGCGCACGCCCGACTCGCCGACCCAGCGCGTGGGAGGGACCCCGGTCCCGCGACTCGGCAAGGTCGAGCACCTCCAGCCGATGCTGTCGCTCGCGAACGCCCGCAGCGCCGAGGAGCTGCACGCGTGGGTCACCCGGATGCGCAACCACCTGGCGCGCGAGGGGATCGTCGACCCCGTCCTGCGGTTCGTGTGCGAGCCCAAGGTGGACGGACTGGCCATCTCGCTGCTGTACCGCGACGGGCTCCTGGAGCGCGGCGCGACGCGCGGGGACGGCGCCGTCGGCGAGGACGTCACGCACAACCTGCGCACGATCGAGCAGATACCCCTGCGGATCGAGGACGCCCCAGGGCTCGTGGAGGTCCGCGGCGAGATCTACATGGCCCTGCCGGACTTCCAGGCCCTCAACGAGCGCCGGGCGCAGGACGGGCTCTCGACCTTCATGAACCCCCGCAACAGCGCGGCCGGGACCATCAGGCAGCTCGACCCGCGGCTGGCGGCGGAACGGCCGCTGTCGGTGTGGGCCTACGGGATCGGGGCGACGGACGGGCTGGACCTGCCGACGCACGAGGCCGCGCTCGCCTGGCTGCGCGAGCGTGGGTTCCCGGTCAACGCCGACATCGTGGCCCTCGACGACCCCGACGCCGTCGTGGCGCAGTGCGAGCGGTGGCAGGAGCGCCGCGGGTCGCTGGACTTCGAGATCGACGGCGTCGTGGTCAAGGTCGACGATCACGAGCTGCAGCGCCGGCTGGGCACCGTCGGCCGTGACCCGCGCTGGGCGATCGCCTGGAAGTTCCCACCGACCACCGCGGTCACCCGGCTGCGCGGGATCATGTGGAACGTCGGGAAGTTCGGCGACCTCCACCCGTTCGCCGATTTCGAGCCGGTCCATGTCGGCGGGGTGACCGTGAAGCTCGCCACGCTGCACAACGAGGAGGACCTCGCGCGCAAGGACATCCGTCCGCAGGACGACGTCATCGTCCTGCGGGCGGGCGACGTCATCCCGCAGGTGGTGTCGCCCGCGCCGCACGCGGTGGACCGGCCCGACCGCGCGCCGGTCCCGCGACCGCCCCAGCGGTGCCCGTCCTGCGAGACCCCGACCGTGAAGCCGGACGGCGTGGTGTTCACGAAGTGCCCGAACCTGATGTGCCCCGCGCGCCAGTGGCAGCTGCTCAAGCACTTCGTCTCCCGTGGCGCGATGGACGTCGACGGGGTGGGGGAGAAGCAGGTGGCGGCGCTCCAGCGTCTCGGGCTCGTCCGGGACGCCGCGGACTTCTACCGGCTGACCGTCGAGCAGCTGATCGAGGTGGAGGGGCTGGGCGAGGCGAGCGCGACGCGAGTGGTGAACGCGTTCGCCGCATCGAAGCGCGCCCCGTTCGCCCGGGTCCTGTTCGCGCTGGGGATCGAGGGTGTCGGCGAGGTGACCGGGCGCAACCTGGCGCAGCAGTTCGGCTCCATCGACGCGCTGCTCTCCGCGACCGGGGAGCAGATCGCCCAGACGCCGGGGGTCGGGCCGGTCGTCGCCGCGCTGATCCACGACCAGTTGCAGGACGAGCGGATGCGTCGCCTGATCGCCGACCTCCGCGCGGCCGGACTGCGGCTGGCGCAGGACGGGCCGCCCCCGGGGGAGGGCCCGCTGTCCGGCCGCGCGCTCGTCCTGACCGGGACCCTGCCGAACCTCACGCGGGAGCAGGCGACCGAGCGCATCCTCGCGGCCGGCGGCCGGGTGACCTCGAGCGTGTCGGGCAAGACGTACGCGGTGGTCGCGGGCGAGGCGGCAGGGACGAAGCTGGCGAAGGCCGAGCGGCTCGGCGTGCCGGTGACCGACGAGGCGGGACTGCTGGAGCTGCTCCGCGGCGCGCCGCTGTCGCCCTAGCGCCCGCGCGGCACCCCGGGCTACGGGTCGAGCGTCGCGATCCGCGGCAGCATGCGGTCCTCGACCGCCTTCGCGCGGAGGGCGTTCACGTCGTTCTCGACGAAGGCGAACGCGACGCGGCGGCCGCCCGTCGTCGTGCAGTAGCCGGAGAGGGCGCTGACGCCGCGCAGCGTGCCGGTCTTGCCGCGACAGCGGGTCTGCGCCGCCGTGCCGCGCATCCGCCACGCGAGCGTGCCGGACCGGCCGACGACAGCGAGGGACGAGAAGAAGGCGGTCCGGGTCGCGGTGGGCTGCTCGTCCATCGCCCGCAGCAGGGCGATGATCTGCCGGGGGGAGGCCTTGTCGGCGCGGGAGAGCCCGGAGCCGTCGACGAGCCGCGTCGGACGGACGTCGATCCTGCGCAGGGCGGCACGGGCCGCGGCCGCGCCGTACGGGGTCGTCCCGCCCTTGCCGAAGTGCGCGCCCAGTCCCTTCAGGAGCATCTCCGCGTAGAAGTTGTCGGAAGGCTGGTTCGTGATCGCCGCCAGGCGCCGCATCGGCGGCGACTCCACCTGCGCGAGCGGCACGGCGAGATTCCGGTCGGCTCGCGGAAGCGCCCGGACCCGCGCCTTGCGCCCGAACTTCACGCCCTTGGCCCGCAGGAAGGCGTGCAGCCGCTCAGCGGCCTCCAGAGCCGGGCCGTGCGTGTAGTCGGGACGCCCGTGCGCCCAGGTCAGCGCACCGAGCCATCCGCCCAGGTCGCTGTCGGGGCGATAGCGCGAGTCGTAGCTGCCTCGTCGGGTGTCGAACAGCGACTCGTCGGCGAGCAGGCCCCCGCGCACGCGCTTGAGCCCGTCCGCCACGAGGTCCCCGGCGAGCGAACGCAGAGCGACGTCGTTCAGCGACGGGTCGCCGCCGCCGACCACCACGAGGTCGTCGATGACGCCGGCACGGCTGATCTCCTCGCCGGGCTTGGCGACCACCGAGGTCGTCAGCGTCCCGTGCGGACCGAACTCGAGCAGGGCCGCGGCGGTCGTGAAGAGCTTCTCGTTGGACGCGGGTGAGAGGGACGTCTTCGCGCGGCGCTGGAAGATCGTCCTGCCGCTGTCGAGGTCCACGACCAGCGCGGCGGAGCGCGACCCCAGCTTCTTGTGAAGGGTGGAGAGCTGGCCGCGCAGGCGCTTGGCGTCGAGGGCGCTCGCCGGCGCTGCTGCGACGAGGACGCCGAGCAGCAGGGCGCCGAGCACCGCGGGGAGACGGCGGGCGTGGGACGACATCCGCTCTCCAATGTAGCGGTCGCACGGGCGACCGGCGCCGACGGCGGTCGCCCGGAACCCGGGGCGTAGACTCCGGGTATGGGCAAGGTCGTCTCCATCGATCCGGGCGGCGGCAAGAAGCCACGGACCGCATCGGGCGTGTCGCGGTCGTCCGCCGCGCGTCGACGCAAGCGGTCCAAGACCGCGCTCGTCCTCGGCGGTGGGGGCCTGACCGGCGGTGTCTACGAGATCGGCGCGCTGCGCGCGCTCGACCTGCTGTCGGTCAACAAGACGGTCAACGAGTTCGACGTGTACGTCGGGACCAGCGCCGGCTCGTTCGTGGCGGCCCTGGCGGCCAACGGCGTGACACCCGAGGAGATGATGCGCGTCGTCGGGCAGCAGGTGCCCTCTCCGTTCCGCGACATCGACCTCGGACAGCTGCTGCGGCCCAACCTGGTCGAGTTCGCCCGTAAGGGGCTGCTGATGCCGTTCCGCGCGATCCAGGTCGCGCGCGAGCTGGCCCCGCAGATCGGCTCGATCAGCGTGATGGACGTCGCGCTTGGGCTGGCCGAGGGGCTGCCGTCCGGCCTGTACACCGGCTCGGGCATCGAGCAGTACCTGTCCACGGTGCTCTCGGACCCCGATCGCACCAACGACTTCCGGATGCTCGAGCAGGAGCTGTACCTGGCGGCCACGGACCTCGACACCTGCGAGCGCGTGGTGTTCGGCGAGCCCGGGTGGGACGACGTCCCGATCTCGAAGGCGGTGCAGGCCAGCACGGCGCTGCCGATGGTCTACAAGCCCACCCGGATCGGGGAGCGCGAGTTCGTCGACGGCGGGCTCACCTCGACGACCAACCTCGACATCGCGGTCGAGGCCGGGGCCAAGCTCGTGGTCGTCGTCAACCCGCTGGTGCCCTACGTCAACGACTTCCAGCACCCGGTGCGCACGCCGTTCGGGTCGCGCCCGCGCCACATCAGCGACATGGGGTTCCCGCAGATCGGCTACCAGGTCTTCAAGATGCTCGCCTACCAGCGGCTCCACGAGATGGCCCGGCAGTGGGAGGACCGGTACCCCGGCGTCGACATCGTCCTCATCGAGCCCGAGGCCGACGACGAGCTGATGTTCCAGACGTCGATCATGAACTTCACCAGCCGCGTGGAGATCGCCCGCCACGGCTTCCAGTCGGTGACGGTCAAGCTGGCCAAGGACTACGACCGTCTCAAGGAGGTCTGCGCGCGTCACGGCATCGAGATCTCCGCGACGCGCGTGCGCAAGGTGGTCGGGCACTTCGAGACCGACCCGGAGCCGTCGGGGGCCTGGCGCAAGATCCTGGAGCAGACCACCAGCGCCCTGCTGCGGCAGAGCGAGGACGACTGATCGTCGCGCCGGTCAGCTCGAGGTCAGCGCGGTGTCCACCGCGCGGAGGACCCGCTCGACGCCGTCGGCCCGGTGCGGGACCGTCAGCCGCACGCGGTCCGGATCCCCGAGCACCCCGCCGCCGCGAACGAGGATCCCGCTGCGCTCCAGTCGCGTCGCGAACTCGACGGCGTCGAGGTCCTGCGGCGCGATCCACAGCACGTTGGCCTCCGACGGGGCCACATCGAC
>NZ_JBFIGP010000154.1:0-8917 GCF_041602235.1 Paraconexibacter sp.
GGGCACGACGCGATCGACAACTACCAGGAGGCTCGCGCCGCGGTCGGGCTCGCACCGCAGGACCTGAACCTCGACTGGTTCCTCACGCTCGAGGAGTCGCTCGAGTACCACGGCGGCTACTTCGGGATGACGAAGCGCGACCGGCGCGAGCGGACCGCCGAGCTCCTCGAGGCGTTCTCGCTGACCGCCAAGCGCCACGACCGCACCCGCACGCTCTCGGGCGGGATGAAGCGCCGCCTGATCCTCGCCCGCGCGCTCATGCACCGCCCGCGCCTGCTGATCCTCGACGAACCGACCGCGGGGGTGGACGTCGAGCTGCGGCTGGAGCTCTGGCACTACGTCCAGCGCATCAACGCCGAGGGCACCACGATCCTCCTGACGACGCACTACCTCGAGGAGGCCGAGCAGCTCTGCGGCCGGATCGCCTTCATCAACGACGGCCGGATCGTCGCCGAGGGCAGCCACCAGGAGCTCGCCGAGCAGTACGGGACCGACACGCTGGAGGACGCGTACCTCAAGCTCGTGGGTCGCCAGGAGCTCTCCCGCGCGCACGTGCCGACGGAGGCCGCGCTGTGAGCACCGCCCAGATCCGCTTCCTGGCGCTCCTGCGGCGGGAGGTCAACCGCTTCATGAAGATCAAGCGCCAGACGCTCGGCGCCCCGCTGCTGGAGACCTTCCTCTACATCTCGGTGTTCGGCGCGGCCCTGGGCTCGCGCATCGACAAGCTGCACGGCGTCGACTACGTCGTCTTCATCGTGCCGGGCCTGATCATGATGGCCTGGGCGACGAACGCGTTCTCGAACAACGCCTCGTCGATCCTCCAGCAGAAGATCCAGCGGGCGATCGACGACCAGCTGTCCTCCCCCGCCTCGCCGATGGAGCTGCTGCTGGCGTTCACGTTCGGTGGCTTCCTGCGCGGGATGGTCGTGTCGTCGCTGACCTTCATCGTCGCCTCGATCCTCATCGGGATCCCCATCGAGCACCCGCTCGTCCTGTTCCCGGCCCTGTTCCTCGTGGGCTTCTTCTTCGCCCAGCTCGGCGTTCTCGTCGGCGTCCGGGCCGAGCAGTTCGACGACGTGTCGTTCGCGCAGACCTTCGTCCTCACGCCGCTGATCTTCCTCGGCGGGGTCTTCTACTCCGCCTCCCTGCTGGACGAGCCGTTCCAGACGCTCACCCACATCGATCCCGTCTACTACATGATCAACCTCGTCCGGTACGGGTTCATCGGGTACTCCGAGGCGAACGTCGAGCTCTCGCTGGGGCTCCTGACGCTGGCCGCCGCCGGGATCTTCGCGGTGAACTACCGCCTGTTCCGGCGCGGCTACCGGCTTCGGTCCTAGCGCTCCGGGGCTCCCGGGTCGCGCAGGAGCCCCGGGACCTCGGACTCGATCTCCGCCAGCCGGGCGGCGATCACGTCCCCGGCCCGCTGCAGCATCGAGGTCCCGGTCGTCTCCATCTCGTCGAACAGGATCTCGACCGCGTCCGGATCGTCCGCGGAGATCAGCACCGGGTACCCCGCGTGGGCGACGTCGAGCCGGTCGAGACGCAGGCGACGGCGAGAGATCTCGTACACCTCGCGACCGGGCACATGGATCTCGAGCGTCACGTCCCGGAAGACCTTGCTCCCGTGCTCGGTGCGATGACCGTCGGGGGTCATCTGCACGTCGACCACCTGCTCGCCGGAGGTCATGCGCGCGAGCCCGCGGATCCTGCCGGGCGGCGTGGGACGGCCCGCGATCCCGGCGAGCGTCTCGGCGAACCGGTCCTGGGTCGCCGGCGGGGCCGTCGGCCCGATGTGCACGCCCTCGGTACCCGCGAGGTACGTCTGTCGCATCCACTCGGGGAGCGCTGCCGCCTGGAGCGCCCGATAGTCGGGCGGCTGCTTCCTGCCCTTGTCGCGTTTGAAGATACCCATGCGGAGCCTCCCGGTCGCCGGCCGTCCCCGGACCGTAGAGCCCCGCCGGTCCCACCACATCAGGGCGCACCCTGAAAACACTCCACGCCCGCCTCGACAGGCGTGGCAGAATCGCACCAGGGGTCGTACAACGGGAGGCTGCGATGTTCGATGTCATCGTCGTGGGGACGGATGGGTCCGAGACCGCCGAGGTCGCAGTGAACGAGGCGATCGCGCTGGCCGGCACCCACGGGTCCGCGCTGCACGTCGTCAGCTCCTACAAGCCGAACCGGACCCGGCACGTGAGCGGGGGCGGCGAGGGCTGGGACATCCGTCCCGAGGACGAGGTCGACGCGCTGCTCGAGGCCGCCGCCGCGCGTGCCCGTGGGCGCGATGTGCAGGTGCGGACGCACTCCTCCCGGAGGGAGCCCGCGAAGGCGGTGCTCGCCGTCGCCAAGGAGGTCGGCGCCGACCTGATCGTCGTCGGCAACCGGGGCATGCGCGGGACCAAGCGCTTCCTGCTCGGCAGCGTGCCGAACAGCATCGCGCACGGTGCGCAGTGCCACGTCCTGGTGCTGAAGACGTCGTAGGCGGCCCGGACCGGCGCGCGGCGGACGCCCTAGGGCTCGAACCCCGGCGCGCTGCCAACGCGCTCCCCGAGCGCGACGAAGTCCGCGTAGCCCGGTACGAGCAGCGGTGACTCCCACGTCTTCTGGGCGATCACCCGCAGGCCCGGCGCGATCGCGGCGGTGTCCTGCTCCTCGGTCGCGAACGCCGGGTTGTCGTTCCACAGATGCAGCTTCGAGCCGAGGTTGCGGGGTTCGTCGCGCGCGACCGTGTCCGGCGGAGCCTGCAGCGTCGCGTCGTGCACCAGCGGACCGTGGAACTCGTGGAGGTCCCACGACTCGTACGCCGCCCGGAAGTTCGGGGTGATGGGGAGCGGCGAGCCCCCGACCCCGTTGACGACGTAGGTCGGGTACCACCCCGCGTTGAGGATCCGGCGACCCTGGTCCAGCAGCTGCTGCGGGGTCGGCGGCCGGACGTCCGACAGCGGCGAGACGTTGATCCACCACTCCGCGATGATGTCCTCGTGGCGCGTGACCGCGCTCCCGCCGCCGATGTCGTCGTGCCACATGCGCGTGGTCCGTCCGCGCGCCTTCACCATGTCGTCGACGTCGTTGATGAACGCGTGGATCGCGTCCTTGGCGTTCGCCGACGGGCCGAACCGCTCGCGCGCGGCCCTCTCCAGGCTCGGGTAGAGGCCGAGCGGATACGTGAAGAACGGCAGGACCTCGTCGCCCCCCACGTGCCAGTAGGGACCGTCGAACAGGTCGAGGTACTCGCCGATCAGCTCGCGGGCGAAGCGCACCGCCTCCGGGTTGCCGACGTCGAGGACGCCCGCCTCGGTGCGGCCGTCGGCCGTGCGGAGCTGGAACTCGGGGTGCCGCTCCAGCGCGGCGGTCATGTGCCCGGGCATGTCGATCTCGGGCACGACCGTCACGTGGTGGCGGCGCGCCAGGGCCAGTAGGTACCGGACGTCGGCCTTCGAGAGGTGCTCCTGCGAGACGATCTCCGGGTGGGTCGAGCTCTCGATCCGGAACCCCTGGTGGTCGCTGAGGTGCAGGTGCAGCAGGTTGAGCTTCAGGTAGGCGAGCTCGCGGATGTGTGCGGCCAGCCACCGGCGCGAGTACGGCTTGCGCCCCGCATCGACCATCAGGCCCCGCTCCGGATAGCGCGGCCGGTCGCGGGCGCGGCCACGGGGGATCGTCCTGCCGTGGCGCACCAGCTGCAGCAGGGTGCGCCCGCCGTAGAAGACCCCGGTGGTGGTGGGCGCGGTGATCGTGAAAGCCCGCCCTATCCGCAGCCCGTAGCCCTCCTTGCCCAGCGTCGGATCCCGCGTCGTGTGCCCGACGATCACGTCGCCGGTGCGCGCCCGTACTCCCCGTCGGGCCGTCGTCGGAACACGACGGTCGAGCAGCAGGCCGAGGTCCGCCGCGAGCTGGCGCGCCTCGCCGCGCAGCCGCTTGCGGTCCCGGTAGCGGACGATCACGCGTACGTCCTCGCGGAGCCGGAACGTGCCGGCCTCACGCGGCGGGGCCGGCGTCCAGGACCGTAGCGCCGGGATCGTCCGGGGCCGGTCGACCTGCGCGGTGGCCGGGGTGGCCGGGGCGTCGAAGGCCATCGATCAGGAACGGGGTGCGAGGGACGTCATCGCGCGGAGGGTATGGGGTCCGGCCCCGGCACGTGCCGACTCGCGAAGCGGGCGACGGGGGTCGAACCCGCGACCTTTGGCTTGGGAAGCCAACGCTCTACCAACTGAGCTACACCCGCGCTGCGGTCGCCAGCATAGCGCGCCGCGACGGGGTGGCCGGACCCGGTCGATCACTACCCTGAAGGGCGTGAAGCGACCCGCCGTCCCGATCGCCGTCATCGCCGTCGCGGCCGCGCTGTTCGGCCTGCTCGTCTACGGCATCGCCGCGGGCGGCAACGACACCACCCTCGACGACGCGGTCAAGCGCGGGGAACGCCCCGTCGCGCCCGGCGCGGACCTCGAGCGCCGGAAGGTCGACGGCACCGGCTCGTTGAAGCTCGCCGACCTCCGGGGCGAGATCGTGGTGCTGAACTTCTGGGGCTCCTGGTGCGAGCCGTGCAAGGACGAGGCGCCTGTGCTCAAGCGCATCCACGAGCGCCTCGCCGACGCCGGCAAGGGGACCGTGCTCGGCGCGACCTACAACGACCCGACCGCCGACACGCTCGCCTTCGAGCGCGAGAACGACATCGACTACCCCAGCGTGCAGGACGTCTCGACCGACCTGTACGACGAGTTCGGCGGGACCGGCGTGCCGGAGACGTTCGTGATCGACCCGCAGGGCCGGATCACCGCGATCTCCCGCGGGCAGGTCAGCGAGGAGTTCCTCGACACCGCCCTGCGGAAGCTCGGGGCATGACCGTGCGCCGCGTCCTGCTCGTGGTCCTCGCGGCCCTGTGCGTGCTGCCGTCCGCCTCCCTGGCCGCCACGCCGAAGACCTCGCTCATCGACATCGAGGACGAGGTGATGTGCGTGACGTGCAACGTCGCCCTCAACATCGCCGAGTCCCCGCAGGCGGCGTCCCAGCGGCGTGAGATCCAGCGACTGGTGGAGGAAGGGCTCACCAAGCAACAGGTCAAGGACCGGCTCGTCGAGCAGTACGGGCCCCGCGTGCTCGCGCTGCCGAAGGGCGACGGCTTCGAGATCACGGTCTACCTCGTCCCGATCGCGGTCGTCCTCGGGCTGCTCGCCGCCGCCGCCGTGCTGCTGCCGCGCTGGCGAGCGGCCCGCCGCAGGGCGCCCGCCGGTGACGGCCTCGACGTCGCGACCCTCGACGAGGCCGACAGCGCGCGCCTGGACGCGGAGCTCTCGGCCTTCGACCGATGAGCTTCGCCCTGCCGATCGCCGCGGAGGCCGACACCACCGTGCTCGCGGCCTTCGCCGTCGGGTTCGTGTCCTTCATCAGCCCGTGCGTCCTGCCGCTCGTCCCGGGCTACCTGTCCGCGGTCAGCGGCGTGTCGCTCACCGACATCCGCACGCGCGAGCACGGCGTCTCCAAGGTGCTGTGGCCGGCGGTCGTCTTCTGCCTGTCGTTCACGGTGATGTTCGTCGCCCTGGGCATGACGGCGACCGGCATCGGGTCGACCCTGCGCGACCACCAGGACCTGCTGAACAAGCTCGCCGGCAGCGTGATCATCGCGATGGGCGCGTTCTTCATGCTCACGCCGTTCATCACCCGCCTCAACCAGGAGTGGCGTCCCGAGGCCCTGATCCAGCGGGCCGGCGCGGGAGGGCCGATCGTGGCCGGACTCGCCTTCGCAGTCGCCTGGACCCCGTGCGTGGGGCCGACGCTCGCGTCGATCCTCGCCGCCGCGTCGACGTCCGACACCGTCGGCAAGGGCGGCGTTCTGCTGGCCTTCTACTCGCTGGGCCTGGCGATCCCGTTCCTGGCGACCGCGGTGGCCTTCGATCGCGCGACGAGCATCTTCCGCTGGCTCCGCGACCGTCACGCCGTCGTGACCACGGTCAGCGGCGTCATCCTCATCGCCATGGGGCTGCTGATCCTCACCGGGGAGATGACCCAGCTGAACCGCGAGGCCCAGGACCTGCTCGAGGCCGTCGGCCTGGACTTCATCTACTCCCTCTAGCCGTGCGCTGGGTCCTGCCACCCGACGACTGGAACGACCGCGGCGCGGCGTCGCTGATCGCCTGTCTGGCCAGCGTGCTGGAGACCGGACCGGAGGCGATCGACCTCGAGCCCTACGACGTCGATCCGGGCTCGGGCCGCCTGCGCGGCTGGCTCGGCGAGCGTGGACTCGGGCTGGTCCCGGTCGCCGACCCGGACGCCTTCGCCTGGCCCGGTCCCTGGATCGCCGCGGTTCCCGACGACGCCGACACGCGCAGCGTCCGGTGGGTCGTGGCCTTCGGGTCGCCGGCACCCGCGGGAATCATCTGGGACCCGCTGCGCCCGACCCGTCCCGACGGGCCCGCGGAGGGACTGCTGGCCGGCTTCGTGGTCGCGGCGCTCGTCCCGGGCCTTCCCACCCCGCCTGGCGCCTCGATCGCCGAGCCCGGCAGCGTGACCGCGATCGTCCTCGCCCCGGACGCGGGTGCGCCCGCCGTCGAGGTCGCCCGCGCGCGGGCCGTCGCCGGCCGCGGGCTGGAGGGGGACCGCTACGCGGTGGGCCGGGGGACGTTCTCGCGCGGAGCCGGGTACGGACGCGAGCTCACGCTGGTGGAGGAGGAACTGCTGGGTGCCGCGATCGTCGACGGCGCGCCGATCACCCCCGTCCAGGCCCGACGCAACGTCTCCGTGCGCGGGATCGTGCTCGACAGCCTCATCGGACGGCGCTTCCGGATCGGTGAGGTGCAGTGCGTCGGACGCCGTCGGTGCGAGCCGTGCGCCCACCTGCAGCGCCTGGGGCCACCCGGCGTCCTGCGGGCGCTCGTCCATCGCGGAGGCCTGCGCGCGGACATCCTCACCGACGGCGAGATCGCGGTCGGCGACGACGTGGTCGTGCTTCCCTGAGCCCCACCCGCAGCGGTCCCGCCGGACCGAGCGGGGTGCGGCTCACATCTGATCGGGGGCGCTGACCCCGAGCAGCCCCAGTGCGCGGGCGAGGGTCCTGCGCGTGACCACGCAGAGCGCGATCCGGTAGCTCTTCAACCCCGCCGGCTCGGCGTCCTTCACCCGGCAGTCGCGGTAGAACGCCGAGAACGCCTGCGCGAGCTCCAGCGCGTAGGTCGTGAGCCGGTGCGGGGCGCGCCGCTCCTCGGCCTCGGCGAGCACGTCCGGGAACTCGAGCACGAGCTTGAGGAGATCGCGCTCCGACGCGTGCAGGGCGGTCCCGAGCGCCACCGAGGAGTCCACCTCGGCGAGCGCGGATGCGACGCGCTCGGGTCCGACGTCCCGCAGGACCGACGCGATCCGGGCGTGGGCGTACTGCACGTAGTAGACGGGGTTCTCGCTCGACTGCTCCCGCGCGACGGCGAGGTCGAGGTCGACCCGGGTGTCGTGGGAGCGGGCCAGGAGGAACCACCGGGCGGCGTCGACTCCGATGGCCCCGACGAGGTCGTCGAGGGTGACGAGGGTCCCGGCCCGCTTGCTCATCGAAGTCAGGTCGTCGCCGTTCTTGAGGTTGACGAACTGCATGATGAGGAGATCGAGGTCCTCCGCGGCGCCACCGAGCGCCCGGAAGGCGGCGTGCATCCGCGGCACGTACCCGTGGTGATCGGCCCCCCAGACGTCGCACAGCACCTCGAAGCCGCGCTCGAGCTTGTTCTGGTGGTAGGCGATGTCCGAGGCGAAGTACGTGTGCTCGCCGCTGCTGCGGCGCAGGACGCGGTCCTTGTCGTCGCCGAACTCGGTGGTGCGCAGCCACAACGCGCCGTCCTGCTCGTAGGTCCGTCCCTGCTCGGCCAGCACGTCGAAGGCGTGGTCGACCGCCGAGCCGGTGGCGCCCTCCGCCGGCTCGTGCAGCGAGCGCTCGCTGAACCAGATGTCGTGGTGGACCCCGAAGCGCTCGAGGCTCTCGGCGGCAGAGCGGAGCATCACCTGCACCGCTGCGGCGCCGATGGCGTCGAGGTCCTCGCCGTCGGCGCCGTCGACCTGCCGGGCGAGCTCGGTGACGTAGTCGCCCTGGTACCCGTCCTCCGGCGGCTCCTGCCCGCGAGCCCGCGCCTGCACGGACGTCGCGAGCTTGACGATCTGCGAGCCGTAGTCGTTGACGTAGAACTCGCGCGAGACCTGGTGCCCGCGCATCTCGAAGATGCGCGCCAGCGCGTCACCGTAGGCGGCGTTGCGGGTGTGTCCCACGTGCAGCGGCCCGGTCGGGTTGGCGCTCACGAACTCGACGTTGACCTTCCGTGGCGGGTCCGCGCCGCCGGCCCCGAAGCCGTCCCCTGCCTCGAGGACCGATCCGAGCGCTCCGGTGAACCACGCGTCGGCCAGGACGACGTTGAGGAACCCCGGACCCGCGATGTCCACGCGGTCGAGCACGGCACCCAGATCGTCCTGCAGCCGCTGCGCGAGGTCGGCGGCGATCTCCCGCGGCGGGCGCTTCAGCGCCTTGGTCAACACCATCGCCGCGTTGGTCGCGAAGTCCCCGTGATCGGCCTGCTTGGGGCGCTCGAGCGTCGCCTTCTCGACGGCCGCTCCCTCGGCCCCGCCGGCGACGGCGGCAGCGGCGGTGCGGACGGAGTCGTGGAGTTCGGTGAGTGCGCTCATGAGGGGTGCCCCAGCGTAGTGGCTCACGACTTCGGACCTCGTCGCGGAACGGCCTTGACTTCCCCTCGGCACAGGGCCAAAGTCGAACCATGTCGCGTATCCGTCTGTCGGTCGCGGCCGTCAGCCTCCTCGCCCTCGCGCTCACCCCACCCGCCGCTGCGCAACAGCCGACGACGACCCGGGCATCGCTCAGCTCGACCGGGACCCCGGGCAACGAAGACACGTTCGACGCCACGGTGTCCGCCAACGGGCGCTTCGTCGCGTTCAA
>NZ_JBFIGP010000155.1:0-8898 GCF_041602235.1 Paraconexibacter sp.
CAGTGCCTCGTGGGCGTCGGGACGTCGGGGTTCACCGTCACGCGTCTGGCGAGCGTCGGCGGCAGCTGGTGCCCGTCGCTGAGGACCGAGCTCGGGGACGGCGCGTCCTTCGCCACGCGGACCTCGGCGCTGGCGGACCTCCGCGGACTGACCGGAGCCATCGCCCTCAACCCGGGTCTCCTGGGGTCGGTCACCGACCACCTGCTGCCGAGCGTCCTCACGATCCGGCGGGACATCGTCTCGACCGGCAGCGCCTACGGGGTCGAACGACGGTTCCTGCAGACGGTCGAGCTCGACCTGCGCCTGTCGGTCAGCACGCAGACCGTCCTGCTGCTCACCCGGCTGACGAAGCTGCGCGTCAAGGGGTCGCTCTACACCCCGGTCGCCGGGTCCCTGCGCGAATGCACCCCGACGCCGCCGAACCCGGCGGATCCGCGTTCGGGCTGCTGAGGGTCGCCGCCGCGTACCCTCCCGGGCGTGTCGGGTCACGACGGTCGCTACGCCCCCAGCCCCACCGGCCCGCTGCACCTCGGGAACCTCCGCACCGCGCTGTTGGCCTGGCTGTTCGCGCGCTCGGCCTCGTCGCGGTTCCTGCTGCGGATCGAGGACCTCGACCGCGGGCGGTCCCGGCCGGAGCACGAGGACGGCCAGCTGCGGGACCTCGCGGCCATCGGCGTCGACTGGGACGGCGAACCGCTGCGGCAGTCGCAGCGGGCGGACCGCTACGAGGAGGCGCTGTCGCAGCTGCGCGCCCTCGGCCTCGTCTACCCGTGCTGGTGCACGCGCGCGGATCTGCGACAGGCCGCCAGCGCTCCGCACGGCGAGCTCCCCGAGGGGTCCTATCCGGGTACGTGCCGCGAGCTGAGCTCCCGACAGCGGGCGGAGCGCGAGCGTTCCGGGCGCCCCGCCGCCCTGCGCGTCCGCGCCGACGCGGAGCCCGTGGCGTTCGCCGACCGCCGGCTCGGACGCGTCGAGACGGCGGTCGACGACCTCGTGGTGCGCCGCGCCGACGGCACGCACGCCTACAACCTCGCGGTCGTGGTCGACGACGCCGACCAGGGCGTGCAGGAGGTGGTGCGCGGATCCGACCTGGCGGAGACGACACCGCGTCAGGTCTGGCTCGCCCGGCGACTGGGCTTGCCGGAGCCCGCCTACGCCCACGTCCCGCTGGTCCTCGGCGGCGACGGTCGCCGGCTGGCGAAGCGCGACGGCGCGATTACCCTGGAGGCACGCCTCGCGCTTGGCGAGAGGCCCGCGACGGTCCGGGGCGCCCTCGCGGCGAGCGTCGGGCTCTGCGCGCCCGGCGACGAGCCCGACACGGCGCAGCTGATCGCGGCCTTCGATCCCGATCGCCTTCCGCGCGCCGCTCCGCACGTCCGGCTCCCTGGGCTCGTGCCCGACGCATCGACGGATCCGCGCGGATAGGGTCACGGCCATGGCCGGGCCGGACACCGCTGAGATCGCTGCGCGAGCCCGTGCGGCCGGACGCCTGGGGATCGACACGGAGTTCATGGGCGAGGGGCGGTACCGCTCGCTGCTGTGCCTCGTGCAGGTCGCGGTCGACGACGGCCAGGGCGGCGCGGACGTGTGGATCCTCGACCCGCTGACCGGCGGCGGGTTCGACCACGAGCCGCTCGCCGAGCTCCTGGCCGACCCCGATGTGGAGATCGTGCTCCACGCGGGCCGGCAGGACGTCGCCCTGCTGCGGCGCGTGTGGCAGACCGACATCACGAACGTCTTCGACACCCAGATCGCGGCGGGGTTCGCCGGGATGCGCGCGCAGATCGGCTACGAGGGACTCCTCGCCGAGCTGCTCGGCGTCCGCCTCCAGAAGTCGGCGTCGTTCACCAAGTGGGACACGCGACCGCTCAGTCCCGAGCAGGCCGACTACGCACGCGGGGACGTCCTCAACATCCTGCAGGCCGCCGACGAGCTGCAGCGGCGCCTGACCGCCTCCGGGCGGCTGGACTGGGCGCGTGAGGAGTGCCGCGTCCTCGAGTCGATCACCGACGACCGCGACGTCGACCAGATCTTCGAGCGGCTGCCCCGCATCGCCGGGCTCGACGGCGGCGTCCGGGCGGTCGCCAGTGAGCTCGTCGCCTGGCGCGAGGAGACCGCCCGCGAGCAGGACAAGCCGGTCTCCAGCGTGCTGCAGGACGCCGCGCTCGTCGAGATCGCCCGGCGCAAGCCCAAGAACATGGAGCGGCTGTCGCAGATCCGCGGGCTGCACGAGGGCACGCTGCGGCGCCGTGGGAAGTGGATCCTCGACGCGGTCGAGCGTGGCCGCTCCCAGCCCCCGATCCCGCCGACGCGGGAACGCGGTCCCGGCCCCACCCCCCAGGACGCGCCGCTGATCGCGCTCGCCGAGGCCCTCGTCCGGGCCGGGGCGATGGAGTCCGACCTGGCGTACGAGCTGCTCGCGACCCGGGCCGACCTCCAGGCGGTCGTCACCGCGGTGCGGGAGCACCTCCCGGAACCCGACGTCCGCACCCTTCGCGGCTGGCGGCGCGAGGTCGTCGGGGAGGAGCTCCTCGCCCTCCTGCGCGGGGAACGGACCCTGAGCGTCGGGAGCGACCTGCGGCTGCACATCGTCAACGACGCCACGTGACCCGGCGGGGCGGCCCCGCCGTACCCTTGACCGAGATGCCCGCCGATCGCACCCCGACCACCCGCATCGGGCGGACCGCACGCATCGGTGGCCTCGTCGCCGGTCAGGGTGCGCGGGTCGCGGGCGGCAAGCTGCTGGACAAGGCCCGGACCGACGACTCGCGGGAGCGGGCCCAGCGCAAGCGGACCGCTGCGATCGTCGAGCAGATCGTGGTGCAGCTCGGCTCGATGAAGGGCGCCGCGATGAAGTTCGGGCAGGTGCTGTCCACCGTGGACCTCCCCGGTCTCGAGCCCGAGGACTCCGAGCGCATCAAGACCCGCCTGGCGGAGCTGCGCGACAGCGCCCCCCACGTGCCGTTCCGGCGGATGGAGCAGCTCATGGCCAAGGAGTGGGGCCGGCCGCTGGCGCGCGTCCTCGCGGACATCGACGAGGACGCGATCGCCGCCGCCTCGATCGGACAGGTCTACCGCGCCGAGACCAGGGACGGCACGCCGGTCGCGATCAAGGTCCAGTACCCGGGGATCGCCGAGGCGGTCGAGTCCGATCTGCGGAACCTCCAGCTGCTGCTGCCGCTGCTCGGGCGCATCGCCCCCGGGCTCGACACGGCCGCGATGGGACGGGAGCTCCGCGAGCGGATCACGGAGGAGCTCGACTACGAGCTGGAGGCGCAGTCCCAGCGTCAGATGGTCCGGGCCTGGCGCGGGCATCCCTTCGTCCGGATCCCCGCCGTCGACACCGAGCACTCGACCCGGCGCGTCCTGGTCACCGAGCTGATCGAGGACGGTGCGCCTTTCGCGGCCGTGAAGGAGCGCGACGACGACGTCCGCGACGAGTTCGCGGAGATCGTGTACCGGTTCTTCTACGGGTGCGTGTCCAGGCTCGACCTGGCCTGCGGCGACCCCCACCCCGGCAACTTCCTGCGCCTGCCGGACGGCTCGGTGTCGTTCTTCGACTTCGGGATGATGCGCCGGCTCCCCTCCGGCTACGCGCGACGCGAGGCGCAGGTCTTCGGCGCGATCCGCGCGCAGGATCCCGCGGGCGTCACGCGGGCGCTCGACGGCCTGGGGTACCTGCCCGACGGCTGGGACTTCCCCGACGAGCTGCTCTACGAGCACATGCGTCGCAGCGGCGCCTACCTGTTCGAGTGGGAGCAGCCCGCGCGCCTGAGCGGCGCGGCGGCGCACGCCCTCATGGAGAGCGTGCTGTCGATCGGCGGCGACTGGCGCAGGATGGTGCGCTCGTTCAACGTCCCGCCCGAGGGCCTCCTGGTCCGGCGCATGGAGAACATCCTCTTCGGCGTCGCCTGCGACCTGCGGGCCGCGGCCGACTGGGGCTCGCTGTGGGCGGAGTTCTTCCTCGACGAGCCCGCCGACACCGCCCTGGGTCGCCTCGAGCGCGACTGGGCGCTCGACCGCGCGGCGTAGCCCCACCCCTGCTCCGGGGGCGAACCCCGGGGCCTGTGCCCCTAGTGGGGCATATGTCTGCACGAGAGGCACAGGCCCGCGAGATGGCCCTGCTCACGACCGCGAACCGGCAGCTCGGCCTGCTCCGCCACGCCGACCTCCGGGCGGCAGGGCTGGCCCAGCACCAGATCGGGCATCGGCTTGCCACCGGGCGGCTGAGCCGCGTGCACCACGGCGTCTACGCGCTGGGTCACACGGCGCTGCGCGACGAGGGGCTCTGGCTCGCCGCGCTGTGGGCGTACGGGGAGCACGCCGTCCTCTCGCACACGACGGCCGCCGCCTTCCACGGGATGCTCGCGTGGGACCGTGCCGCGGACGTCCACCTCAGCAGTCCGGCCTGGGTGAAGTCCCGGCCGGGGATCGTCGCCCACCGCACGCGCAACCTCCACCGTGTCGACGTGTTCCGCAGCGGCCACTTCGCGCTGACGACCATCCCGCGCACGCTGGTGGACCTCGCCGACATCCTCGACTGGCAGGAGTACCGGGCGCTCGCCGACCGGCAGCCGCGCCTGCGGCTCGACCGGATCGCCGAGGCGCAGGCCCGCACGCCGTTCCGCCCCGGGGCGCCACGGGTCCGCCGGCTGATCGAGGCGGACGACGCCCACACGAAATCCGAGTTCGAGCGCCGCTTCCTGCGCTTCCTCAAGGCGCACCGCATCCCGCGCCCGGACGGGCTCAACGTCAGGATCGCGGGCCACCGCGCCGACTGCGTGTACCGGGAGCGGCGTCTCGTCGTGGAGCTCGACGGGCGTGCCTTCCACCGTCGCCGCTCGCAGATGCGGGCCGACCGGCGGCGGGACGGCGACTACCAGCTGGCCGGGTTCCGGATCCTGCGCCTGGTGTGGGACGACCTGCACCCCGCCGAGGCGCAGGCCACGGCGCAGCGGATCCGCCTGCTCCTCGCGATGTGACGCGGGGGCTGTGCCTCTCGTGCTGACAGTGTCTGCACCAGCGGCACAGGCCTCAGAGGAGGGCGGGTCAGTCGAGGCTGACGCGCATCGCGCGGGCGAGGTCGCCGCCGATCGAGAGCTCGGCCCGGGGGAACCGCACGCTGAGCGGACCCCCGAACGGCTGCCGCGCCACGACCTCGACCGCGTCGCCCAGGCCGACCCCCTGCTCCGCGAGGTAGCGCAGCATGGCGGGGTCCGCGTCGCTCACGCGCACGAAGCGACCGCGCGCGCCCGGTTCCAGCGCGGCGAGCGATGCGGTCTCCCCCTCGTCGATACGCAGCTGGGCATCGGGGATGGGATCGCCGTGCGGGTCGTGCGTCGGGTTGCCGAGCTTCGCCGCGATGCGCGCCTCGAGGTCCTCGCTGATCACGTGCTCGAGGGCCTCCGCCTCCTCGTGGACACGATCCCACGGCACCCCGAGGTGCTCGGCGAGGTACAGCTCCAGCAGCCGGTGGTGCCGCAGCACCTCCAGGGCCACGAGCTCCCCGTCGCGGGTCAGGGTCACGCCCTTGTAGGGCGCGTGCTCGGCGAGGCCGAGCTCGGCCATGCGCTTGACCATGGCCGATGCCGACCCTGCGGTCACACCGAGGCGTTCGGCGAGCTCGTTCGTACCGACCTGACCGTCGTCCGCGCGGCGCTGCAGCGAGTAGATCGCCTTGGCGTAGTTCTGGATCGCCTCACCGTGGGAGCCATGTGCTGAGGGCACCATGCCCGAACGATCCTAGATGCCCGGCAGGGCCAGGGACCTCGCTGCGGGCCTCGCCGGCACGCGGCCCGTACGGTGCTCGGGTCCTGCGGCGCCGGGGCGACGGTCGCGTCGGCCGGTCAGGCGGGGGTGCCGACGTCCGGCAGCAGGAACCGCACGCGGGTCCCGCGATCGGTGTCCTCGAGCCAGATACGACCCCCGTGCGCCTCGACGATCGCGCGGGCGATCGCGAGCCCGAGCCCGGCGCCCCCGTCGGTTCGCGCCTTGCGCTCTCCTCCCTGGAAGAACGCCTCGAACACCTGGCGCCGCTCACCCTCGGCGATCCCCGTGCCGGTGTCCGCCACCTCGATCTCGACCCCGTCCCCGACCGGCTCGGCACGGACGACGACGCTGCCGTCGGCGGGCGTGTGGCGGATCGCGTTCTGGATGAGGTTGAACAGGACGCGCTGCAGCTGCTCGGGGTTGGCCCGCGCGGTCGCCGCGGTGGGCGGCAGCTCGGCCCGTACCGCGACCATGCGGGCCTCCGCCTGCGGGCGCATGGCGTCGACGGTCTCCTGCACGAGCTCGTCGAGCGCAACCCGCTCCGCCGTCCAGCGGATGTCCCCCGCCTGCAGGCGCGTCAGCTCGAACAGGTCGTCGATGAGCCCGCTCAGCGCCCGCACGTGGGTGGTCATGCGGCCGAGCTGCTCCCGGCGCCGCTCGGGCTCGAAGATGTCGTCCTCGAGCCCCTCCGCGATGAGCTGGAGGGCCGTGATCGGCGTCCGCAGGTCGTGCGAGACGGCCGCCATGAGCGCGCGACGGGCCGACTCCTCGCGGTCGATCCGGTCGATCATCGTGTCGACCTCGGCGCCCAGCCGGGCCAGCTCATCCGTGGCGGTGAGGCCGGTCCGCACGTCGCGGCGCCCCTCCCCGACCGCGCTGAGGGTCGTGCGGATGGTGTCGACGTCCTGCATCACGTCCCGCGCCAGGACGCGCGCCAGCCACACGCCCACGGCTCCGGCGAACGCGACCACCAGCACCGTGAAGTAGGCGTCGTGGCGGCTCACGAACATCATCTGCACGAACAGCAGGACCGCGATCACGAGCTGGGCCACGATGAGCGCGGCGATCAGCCCCACCTGCCGGCGAAGGGACCCGATCGCGCTGCGCCGCGAGGCGACGACGTGCCCGACGACCACGGCGAGCACCCCGAGCGGCCCGAGCAGGGCCAGCGACACCCAGGCGGCGTGACCGCCGTAGCCCAGCCAGGCGGCCGTGACCGTCAGGCCCGTCAGCCCGGCCACGAACAGGATGCTGCGGCCCAGGCCGCTCATGGGGTGGCGAACCGGTACCCGACCCCCCAGACGGTCTCGATGAACCGCGGCTGTTCGGGATCGGGCTCGATCTTGGCCCGCAGCCTGCGGATGTGCACGGTGACCGTCGAGGTGTCGGTGTAGAACGAGTACTGCCACACCCGGTCCATCAGCTGATTGCGCGTGAAGGCCCGGCCGGGGTGGCGCGCGAGGAACAGGAGCAGGTCGAACTCGCGCTGCGTGAGCTGCACCTCGGTGCCTGCGGCCAGGACCTTGCGCCCGACCGGGTCGATGCGCAGGCCGTCGAGCTCGATGGGCGGCTCGTCCTCCGGCGTCGTGTCGAGGCGGCGCAGGACCGCGTCGACGCGCGCGACGAGCTCCGCCGGGCTGAACGGCTTGACGACGTAGTCGTCGGCGCCCAGGCGCAGGCCGACGATCCTGTCGTGCTCCTCGCCCTTCGCGGTCAGGAGGATGATCGGGGTGCGACGCCGGTCCTGCTCACGGATCCGCCGCATGACCTCGAGCCCGTCGATCCCCGGCAGCATCAGGTCGAGCACCACGAGGTCGGGGCGGTCGCTCGCGGCCGCGGTCACGGCCGAGGGCCCGTCGGGGGCCAGGCGCGTGGTGTACCCGGCGCGCTGCAGGTACCGGGAGACGACGTCGCCGATCGTCGGCTCGTCGTCGACCACGAGGACGGACCCGCGGGAATGCTCGCTCGTCGTGCTCACCGGCTGAGTGTGGACGGCGGGACGACCGCGCACAAGACCCGGCCCACCGCGTTCACCGGGTGTTCATGGTGTCGCGCAGCGGTGCGTGCGCGAACTCCGCCATGCCGACGAGGAAGTCCTCCTGCGCGCGGAAGCCGAGAGCGCGCTCGGCTCGCGCCGGGTCGGCGACGACGTGCCGGACGTCGCCCAACCGGTACTCCCCGGTCACGACCGGGGCCGGGGCCGCGGCGTGCGCCGCGTGCAGCGCGCGGGCCATGTCCCCGACGGTGCGGGCCTGGCCGCTGCAGACGTTGAACGCGCCCGGGACGGGGTCCTCGGCGGTCAGGGCCAGGACGTTGGCGCGGGCGACGTCGCGGACGTGGACGAAGTCGCGCCGCTGGCCGCCGTCCTCGAAGACCCGCGGCGCGCGTCCGCCCGCCAGCGCGCTGGCGAAGATGGAGGCGACGCCCGCGTACGGCGTATCGCGCGGCATCCGCGGCCCGTAGACGTTGTGGTACCGCAGCGAGGTCACGGGGATCCCGGTCTCGCGGGAGAACGCCTCGGCGAGATGCTCCTGGTGGAGCTTCGTCGCCGCGTAGACGTTGCGGGGGTCCAGGGGAGCGTCCTCCGGGACCAGCGCGTTCTCGAGCGGCCTGCCGCAGACCGGGCACGGAGGCTCGAAGCGGCCGGCGTCGAGATCCTCCCTGCGCCGGGGTCCTGGCCGGACGTCACCGTGCTCGGGGCACACGTAGCGACCCTCCCCGTAGACGACCATGCTCGACGCCTGCACGAGCCGCCCGCGGAAGCCCGAGCGAGCGAGCTCCCGGAGCACCACCGCCGTCCCGAGATCGTTGTGCGACACGTAGTCGGCGATGTCGTCGATGTCCGTGCCCAGGCCGACCATCGCGGACTGATGGCAGACGTGGTCGACGCCCGCGAGGGCCCGTGCCACCGTGTCGGGGTCGCGGACGTCGCCACGGATCCACTCGGCGCCCTGCGGCAGCTCGGGCGCGCCGTCGCCGTGCGCCGCTGGGTGCAGGGCGTCCAGGAGCCGGACGTCGTGGCCGGCGGTCAGCAGCGCGTCGGCGATGTGCCCGCCGATGAAGCCCGCTCCGCCGGTGATGAGGACGTGGGTCACGGTGTCGGTCCTCCGGGTCGGTCGATGACGTGGA
>NZ_JBFIGP010000156.1:0-8858 GCF_041602235.1 Paraconexibacter sp.
CGATGACGACGGCTACTACTGGTACGAGGGCCGCGCGGACGATCTCATCATCGCCGCCGGGTACCGGATCGGCCCTTTCGAGGTCGAGTCCGCCTGCCTGGAGCATCCGGCCGTGGCAGAGGCCGCCGCCGTCGGGTCGCCCGACGAGCGACGCGGCCACGTCGTGAAGGCCTTCATCCTGCCGGCCGCCGGTCACGAGCCCTCCGACGCGCTCGCGGATGAGATCAAGGCGTTCGTCCGCGAACGGCTCAGCGCCTACGCCTACCCGCGCAAGATCGAGTTCGTCACCGAGTTGCCCAAGACGCTCACCGGCAAGATCCGCCGGATCGAGCTGCGCCAGCAGGAGGAGGAGAGCGCCCGCCGGGACGGCTGACGGGCGCCCCAGGCGCCCCGGCACGTAGGGTTCGCCCCGTGCGCACCCTGGTGATCTCCGACCTCCACCTGGGCGGTCGGGCGGGCCGTGACGTCGCGCGCGCACCGGTCCCCAGGGCACGGCTGCTCACCGCGATCGCGGACGTGGAGCGGCTGGTCCTGCTGGGCGACGTGGTGGAGCTGCTCGAGGCGCGTCCCGACGAGGCGATGGCGCTCGCCGAGCCCGTCCTGCGCGACATCGGCGCAGCGGTGGGACCGGGTCGCGAGGTCGTCGTCGTGCCCGGCAACCACGACCGGCACCTGATCCGGGACTGGCTGCGGGAGGACGGACGCGAGCTCACCTCGGACACCGTCGTCCCACCGCACGCCGGATACCTGCTCGAGCATCTGGTCGCGATGCTCGGCGCCGCCGGCGCGACCGTCACGGTCCGGTACCCGGGCGTGTGGCTCGGCGAGCGCGTGTGGGCCACCCACGGGCACTACCTCGATCGTCACCTGCTGCCCGAGTCGGCCTTCGGGATCGCGCGCGGGCTGCTCGGTCGCCTGCCCCGCGACGGCGCCGCCCCGATGGAGTACGAGCAGCGCCAGAGCCTGACCTCGCTGGAGGGGCCGCTGACCCGGTGGCTGCCCCGGTGGGCCATCGCCCGGATCGACGACCTCGTCGCGGCGGCACGGCGGGCCACGATGGCCGGCACGCAGGCGATGGCGGGCCGGTCGCCCGGCCACCACTGGGTCACGACGGCCCGCGGGCATCTGCTCGGCCTGCAGATGCGCCGAGCCAGCATCCCGGCGCTCGCGCGCGTCGTGCACCGCTTGGGGATCGACGCCGACGACGTGGTCTTCGGGCACGTGCACCGCCTGGGTCCGCGGTCGACGGACACCGCCGAGCAGTGGACGGGTCCGGGTGGGGTGCCGCGAATCTGGAACACCGGATCGTGGGTGCACGAGTCGCTGCTGCTGCACCGGATGCGCCCGCCCCACCCCTACTGGCCGGGCGGCGCGGTCCTCGTGCACGGCGACGGACGGATCGAACCGCTGATGCTGCTCGAGGACGTCGCCGCCGAGGACCTCGACGCCTGACGGCGCGAGGCCCGCGCTACTGCCCGACGGCTGCCGGACCGACCTCGTCGATCGTCCGGTGGCCGCTGAGGGCCATGGCGAGATCGAAGTCGGCCAGGAACGAGCGCAGGGTCCGCGCGACTCCGGCCTCGCCGTCGGTCGCCAGACCCCAGAGGTAGGGCCGGCCGAGCATGACCGCGTCCGCACCGAGCGCGATCGCCTTCAGCGCGTCGGAACCGCTGCGGATGCCGCTGTCCAGGAGCACCGCGAGGTCGTCGCCGACCGCCTCGACCACCTCGGGCAGCGCGTCGAGCGTCGCAATCGCGCCGTCGACCTGGCGACCGCCGTGGTTGGAGACGATCAGCCCGTCGACGCCGGCCTCGCGGGCCCGCTCGGCGTCGGCCCCCGACAGGATCCCCTTGAGCACGATCGGCAGCGACGTCTGCTCGCGGAGGAACGCGAGGTCCTCCCACGTGACGGCCGGGTTGGAGAACACGCCGACGAACTGGCCGATCGCCGCGCCCATGTCCTCCTCGGGCGGCGCGGGCAGCGTCGAGCGGAAGACCGGGTCCGACAGGTAGTTGGCGATCCCGATGCCCTGGAGGAACGGCAGGTACGCCTCCTGCAGGTCGCGGGGACGCCACCCCAGCAGCCAGGTGTCGAGCGTCACGACGATCGCCTTGTACCCCGCGGCCTCCGCCCGCTTCACCAGGCTGGCGGCGAGCTCCTCGCCGCGCGGCCAGTAGAGCTGGAACCACTGGTCGGCGTCGCCGCCCGCCTCGGCGATCTCCTCCATCGTGAACGACGACGCCGTGCTCGCGGTGTAGACGAGGCCCGCGGTCGCGGCACCTCGAGCCGAGGCGAGCTCGCCCTCGGGGTGCAGGATCGACTGCACGCCCACCGGGGCGAGCATGATCGGCGCGGGCATCTCGGTCCCGAGGACCGTGCGGGCCGTCGTCCGTGTCTCCACGTCGTGCAGCATCCGCGGGACGAGCCGGTGGCGGCGGAACGCGGCGAGGTTCTCGCGCATCGTGTCCTCCGTGCACGCCCCGCCGAACAGGTAGCCGCGCGGCCCCGGTTCGAGCGCGTCGTGCGCGGCCGCCTCGAGGTCGGCCCACGAGACCGGGTGGTCGGGCTTCACCCCGGCCATCCCCTGCAGGTAGATCTCGTACTGGTAGTTGGCGAAAGGCGAGTCGCTCATGGGCGCAGCCTATGCGTCGGCCGCTGGCCGCGCCGGGGAGGGCGGGCGACGAGGCCCGTGGTGCGCGGAACGGCGCGGACGGGCCGCTCAGGGCCGCGGCGTCAGCGCGTCGAGCTTGGCCTGCGTGCGCATCTCCCCGAGGATGCGCTCGAGGCGCGGCTCGGTCTCGTTGTCGACGTGGCGCATGGCCCCGGCCACCGCCGGATGCACCGCGGCGATGCGCGCGTGCATCTCGTGCGCGACCGCGCGATAGGAGGGGTGTCCCTCGCGCCCCGAGCGCAGCTCGATGAGCTGCATCGCCTCCCGCGCGTTCAGGTCCAGCACGTAGCGGATGCGGAAGCCCAGGCACAGGGCGTAGGGCGCCGCGCGGTCCAGCCCTGCGTCGGCGAGGCGCTGGTACTCGGCGCGGGAGATCTCCAGCGCCCGGCGGTACTCGTCACCGCAGCCGGCGGCGACGACCTCCTCCGGGACCCCGGCCCCGAGATCGGGCCCGAGCTGCTGCCACTGCACCGTGAGCATGCGGTGGCGCTGCAGGTCGCGGAACGCGCCGTAGTCGCTGACGATCTCGAAGCGGTAGCGCAGCGCCTCGAAGCCGCGGCCGGGGCGGTGGCGGCGGTTGCGCCGGTCACCCACCAGGTCGGCGAGCATCGTCGCGCGCTCCTCGTCGCTGAGTGCCGCCAGCCGGATGAGGGTGTCCTCCTCGGCGGCGCCCGCCGCCTCGAACAGCAGGGAGGCCAGCAGGGCGTTCTCGTCCCCGTCGACGTGCAGCAGCTTCACCGACGGGCGGGCGTCGGCGGTCTCGGCGGTCGGCCGGTCCAGGCCGAGTCGCGCGACCCAGCGACGCGCCGCCTCCTCGCGGCGCTCGAGGTAGCCGATCCACTCCCCGCCGCGGTCGGGGCGCTCCACGCGCGAGACGAAGCTCGGCATGGTCGCCTTGATCGCCTCGAGGATCATGCGGCCGTACTCGCGGGCCTCGGGGAGCGGGTGCGCGAGCAGGTGCAGGATGAGCTGCTCGTAGGTCTGGCCGCTGGCGAAGATGCCCATGTGGCTCAGCGAGCCGGCGGGGAGCAGGCCGCGCAGCAGGTCCAGCGCCTTGGCGGTGATCGCCCGGCGGTGCGCGGCGCTGGGCTCGCCGTCGGGCGGCGGGTAGGCGCCGTCGGCCCATTCGATGACGCGCGGTAGGCAGGCGGAGTAGATCCGGAAGATCTCGTCCATCGCGGCCTCGTAGGTGGGACCGAGCTGCTCGTCGCGGTAGTACCGGTAGCGCGGCTCGGACTCCGACGCGTCCATCGGCGCGTCGTAGGCGATGTAGCGCGTGGACTGCTCCAGGTAGGAGCCCAGGCGCGGACGCTGCAGGATCTTCGTGAGGACGTTCGAGGTCCACTCGCACGCGACGTGCGCGCCGCCGAGCTGCGCGACGGAGTCGTCCCCGTACCCGACGAAGATGCGCTCGTAGAGGTCGGCCGCGCGGCGGCCCTCGTCGCCCTCCCACGCGGGGGTGGACGTCGTCGTGCCCAGCGAGTCCGCGAACTCGTCCAGGAACAGGCGCCGCAGCGTGCCCTGATAGCGGGAGTACCGGGCGAAGAGCGCACCCTTCACCGTCTCCGGCAGGCCGACCAGCGCGAACACGGGCTGATCGAGGTTCGTGACGTGCGGCGCGAGCAGCGCGCGCTCGTCGGTGGTGAAGGATTCGACCGGGTAGAGCACGGACGGGCCAGCCTAGCGAGCAGGTCGGCGGGTGCGACGCGCGGCCGGGGCGGCCTAATCACGGCTTTTCCTACCGATCAACTGAAGAATGTGTATTGTGCCGAATCCAGATCAGCTATCGGACCATTCACGGAGGACCTCTCGTGCATCGCTCACCCGCTCTTCTCGCCGCGCTCGCGGCTTCAGCCTTCGCCCTCGTGGCGAACGGGTGCGGCGGGGCGTCGGACTCGAAGGCCGCCACCCCCGCGGGAGCGACGTCCGGCGGCGGGTCGCTGTCCCTGGTCGCCTACTCCACCCCCCAGGTCGTCTACGACGAGCTCATCCCGGCGTTCGGCGCGACCGCAGCCGGCCGGGGCGTCGCGGTCAAGACGTCGTTCGGCGCCTCCGGCGACCAGAGCCGGGCCGTCGATGCGGGGCAGAAGGCCGACGTCGTCTCCTTCTCGATCGAGCCCGACATGACGCGCCTGCAGGACGCGGGCGTCGTGAGCGACTTCCGCACGATCTCCACCTCGCAAGTCGCGTTCATCGTCCGCAAGGGCAACCCGAAGAAGATCCGAGGCTGGGACGACCTCCTCGCGAACGGCGTCGAGGTCGTGACCCCGAACCCGTTCACCTCGGGGGCGGCGAAGTGGAACCTCCTGGGCGCGTACGCCCACGGCGGGCTGCCCTACACGGAGAAGCTGCTCACCGAGCATGTGAAGGTGCAGGACAAGTCCGGACGCGAGGCGCTGCAGACCTTCACCGCCGGGACCGGGGACGTCCTGCTGTCCTACGCCTACGAGGGCGTCACCGCCCAGAAGAAGGGCGCGGACGTCGACGTGGTGATCCCCGACGACACGCTGCGGATCGACATCCTCATCGCCCGCACCAAGGACGCCGGGCCGGAGGCTGATGCGTTCATCGACTACGCGACCGGCCCGGCTGGCCAGAAGTTCTTCGCCGGCTGGGGCTACGACCCGCCCGCCGGTCCTCGAAAGCCCGCCCCGAAGCTCCGGACGATCGAGGACCTCGGCGGCTGGAAGAAGCTCAACGCGGACCTCTTCGACCCGGAGACCGGCTCGATCGCGAAGATCGAGGAAGCGGCCGGGGTCTCGACGGCCAAGTGAGCACGCTCGCGACATCGGCGCTGGGGCGCCTCGGCCGCGTCCGGCGAGCGCGGGCGGCCAGCCCGGCGCTCACCGGCGACCCGATCCCGCCGCGCCTCGCCGTCGGGACGATCGTCCTGTGGCTCGGCCTCGTCGTGCTGCTGCCGCTGGCGGCCGTCGCGACGCGGTCGTTCGACGACGGGCTCGCCGGGTTCTGGGCGTCGGTGAGCAGCCGCCAGGCGGTCGACGCGTTGCGGTTCACGCTGCTGGTGTCGCTTCTCGTCGCGGCGATCCAGGCGGTGATGGGGACCGTCGTCGCCTGGGTGCTCGTCCGCGACTCGTTCCGCGGCAAGGCGTTCGTCAACACGATCATCGACCTGCCGTTCGCCTTGCCGACGATCGTGGCCGGCCTGACGCTCCTGGCGCTGTACGGGCCGCGCAGCCCGATCGGCGTGAACGTCAGCTTCACGCAGGCCAGCGTCGCCCTCGCCCTGCTGTTCGTGACGCTGCCGTTCGTCGTGCGGTCCGTCCAGCCGGTGCTCATCGAGCTCGACCGCGAGATGGAGCAAGCCGCCGCGTCGCTGGGCGCGGGTCCGGCGACGATCTTCCGGCGGATCGTGCTGCCGAACCTCGCGCCCGCCGTCCTGTCCGGTGCCGCGCTGGCCTTCGCACGGGCGGTCGGGGAGTTCGGCTCGCTCATCCTCATCAGCGGCAACATCCCGTTCCAGACGCAGGTCGCCTCGGTGTTCGTGTTCAAGCAGCTCGAGTCCGACAACCTGCGCGGCGCCTCGGCGGTCTCGGTGGTCCTGCTGGCCCTGTCGCTGCTGGTGCTGCTGGGGCTGCGGCTGCTGGAACGATGGGGGACCCGCCATGCGCGCTGAGACGCTGACCCGCATCGGGCTGCGCACGATCGCCCTGGGCTACCTCGGCCTGCTGCTCGCGTTCCCCGTTGGCTACATCCTCTATGAGACGTTCGCCCCCGGCGTCGGCGCGGTGTGGGACAGCGTCACGACGCCGGCGGCGATCAGCGCCTTCTGGCTCACGCTCACGGTGACGGCCATCGCCGTGCCGCTCAACACCGTCCTCGGGGTCCTGACCGCGCTGTCCCTGGTGCGCGGACGGCTCGGCCGCAGCCGCGCCCGGCCCCTGATCGAGGCGGTCCTGGACCTGCCGTTCGCGGTCAGCCCGGTGGTCGTCGGCCTGGCGCTCGTGCTCGTGTACGGCCGGACCGGCTGGTTCGGGGACGAGCTCGCGACCGCCGGCATCCAGGTCATCTTCAGCCTGCCCGGGATGGTCATCGCGACCGTGTTCGTCTGCCTGCCCTTCGTGGCGCGCGAGGTGATGCCCGTCCTGCGCGAGATCGGCGACGAGCAGGAGCAGGCCGCCGCCACCCTCGGGGCGACCCGCTGGCAGGCGTTCCGTCGCATCACGGTGCCGTCGATCCGCTGGGGCATCGCCTACGGGGTCGTGCTCTCGACGGCGCGCGCCGTCGGGGAGTTCGGGGCCGTGAGTGTCGTCAGCGGCAAGATCGGCGGGGAGACGATCACGCTGCCCCTGCTCGTCGAGCAGCGGTACCAGAACTTCGACCTGGCGGGGGCCTACGCGGCCTCCGCGCTGCTCGCCGTCCTCGCCCTGGGGACGCTGCTGGCCCTGACCCTCGTCAATCCGCGCAAGGACCACTGACCATGATCACCGTCTCCGACGTCGACAAGCACTACGGGGAGTTCCGCGCGCTGCACGGCGTCAGTCTCGACATCCCCAGCGGCTCCCTCACCGCGCTGCTGGGGCCTTCCGGGTCCGGCAAGAGCACGCTGCTGCGTGTGATCGCCGGCCTCGAGCGGCCGGACGCGGGGACCGTGGTCCTCGACGGCCGCGACGTCACCGGCGTCCCGCCGCAGCAGCGCGGGGTGGGGTTCGTGTTCCAGCACTACGCGGCGTTCAAGCACCTGAGCGTCCGGGACAACGTCGCGTTCGGGCTGACGATCCGCAAGCGTCCGCGGGCCGAGGTCGACGCCCGTGTCGACGAGCTGCTGGGCGTCGTCGGCCTCGCCGGGTACCAGCGGCGCTACCCGTCGCAGCTCTCCGGCGGCCAGCGTCAGCGGATGGCGCTCGCCCGCGCGCTCGCCGTCGAGCCGAAGGTGCTGCTGCTCGACGAGCCCTTCGGCGCGCTCGACGCCAAGGTCCGCGCCGAGCTGCGGGCCTGGCTGCGACGCCTGCACGAGAAGGTCCACGTCACCACCGTGCTCGTCACGCACGACCAGGGGGAGGCAATGGACGTCACCGATCGCATCGCGGTCATGAGCGAGGGCCGGATCGAGCAGGTCGGCCCGCCGCGCGAGCTCTACGACCGGCCGGCGACGCCGTTCGTCATGTCGTTCCTGGGCGAGGTGGTGCAGCTCGGCGATCGCCAGCTGCGCCCGCACGACCTGGCGATCTCCCCCTATCCCCGCGAGGGGGCGGTGGAGGCCCAGGTCGCACGCGTGGCGCATCTGGGCTTCGAGGTGCGGGTTGAGCTCACCCTCCCCGCCGGCCCGCCACTCGCGGTGCAGGTCACGCGACACGAAGCAGCCGAGCTCGAGCTGTGCCCCGGCGACATCGTCTGGGTGCGGTCCACCGGACCGGGGCGGCAGGAGCCGGAGCTGGCGATCAGCGCGTGATCCACGCCTGCGGGTCGGACGCGAGCTTCGTCACATCGTCTGGCAGATCGCCTGCCGCGACGTCGGCGAGCGTCGTCTCCTCCAGCACGCTGCGCAGCGCCGCGCGTACGGCGATCCACACCTGCTGCAGCGGTTCGGCGTTTCCTGCATAGCTCACTTCCTCCGGGCGCTCGCCCCGGACATGGGCCAGCGGCCCCTCCACGGCGCGGATGACGTCGGCGATCGTCACGTCCGCCGGAGGGCGGGCGAGAAGGTACCCACCGTCGGCTCCCCGGCGGCTGCGAACGAGTCCGGCCTGGCGCAGATCGCTGAGGATGTTCTCCAGGAACTTGAGCGGTATGCCCTGGGCCCGGGCGAGCGTCTCCCCTTTTATGTGATGGTCGTCGTCGGGACGGGCCGCGAGTTCGATGGCGGCACGCACGGCGTAATCAGCCTTGGCGGAGATGCGCACCAGCGAATCATCGCCGATCGGGATCGCAGCGCCTCGGACGCCATCTCGGCAGCGCCTGCGGGCCCCGTGACGCGAACGCAGGCGTCGTCAGGGCAGGCCGGTCGAGGACCGCATGCGATAGGTTCCTCGTGTACTCGTTCGTCGGGCGCGTCGCGTGCCCTCGATGAACTGCCGGTGCTTTGCGGTGCAGCCTCCCTGTTCCGCGTCACGCCGGCACCCGACCCGCCGCGTGCCCACGTACGCGTCCGCCTGCGGCGGTGATGTCCCGGAACCATGAACCGAGGAGCCACATGAACACCCCTGCACCGGAGTTGTCCGTCGACGAG